>JAEUHV010000326.1 GCA_016794485.1 Planctomycetota bacterium
GTACGGAGGTGGGGAGGGGATCGAGCATGGTGCGGCGGAGCTACGAGGTGGCAAACACGTCGCGGCGAACCTGGGCAGACTCCAGGTACGGACCTCTGGCCCGGATCGAGAAGCGGTCGGCGGCGGCGGTGCCCCGGCGGCACCGTGGGACGAAGTCGGGCGCGGCGTGTTCGGGATTGCGCCCTTACCAGATCCACTCGATCCGACAAGGGGTCGAGCCGCGCCCGCGTGGGTTGTCGGCATCGGGTGCGCGCGCAAATCGAACTGGTGCGCGCGCGGTCGCGATTCGATGTCGAGTGGCCATCGGTGCGTGCGCCGATGGGCGCGCGAAGGAACGCGACGAGTTACGTCGCGGCCGCGGCGCGCAGATTTTTTTCACGCGGTGCGGCGCGCGTTCACAACGCGCCGATCGTCAACAGCAGCGCGTTCGAACTCGTCGTGCGCACGAGCGCGAGCGCCGCGTCGAGTTCGAGTCCGATCACCTGCGTGCGCACGACGAGACCGACGAGTCCGGCCGAGTTCGGCACGGCGAGCGGTGCCGCGACGCGGCCGTTCGCGGGGAACAGCACGCCGAGGAACAGCGGGTCCACGAGCTGCGAACAGCCCGGAGCGCCGAGCGGCAGCGGTGCGGCGAACGGCGTGGTGCCGACCGCGTGCAAGGCGAGCGACAGCGGCGTCATGCCGACTGCCTCGCTGTCGAACGTGCTGCCGAGCCACGGCCGGTCGAGCGTCGACAGTGTCACGGGACCTGCGCCGCCGGCACATCCGGCGCCGAACGGCACCACGCTGGCCGGGCAGGTGGCGATCGCCATGCCGAACGACGCCGAGACCAGGCCCTCGATCGCCGTGAACACGCCGCTCGCGAACAGTTCGCCGCGGTTGCTCGCGCCGAGCCAGGTGATGTCGCGGTTGGCCGTGGCGAAGGTGGTCCAGGTGCCACCGTGCCACCGGCGCAACACGCTGGTGAAGTTGGCCGAGTAACCGAGTGACTCCGCCGCGACCAGATCGCCATCGGGCAGTTCGACCACCGCCTTGGTGATGCCAGGACTGCCGCCGCCGACCGGCAACCAGGTGCTGCCGTTCCACTCGAGGACGCCGACGGAGACGCCGTTGATGGCGAGGAACCCGCTCGCGACGATGTTGCCGTTGGCGCGCACCAGGACCGACGTCGCGCTGCCGGTGAACGGCGGCAGCCCCGTCCAGGTGCCGTTGGCGTAGGTGTGCAACCCGTTCAGGGAAGCCGTGAAGCCACCGACCACGACGAGGCGACCGTCCGGATGCGCGGCCATGCGGGTCACGTGCGTTTGCACGCCCGGGACCGGCGTCCACGTGGCGCCGTCCCAGCGGTTCAACGACGGGCTGCCGAGGCCGCAGCTGTAGAGGGAGCCGTCGGTGGTGTAGGCGAGCTGTGACGGCGGCCAGCCCAGGCCGCCGCCGAGGGTCGTCCAGGTCGAGCCGTTCCAACGGGCGATGCGGTTCGCCGGCGCGCCGCCGGCCTCCGTGAAGAAGCCGGCGACGACCACGCTGCCGTCCGGGGCCGCGGTGACTGCGGTCACGACGTTGTCCACGCCGAGGCCGAGCGGATGCCATGCCGAGCCGTCCCAGCGCGCGACGAACCTGGCGGCCACGCCACCGATCGAGGTGAAGTCACCGCCGACGATCATGTCGCCGTTCGGCAGTGTCGCGAAGGTTTGCACCAGCGGTGGCTTCGGCGCACCGAGACGGGCGTAGGCCGCGCCGTTCCACTCGAGCACGCCGAACTCGGCGGCGATTCCGTCCGGAGAGACGGTGGTGGCAACGGCGATCGAGCCATTGCTGCGCCGGAGGATGGAACTCGAGCCGTAGCCGGTGAAGTCGCCGATCGGCGTCCACGCCACGCCATTCCACCGTTCGAGTTCGCGCACGCCCGACTGCGAGCGGGTGGCGAGCAGATCCGTGCCGTCCATGGCCAGCGCGAACACGGCCTGCGGGCGGCCATTGCCGACCGGTTGGATCGACGTGCCGTCGAAGCGCACCAGGTGTGGGCTGGTCAGTGCCGCAGCCAGGCTGAACGCTCCGCCGATGTAGACGTCGCCCGAAGGTGTCGCCGCCAGCGCGTAGATCGTGGCGTTGATGCTGCTGGTGCCGCCAATCGTGGACCAGTTCGTGCCGTCGAACCGGAACAGGCCCAGCGAGCCGCCACTGGCACCGCCGACGAACAGGTCGCCGTTCGGCGTCCGGGCGAGCGCGCGCCGCGGCGTGGTCCAGTTCGGTTGCGTGCCGAACGTCGTGAACGTGCTGCCGTTCCAGCGGCTCAGCCGGTTGGTGGCGACCGCGCCCGAGGTCGTGAAGTTGCCGGCGATCGCGAGTTCGCCACCCGGCAGGGCCTGCAAGGCATGGACGACGCCGTTGGTGCCGCCGCCAAGGTCGTGCCAGGCGGTTCCGTCCCAGCGGGCGAGGTTGCTGGCGGCGACGCCGCCGGCAGACGTGAACTGGCCGCCGACGACGACATCGCCGGTGCTCAGCACGGCAACTGCGAAGACTTCGCCATTGGTGCCGCTGCCGAGGGCCGACCATTGGCTGCCATTCCAGCGCGCGACGTGGTTGGCGATCTGGTGGTCCGCGACCAGGAACCGGCCGCCCGCGACGACGTCACCGTTCGGCAGTTCGGCGAGGCAGTGGATCTGGTCGTCGGGGCCGGGTGCTGCCGGACCGACCTGCCAGGCCGGTTGGCACTGGCCCAGGACCGAGCCGGCGAACCAGGGGAGAGTGAACGCGAACGCAGCGGCGAACCGCCAGAGGGGTCGGGCAGGCATGTTCTTCCTCGGAATCGGAGGGTGGGCGACCGCGCGACTCTAGTCCTTGCCTGCTGGGAGGAAACCTGCCGCGGCGGGTTTCGTCGCCAGCCGCATACGTTCGGTATCCCTTCGGCCTGCGGCCGCCGGCTCCACCCTGACGGCCGTCGACCGGCGGTCGGCGCGGTTCTCAATAGCCGGCCAGGGTCGCCTGCAGGTGCGCGTGCAAGACGCCGCGCTGCTCGACCGAGAGCTGCACGCCGCCGGGAATGCGGCCGCGCTTCAGGGTGATGCGCAGGCGTTCCAGCACTCGTTCGCGCAGCGGTTCGGGCAGGGCGGCGAACGCCGGCGAGTGCACCATCGGCGACAGCGGCAGCACGAAGGTGCGTTCGCGCAGGTCGAACCGGCCGAGGCGCGTGCCGGTCGGGTCGGCCGGCCAGAGCGTCGGGAACACGCCGGCGAACGGTTCCGCCGCCGCCGCCGGTGTTGGCAGCGCCGGTTCGTCGGCGAGCAGCAGCGCAGCGGCGATCTCGCGCGCGAGGCCGTCAGCGATGCGCGCGGTGGTCGGCCGCAGCCCGCCGCCGGCGGCATCGTCGTGGTCCCCGGTGTGCAGTTCGCGGTCGCACGCCAGCAGCCAGCGCATCTGCAGCGACGCGCGCACCAGCAGGTTGTGCACCGTGGCCTGCTGCTCGAAGGCGAGCAGCGCGCCGACGTCGCTGGTCGGCGCGAGGTAGTCGTCCACGGCGAACTCGGCGGCGAACGCGCGCAGGTCGGTTGCGGCGCGCGGCGGCACGTGCCAGCGGCGCTGCTCGTCGCGCACGGCGATCCCGTTGCCGCGATGTTCGCCGGCGAACGTGCCGGTGACGAACCAGCCGCCCCAACGTTCGGCGAGCGGCGTGCCCGTCGTCACGTCGGTCTCGCCCGCGCTCGCGATCGGATCGCCGTCGGCGTCGGGGAACACCGACCGCAGGACCAGCCCCGGTTCGTCGTGCGTGCGGCCGCTGGCGTGGCACGACAGGCACGAATCGTCGCGCCGCAGCAGCGGGGGCGAGTCGGGATCCTGCGCAAGCGAATAGAAGACCAGGCCGAGCTTCGGGTCGCCGGCGGCGATCTCGAGCACCGCGGCACCCGGCACCCAGCCGACGTAGACGTCGGGGCCGAAGTAGATCGCGCGCGGGCTGCGCGGCCCGATGCGATGGCGCTGCAGGCTGGTCTTGCTGAACACCAGCATCTGGCTCGACTCCGGGACGCCGAGCGCCGCGAGCAGCGCGCGCAGGCGGCCGCTCTTGCCGTTCGCCGGCAACGTCGTCTCGCCGGCGGCGAGCCGTTCGTTCAAGGCGGTGATCGCGTTGGCGTCGGCGGTGCGCGGGTAGTCGATCGCGGCGCGCAGGTGGAAGCTCTGCGCCGGCACGGGACCCATCGCCACGGCGACGGCGACCAGTGCCGGCAGGAGCTGCGAACGCGCGGACATCGGGCGTCATGGTCGGGCGTCGGCGTCGCGACGCAAGAGGGCCGAACACCCCGGCCGGTTCGCGCGGCGGGTGCGGGTCGGGACCGTGACGGTCGCTCTGCACGAGGCCGAACCTGCGGCGCTGGCGATCGATGCGGCGGCGCTGGCCGCGCTGCGGGTGCTGCAAGCGGAACCACCGCCGCCGAAGAAGTGAGGGCTCGTCCGCGCCCGCCTCGACGCAGTAATACTGTGCGGATGCGCTGCCGGGTCCTCGTCCACGCCGCCATGATCGCCGTCGCCACGGTCGGCGCGGCGTCGGCGCAGGATGGGTTGCCCGCGGTCGTGCAGAAGCACTGTGGCAGCTGCCACGCGGGCGCCGACGCCGAACGCGACTTCGACCTCGAGCCCTTGTTCGCCGGTGGCGCCGGTTCGGTCGCGGTGGCGACGATCGACAAGGCGCTGGCGCGCGTGCGTTCGCGGACGATGCCGCCCGCCGACGAGCCCGTTCCCGACGCCGCCGAACGCGAGGCGGTGCTGGTCGCGTTGGAGGCGCTCGCCGCGGTCGAAGCCGACGCTGCCGTGGTGACGATGCGGCGCCTGTCGCGCACCGAGTACGAACGCACCGTGCACGCGGTGGCCGGCCTGCGCCTGCCGCTGGCGGAGTTCCTGCCCGAAGACCCGCGCACCTACGGCTTCGACAACGGTGGGGACGGCATGGCGGTGTCACCGCTGCTGTTCGAACGCCACCTCGACCTCGCCGGCCGCATCGCCGACGCGATGCTCGCCGATCCGGCGACGACCGCGCGCGTGTTCGGCGACGGCAAGGACCTCGCGGCGACGTTCGGGCCGTTCCTGGCGCAGGCGTTCCGGCGCCCGCTCGACGACGGCGAACTGCAGGAACGGCTCGGCGCGCACGAACGGTTGGCCGGCACCGTCGGCGAGTCCGCTGCGCGCGCGGCCCTGCTGCGGTCGGTGTTCGCCTCGCCGTCGTTCCTGTTCCGCGTCGAGCGTGGCGTGCCCGACGCACCGACGCAGCTCACGCCGCACGAACTCGCGGTGCGGCTCGCCTACTTCCTGACCGCGGCTCCGCCCGATGCCGCGCTGCGCGCGCGCGCCGATGCCGGCGACCTCGGCACCCCGGACGCGATCGCCGCCGAAGTGCGGCGCCTCGTCGCCGCCGACGCCGGCCGTTCGCTCGCCGTCGACTTCGCCGCGCAGTGGCTGCGCTTCCGCGACGTGTTGACCGCCAACGCCGACTTCCGCCGCTATCCGCAGATCTGGCAGCACGACCTGCGGCCGTCGTTCCACGAAGAAGCGGTCGCGTTCGTGCAGGGTCTCGTGCGTGACGACGGGCGTGTGCTCGAGCTGGTCGACGCCGACCACACCTGGCTGAACGCGACGCTCGCGAAGCACTACGGCTTCGGCGACGTCGCCGGGGCCACGTTCGTGAAGGTGCCGGTGCCCGACCGCCGCCGCGGCGGCGTGCTCGGCCTCGGCGCCGTGCTGATGGTGAGTTCGCATCCGCTGCGCACGAGCCCGGTGCTGCGCGGGCGCTGGATCCTCGACCAGCTGCTCGGCACGCCGCCGCCGCCGCCGCCCGCGAACGTCGAACCGCTGCCGGCCGACGACGTGCCCGTCGAAGGGGCTTCGCTGCGCGCGCGCCTCGAACGGCATCGCCGCGACCGTGCCTGCGCCAGCTGCCACGCGAGCCTCGACCCGCTCGGCTTCGCGCTCGAGAACTTCGACGTGGTCGGCCGCTGGCGCACCGAACTGCACGGCCAGCCGATCGACGCGCAGGGGGAACTGCCGGACGGCACGAAGCTCGACGGGCCGGTGGCGTTGAAGGACGCGCTGCTGGCGCGCGGCGACGACGTGCGGCGGGCGGTGGTCCGCGCACTGCTCGTCTACGCGCTCGGCCGGCCGACGACCATTGCCGACGAAGCCGAGATCCGCCGCCTCGTCGCGGCCGTGCGCGCGGGCGACGATCGCTTCTCGGCGGCGTTGGTGGCGGTCGCCACGTCGCCGTTGTTCACCCGTCGTTCCGGAGGTGCCCGATGACGTTGCCCGCTTGCAGCCGACGCACGTTCCTGCGCGGCACGGGAGCCACGCTCTGCCTGCCGTGGCTGGAAGGTCTCGCGCCGAAGCGGCCGCCCGCGTTCCCGACCCGGCTCGCGATCCTGGTGATGCCGAACGGCGCCCTGCCTTCGGCCTGGCATGCCAAGCCCGCGGCGTTCGGCGGCTGGGAGCCGTCGTTCATCCTCCAACCACTCGCGAAGTGGCGCACGCAGGTGACGGTGCTGCGTGGTCTCGCCAACAAGGAGAGCATCGACGGCGACGGGCACTACGCGAAGGTGGCGCCGCTGCTCACCGGCGTGAAGATCCGGCGCACCGGCGGGCGCGACCTGCACAACGCGGAGTCGATGGACCAGGTCGCGGCGCGGCATCTGGGTGCGACCACGCCGCTGCCGTCGCTCGAACTCGGCTGCGATCCGATCTACCCGGTCGAGGACATGGGTTACTCGAGCATCTACGGCGGTTCGATCGCGTGGAGCGCCGCCGACCGGCCGTTGCCGAAGGAGATCGTGCCGGCCCGCGTGTTCGACCGCCTGTTCCGGTCGCAGGCGCTGGCCGCCGATGCGACGCGCGCGAGCGTGCTCGACGCGGTGCGCGCCGATGCGAACCGGCTGCGCGCCCGGCTGGGTCGCCGCGACCAGCAGCGGCTCGCCGAGTTCGAGGACAGCGTGCGCGCGCTCGAACGGCGCATCGAGGCCACCGCCGCGCGCGGTGCGGCGCCCGCGATCGACGGCAAGCAGGCGCCGCCGGACGGGGCACCCGCCGACCACGCCACGCACGTCGAGTTGATGACCGATCTGATCGCGCTGGCGTTCGCGACCGATGCGACGCGCGTGGTGACGTTCCTCTTGGCGAACGAAGTCAGCGGCCGCGACTTCTCGTTCCTGCCGGGCTGTGCCGGCGGCTTCCACGACTTCTCGCACCACGAGGGCAAGGAGGCGAAGAAGCGGCCGTACGCGACGATCAACCGCTGGTACGTCGAACGGTGGGCGGCGCTGCTCGACAAGCTCGCGGCGCTGCCCGAAGGCGACGGCACGGTGCTCGACCATTCGTTCGTGGTGTTCGCGTCGGCGATGTCGGACGGCAACGAACACAGCCCGCACGACCTGCCGATCCTGCTCGCCGGCCGCGGCGACGGCACCCTGCCGCAGGGGCGGCTCGTGCGATCGCCGCGCGACACGCCGTTGTGCCGGCTGTGGCTGTCGCTGCTGCAGCGCACGGGTTGCCCGGTCGAACGTTTCGGCGACGCCGACGTGCCGTTGCTCTGAGACCGCCGGCGCCGGTCAGCGCACCACGCCGCCGACCAGTGGCGACGCGTACCACGCCCCTGAGGGCGCCAACTGCGCGGCCTGCACCCAGGCGCAGGCACCGAGCAGCCCGGGGCTGGACGGAACGGCGATGTTGGTGCTCACGGTGGCGCCGGCGGCCGGGAACGCGAGCTGCAACGGCACGAACGTGGCGGACTGCAGCCAGTAGATGCCTTCGATGCCGGGGGCCACAACGCCGATGGCGTCGAAGGAGGCCCCGATGAGCAGCGGTCCCAGCGAGGTGCCCGACGTTGCGACCACAGTGGCGGTCTGGCCGCGCACGAAGCCCGCCGTCATACGCAGTCCGACGAGGTTGCCATCGGCCAACACGCCGCCCGTCGTCGGCGTGCCGCCGAGGATCGGCACGAGCGTGTTGCGGGCGAGGCGGGTCGAGGCGATTCCGCTCACGGCGCTCTGTGCCAGTGGTCCGACACCGGCCTGCAGGTTCGAGTCGGTGATGCGCACATCGGTGCCCCATGCCGCGTGGATCGCTGGATTCGATGCGGCCGGTACCGGACAGAACGCGCACCAGCAACCGGTTCCACCCCGCGCGGTGAGGCCCGACGCCGTGACCGCGCCGCCGTAGATCGCCAGTGCGGGCGTGCCGACGATCTGGCCGTAGGCGAAGTCGAAGCAGTCCTTGGGCAGCAGCGTGCAGTCCGTCAGCGACACGAGCCCCCCGTAGATGGCGGAGCCGCCGTAGTTCCAGCCGACGCGCATGGTGCAGCGCTGCAGCGACACGCGCCCGGAACTGATCGCGACGGTGGGGTCGCCGGGGCCGATCAGGCAATCCTCGATGCTGGCATCGCCCGAGATGTCGAGCCCATGCGGGGTGTTCGGGTAGGTCGGATTGCCCGTGGTGATGCCCTGTTCGAAGTCGAGGCCGACCAGGCGCGCCCGCTGGCCGGCGGGAACCTGGACCACCGAGTTCCACGGGCCCGTCATCGTCGGCGGACTGTCGAGGCCATGAATCGTCGCCGGGCCGATCACGGTCAGCCCCTTGGCCAACACGAATCGCGCATAGGTCCCCGGTGCCAGCACGACGATGTCGCCGGGCGCGGCGTTGGCGAACACCTGGGTCAGGTTCGCCGGCGGCGCGACGTTCCATACGGTTTGCGCAAGGATGGCGGGACTGAGGGCCAAGACGGCGGCGAGGCAGGGGCGCATGGGTCGGTTCGTTGGCAATGGAAGTGATTGCGTCTCCCGATGCGAGACCATAGCCCGGGGGTCGGCCGTGGCAACCCGACCCGATGCGACAGCCGCGGCTACAGGATGGTGAACGTCCACACGTCGGACAACTGGTTCGGCTGGCCGTTCGCCAGCGTCGGTACGGGCCGGCCGAGGAACGGGGCAGCGGCAGCGGACCACCGCGGGAGTCCGGTGACAAGCTGCCCTGGCCAGTGGCGTAGAGTCGAAGGCGATGTCGGACCGCTTCCCCGAACGCATCGTCTGCCTGACCGAAGAGGGCACCGAGACCCTGTACCTGCTCGGCGAGCAGCACCGCATCGTCGGCATCTCGGGGTTCACGGTGCGCCCGCCCGAGGCGCGCCGCGACAAGCCGAAGGTGAGCGCGTTCCTGTCGGCGGACACCGAGCGCATCGTCGCGTTGCGCCCCGACCTCGTGCTCGGCTTCTCCGACCTGCAGGCCGACATCGCGCGCGACCTCGTGCGCGCCGGGCTGGACGTCTGGATCACCAACCACCGCACGGTCGCCGGCATCCTCGCGTACGTGCAGCGGCTCGCCGGTCTCGTCGGCGCGCACGAACGTGGCGAACGGCTCGTCGCCGAACTAGAAGCAGGGCTCGCCGCGGTGGGGGCCGCCTCCACCCGCTTCACGCGGCGCCCGCGGGTGTGGTTCGAGGAATGGGACGAGCCGCTGATCAGCTGCATCGGCTGGGTGCACGAACTGGTCGCGATCGCCGGCGGCGACGGCCTGTTCCCCGAGCGCGCGACGAGCCACGCCGCGAAGGGCCGCATCGTCGCCGACCCGAACGAGGTGATCGACGCGCGTCCCGACGTGATCGTCGGCTCGTGGTGCGGCAAGAAGTTCCGCCCCGAGCAGGTGCGCGTGCGGCCCGGCTGGCAGGCCGTGCCCGCGGTCCGCGACGGCGAATTGCACGAGATCGACTCGTCGCTGATCCTGCAGCCGGGGCCGGCGGCGTTGACCGATGGGGTGCGGGCGCTGCACGCGATCTTCACGCGATGGCAGACGCGGCAGCCTCGCTGAGGCGCGCACGTCGTGTCGGTGAGGCCGACCACGTCGTCAGGCTGGATGCTCCCACACGGACAGCAGGCCGTGCCGCCGCCAGCCGGTCGTCAGCAGCCACGTGTGCGCGTCGGTGACCGGGCGAACGACGGCCTCGATGCCGCGCACGACGATCGTCTCGCGAAAGCCGTCGAACCACGGCGCCGACGTGTACGTGTCGATCGCCTGAGGAACGCCGACTGCGCGCCCTTCGGCCGCGTGCTTCTTGCCGTTGCCGAGCACGTAGCGCAGCGCGTTCCTGACCTCGCGGGGCGAGCGCAGGATGCGGTCGTGGTAACGATCGGCGAACACGCGGCCGCGGCGGTTCCACAGCCGGTCACAGCGTGCCGAGCGTGCACTGCAGGCCGTTGCTGACCCGCGTCGTCGGGCCGATGCCCGAACTCGTGAACGTGCCCGCCTGCACGTAGAGCTGCACGCCGACCAGGGACGGCGGCAGCGCCGGGATCGTGAACGGCGTCCACGTCTGCGTCGGGCCCGGGAACAGGTTGTTGCCGCTGATCACGTCGATCGACGCGTGCAGCATGCAGTCGTTCGGCAGCCCGAAGATGGACAGCGGCAGCGCCGGGTTGACGACGCCGACCCAGCCGAGGTGCAGGATCGCGCTCGGGTCGATGTTCGACGTCACTGCGTTCCACGGCGTCGCCACCAGGGTCTGCACCGGGCGGTTCGGCGCGGTCAGCACGAGCGGATAGGTGTCGATCAGGTCGATCGTGTGCGGGTTGCTGCCGAACGTCGAGATGTCGCTGTTGCCCGGATCCGCGCTGACGCCGCCCGGCGAGTAGCCGGTGAGCCACGGGTGCGGGTGGAACGGGCTGTAGCTGCCGAACTCGATCGTCCAGTTGCGCGTCGCCAGGTCCCACGTGATCTGGATCGTCACCGGCAGGTTGGTGTTCTTGGCGAACACGTTGAACCACGTCGCGACCGCGGTCGTCGGCGACGGTTCCCAGTAGTAGACGTTGCCGCCGCCGGTGGTGCTCGGGTTGAGGTCGGTCCACGCGCTGAGCTGCGGCGATGGCTGGTTGAGCATCGTCGGCACGAGCGGCACCGGTGCGTTCGAGTTGCCCGGGCCCAGCGCCAGCCAGCCGTTCGAACCGATCCACATGCCGAGCGTGCCGACGTTCATGCTGGTGTCGTCGCCGAGCGGCACCGGGGCGAGGCCGATCGGGAAGATCACGCCGGGGCCGGGGCCGGTCGTGATCGTGTAGCCGTTGCCGTTGAACGTGCCGGTGACCATCAGGCCGGCGAGGTCCTGGTTCCAGCCGGCCAGGTGTTCGTAGAACGACGCGAAGCGCGACGTGCAGCCCGTGCCGACGGTGTGCAGCCGCGCGCACGCGTTCGGGTTGGACGTCATCGAGTACGGCAGCGCGGGTGCGGTCGCGCCGACCGACGTCACTGCGCCGGTGTTGGGATTGCAGTGCGACAGGAAGCCGCCCGGCATGTCGCCGACCAGGAAGCAGCGGCCGGTGCCACGATCGAACGTGACGTCGCCGACGCCGCCGCCGGGGAACGGCGCCAGCGGCACCGTGGTCTGGATCGCCGCATTCGCCTTGTTGACCTTGCGCAGCACGGAGCCGAACTGGCTCCACACGTACATCTGGCCGAACTCGTCGAAGCCGAGGCCGGAGTAGTCCGCCCCGCCGGGCAGGTCCTGCGGCAGGTTGCCGACGGTCGTGCAGACGCCGTTGCTGGTGTTGATCGTGAACAAAAGGCCGAGGCCGTCGACCGCGTAGAGCACGCCGGTGGTCGGATCGAACGCGATGTCGCCCTCGACCCAGACGAACTGCGTCAGGCTGGCGATCCAGGTCGGGGTGCCGGTCACCGGGTTGATCGAGAACAGCATGCCCGAGGCGGGCACGCCGCCGCTGCCGTGCGAGATCGCGTAGAGCGTGCCGTTCGGCGCGAAGTCCAGCGAGTTGGGCGCACGGTTGGCGCCGGTGTTGATCGGGCGCGGGTTGGTCGCTGCACCGGTGGTGGGGTTGATGTCGTAGAGCGTCGAAACCGACGGGTTGAAGCCGCCGCAGTCGAGCCCGAGCAAGGGGCAGTTCTGCTGGGCGGTGGCGGTGGCGCCGGCGAGCATGGCTGCGGCGAGAAGTGGCAGGAACGGGTTCATGGTGGGTGGCCTCGCCCAGGAAGGACCCGCCCGGCCGGAACGCACGCGCAGATTTTCGCGAACGAGGGAGCAGAATGGGCGCACCGCGCAAAGGGTGGCGTGATGACCCTGCCGACATCGTCTTCGACCGAAGTCCCCGACCCGCGCGCCGAGATCGTTGCATCGGCCGGGTGGCACGGTGCGCACGCCGCGTTCTTGCTGGTGCTTCCGGCCAAGTGATCCGCCTCCGTTTGTAGATCGGGTGGGCAGGCGTAGCTTGCTTTCGTGTCGAGATCCCACAGCCTCGTCGATCCCGGTCTGTCGCGGCTGATCGGGCACAGCAACGTTCTGCTCGACACGGCCTATCGTTATGTCGAGGCGGAACGGTGGACTGCGGACCTCGTCGCCCGACTGGCTACGACGGGCACGCGCCAATGGCTCGCCGCGTCGAAGCAGCGTTCGTATTGGACCCCGTCCCAGTTGGGAGAGGTAGTGGTCGCGCCGGCGCCCGTTCGCCAGGCGCTGCTCGCGTGCGCGAGCCTCGCCGCCTCGGGCCGCGTTCGCGAGCGCGCGGTGTCCCAACTCGGGGAGCGCGGCGATCCGAAGGCACTGCGGTTCCTGATGCCGCGCCTCGTCGATTGGGTACCGGAAGTGCGGGCTGCAGCAGGCTCTGCCGCCGTGTCGCTGCTGGCGAACGCCGATGTGGAGACGCTGCTCGAACTCGGCAGCGCCGTGCTGCCATGGGCCCGACAGCACAGTGATCCAGAACTGGGTGCGTTCCTGGTCGCGTGGCGCGGTCGGGTCGCTGCGGGAGCGTCGGCGCCGCTGCGGGCGTGGTTGCAGAACCCCGGAGTCGCCGGTCGCGCGGCCGTGTTCGGCGAACTGCTCGCCCACGTGGACGAAGCGATGCTGGTGACTCTGTTGCGGGATCGCGACCAGCGCATGCGCGGCCTCGCGGCGGCCAGGTTGGCGACCGCCGCATGGCCGCTGCCGCCGGCGACCTTGACGCTGGTCTTGGATGGCGCCGGAGCACTCGCCGTCGCGCGCTTCCTGGGTTCGCTCGCCCGCGAACGTCTCGACGAACTGACACCGCAACTTCTCCAGCTCTGTTGCGTGCGACAACGGCGCGTGCGGGCGCAGGCGATCGCCGGCCTGGCGCGGCTCGGCGTGGACGCAGCGCAGCATGCGCGCGAAGTGCTGGCAGGGTCGGCTCCAGGCGATCTGGCCGGTGCACTCCACTGCCTCGGCGAAACCGGAACGGCGGCCGACGCGACCCTGTTGGCTGCCCACGTCGACCACGGCGATGCGCGCGTGCGTTGTGCGGCATTCACGGCGGTGGCCCGATTCGGTGCCGAGCGCTGGCTCGACACGGCCCTCGCGTGGTTGCGTCGACCGTCGGCCCAAGAACGTCGCGCGGCATTCGATCTGTTGCTCCGATTGCCGCGGTGGCGATGGCTGGATCCGGTTCGCAGCTTGGTCCGCGATCGGACCGTTCCGGCCGCAACGCTGGTGTCGGCGCGCAACCTGCTCGGGCGTGGATGCCTGCTCGTGCGCTGGGAGGTCGTCCCGGACGTGCTGGAAGCGATGCTGGCCGGACACGCACTGGGCAGCAACGTCGATCGGCTGCGCAGGGGGCTGGCCCGTCTCGATCTGCGTGGGTGGATCCGGCCCGACGCTGCGACCAGGGCGGCCTTGGCCGAAGTGCTCCCCGCGTGCCGTGCCGAGACGGCGTTCGCTCCGTTTGCCGCACGCATCGAAGCGATGCTGCGCCGCTGAGCCCTGAGTTGCCAAAGGGAACGGAACGCGTGATCGCCACGTCAGCCGTTGCCAGCCTCTCCGGACGCTGGCCATTGGCTCACGAGGACGTCGGACGCAACTCTCACGCGCGCGTTCAGCCGAGCGCGCGGTCGATCGCGGCGACCAGCGCCGGATCGTCGGGCGCCACCGTCGGCTCGAAGAAGCCGAGCACGTTGCCGTCGCGGCCGATCAGGTACTTGCCGAAGTTCCAGCCCGGCAGCTTGCCGGTGGCCTTGTGCAGGAACGCGTAGACCGGGCTCTGGCCTGGGCCGGCCTTGGTCTGCACCTTGGCGAACAGCGGGAAGTCGACCGCGTACTTCGTGGTGCAGAATGCGCGGATCTCGGCCGGCGTGCCCGGCTCCTGCGCACCGAAGTCGTTGCTCGGGAACGCGAGCACCGCGAAACCCTTCGCGGCGCGGCTCCGGTGCAGCTTCTGCAGGGCTTCGTACTGCGGGGTCAGCCCGCACGCACTGGCGACGTTGACGACGAGCGTGACCTTGCCAGCGTGCGCGGCGAGGTTGGCGGGAGTCGCATCGAGCGACGCGGCGGAGAGCGCGTAGAAACTCATGGGGCCGCGAGGTTACCGCGGTGGCCCGGATCGACTCGCGCTGGTTTCGCCACTCGGGGATCGGCGTGGCCGACTGGGTCGCCAGGGATGCGGGGCTGTCACCTTGGCCGCGAGATGGCTACACGTAGCCAGGGGACAAGACCATGCCACCATGCCATGCCGTGTCGATCGTCGTCGCGTTGGCCGTAGCCGCCACGGCCCAGACCTACACGTTGCCGCTCGGTACGACCTCGAACTGGTTCACCGCCGTCGGCGGAGCGACCACATTCGAGGTCGTGGCCAACACCCCGGTCACGTGGACCGATCTCGAGTTCCAGATCGGGCCCGGGACGCCAGCCGGAGCCAATGCCTCGGTCAGCATCTGGATTTGCTCGTTCGGTGAGGTGGAAGCCCGGCGTGGCTACACCAGCACGCTGGTCGGGACCACGGTGCCCGTGGTGGCGACGGGAGCCGCGAGCCAGACCGTGCTCGCTCCGATCGTGCCGGCGGCGCCGTTTGCGTCGCTGACCTTGCCCAGCATCTACCACTTCGGCATCACCTTGGTGGCGCACAACTGCAGCCTGCGTACGACGAGCGGGACCTTGTCATCCATCACCGGGCAGATGACGGCCAGCGGCGGCGCCCAGTTTTCCACCCCGCCCGGCCCAGGAACACCGCCGCCGATGCAGGACCAGCGCCACCTCGCGGGTTCGATCCGCTACGTCGTCGGCGGCACGCCGATCAACCTGGGGGAGATGCTCACGTTCGGTGTCGGTTGCGGCGGTCTGGCCCTGTCGCCTTCGGGTGCGGTCGGACTCGGCCAGACGGTGACGTTGACGACGACGCCGGGCGTGGCCACTCCCAGTGTGGGCGTGTGCTTCTTGTCCCTCGATACCCTCCTCGGCCACGGACCGGGTGGCATCGACCTCGTCTTCCTCGGCATGCCCGGCTGCGGCCTGCTTGCCGACTTCGCGAACGGGTTCATGGCGACGATCGCCAACCATCCGTCGGTGCCGGCCGGCCTCTCGTTCTCGTTCGCGGTGCCGAGCTCGCTGGTGTTCTCCGGGTGGACGGTTTGGGCGCAGTCGGCTTGGATGCAGCCGGGTCTCAACCCGCTCGGCATGTCGGTTTCGAACGGCGTGCGCCTGCGACTCTGGTGAACGGCGCCCCGGCTGCCGCCGGCAGTCGGTCCAACGGCGCGCGGCGGGCGTGGGAGGCGCATCGGGGGGAGGCCCTCGCCCCCGGGAATATCTGGCCACACATGTCGCGGTCGGCTCGTATCACGTAGCGTCGCCCCACCGGACGAAACCGCATGAAGCTCACTACCTTGTTCGTTCTCGCCACCTCGGCCGTGCTCGCGGCGCAACAGAAGCCCGCGAAGCCCGCCCCCAACGCCAAGTCCACCGCGATCGCCGCAGCGCCTGCTGCCCAGTCGGGTGCACACGCCTCGCTGAAGGCCCTGCAGGACGACTTCCGCGCCCGCAAGTTCGCGGCGCTCGACGCCTACGCCAAGGCCAACCCGAAGGCCGCCGACGTCGCCGACGCGCTGTCCGAGGCGGTGTCGTTGGCGCAGGAGCTGGCCCGTCCCGACGACGTGCTGCGCCTCGCCGAGATGTTCCTCGCCGGCCATGCCGACACCGAGGCGGCGATGGGCATCCGGCTCGCGCGGGCCGGGGCGATGCGCGACAAGGGCGACGTGGCCGGCGCCCAGAAGGACCTCGAAGCGATCGTGAACGGGGATGGTGACATCCAGTCGCAGGTCGAGGCGGTGACGCAGCTCGCCGACATGTTGGTCGCGGCCGGCAAGAAGGAAGAGGGCTTGAAGGCGCTGTCGGACTTCGGCGACGCCAAGTCGAAGGTGCGCGGTCTCAAGGAGCACCTCGCCGGCATCGCCAAGAACTACGAGCTGATCGGCAGCGACCCGACCCCGATCACCCAGAACGACCACGCCGGCAAGCCGATCGATCTCGCTGCCTACAAGGGCAAGGTGTTGCTGATCGACTTCTGGGCGACGTGGTGCGGCCCGTGCATGGGCGAGCTGCCGAACGTCATCGCCGCCTACGACAAGTTCCACGCCCAGGGCTTCGAGATCCTGGGTGTGAGCCTCGACGAGAACAAGGAAGCGTTCGAGAAGTGCATCGCCGACAAGAAGATGTCGTGGCGGCACCACTTCGACGGCAAGGGCTGGCAGAACGAAGTCGCGCAGGCCTATGGCGTGCAGTCGATCCCCGCGACCTACCTGATCGGCCCGGACGGCAAGGTCGCCGCGGTCGGTGTGCGCGGCGAACGGCTCGGCAAGGAGATCGCGCGCCTGCTCGGCAAGCCCGCCGGCGCCAAGAAGTGACGTCGCGTCAGCGCCCCGCGCCGCCGCGGGGTGCCAACGCCATCGCTGCGCCGAGGGCGCACAGCGGCACGACGTGCGCGACGGTGCGCGCCGCCGCGGTCGACAGGTGCCAACCGAGGTCGGCGTGCGTGCCGACGAACACCAGGGCATAGCCGGCGATCGCGCTGCCGGCGATCGCCGCCAGCAGCGCCGCGCCTTCGCCGAGCCAGCGTCGGCGGCTGCTGGCCAGTGCCACCGTGGCCGCGAGCGCGAACACGATCGGGAGCAGCCGGTGTGCGGCCGGATCGATCGCCATGCGGCCGAAGTACTCCGCCACCTGCGGGCCGTGCGTCGCCGCCTGGTCGACGATGCGGGTCGCGAGACCGCGACCGCCCGCCAGGGCCGGATCCGTCAGGTCGGTGCGCAGGTCGAACGTGTGCAGGAACACGCGGTGCAGCGTCCAGGTGACGGCCGGCACCAGGAGCCAGCCGAGTTCGCGGCGCGGCAAGGCCGGGCGTGGCCGTTCCGGCGCGGTGCGCGCGAACGACCAGGCGGCGGTCGGCAGCGCGATCGCGAGCAGCAGCATCGTGCCTTCGTTCTTGCTGGCGAGCAGCGCTGCGGCGGCGAGGCACGCGAGCCGCCACCACACGCGGGCCCCGGTCTCGTGCCAGCGCAGCAGCGCATCGACCGTAGCCAGTGCCGCGAACGCGACCGCGGTGTCGGCGTAGGCGCGGGTGGCGCCGGCGGTGGCCAGGGTTCCGCTGCACGCGACCAGGGCGGCCAGCGCCACCGGCGTGTGCGCGCGGCGGGTCGCGGCGGCCGACAGCAGCAGCAGCAGGGCGACGCCGAAGAACTGCACCGGCAGCCGGTTCTCGAAGTGCAGCACGCGGCCCGAGCCGGCGAACGCGAGCACCTGCACCAGCGGCTGCAGGTTCGGGTAGTCGGCATGCGACACCATGGCCAGGCTCTGGCCGAGTTCGATGTCGTTCGCGCCATGGAGCGCCTTCGCCTTGGCGGCCCAGATCTCGGCTTCGTCGCCGATCCGGATCGGTTCGGCGTTGACGACCATGCCGTCGTGCACGAGCCCGAGCACGACGGCCGCGGTGGCGGCGAACGTGAGCCCGCGCGCGGTGCGGGACGGGGCGGCGAGTGCGTCTCCGGTCGCAGCGGGGGGCTGGCAGCGCCACAACAGCCAGGCTCCGGCCAGCAGCGCCACGATCGGCAGCAGCAGGCCCGGCCACGGTTGTCCGAGCCACAGCCACGCCGCGGTGCACGCGGCGAGCGCGACCTGGCCGGTGAGCCACGCGTACGCGAGTTGCACGCGCACGCCGGCGCCGCGCGGCAGGCCGAGCGCGCGCACGAGGCCGAGGCCGAACACCGTCGGAGCGACGATGGCGGTCGCGGCGACGACGGCGAAGCTCAGGATGCCTTCGACAGCCGCCATAACGTCCACTTCGCCGCGCGATGGCTGCACTGCCAGCCCGGGCGGCCCTCCGGTTCGGGGTCGCCCTGCAGCACGAACAGCCAGAGGTCCTGGCCCGGCTTCGCCTCGAGTTCGGCGAGAGCGATCGGGTCCGGCACGCTGCGCAGGAACGGGCGCGGAAACAGCAGCGCAGTCAGTTGCAGGAACAGTCCGTTGCGCGCGGCCAGGCGTTCGAACTCGGCCTGGCTCACGCCACCGGCCTGCAGCCGCGCGAGCATCTCGGGCGTCACCACGAACTGGCGGTTGAGCACCACCGTTCCCGGTGGCACGCGTTCGGGCAGTTCGCGCAGCAGGGCGGCATCGTCGCCGAGCACGCGCTGCACGCGCTCGGTCGTGGTGGCGTCGAGACGGAACGACCAGCCGACGCCGGCGTCACCGGCCGCGACCACGCGGCGGCCGAGCTCGATCGCCGTCGCCGCCGCCTGCCACACCACGACGGCGGCGAGGGCGATGCGGACGAAGCGAGGCATGGGGGCGCAGTGTCGCCCTGGACGCAGTGTCGTCAAGGCGGCGTCGGCGCATGGCGCCGTCGTTGCGCGTGCCGGCGCGCGCCGCCACACTGCTCGGCCTCATGAGTGCGAGCCAGCCCGCAGCGAAGCCCTACCCCGAAGTTCCCGCCGCAGCGAACTTCCCGCAGATCGAGCAGGACGTGCTCGCGAAGTGGCAGGCGGACGGCACGTTCGCGCGTTCGGTCGAGCAGCGCCCCGCCGGTGACAACGAGTACGTGTTCTACGACGGCCCGCCGTTCGCCAACGGCCTGCCGCACTACGGGCACCTGTTGACGGGGTTCGTGAAGGACGTCGTGCCGCGCTACCACACGATGCGCGGCCGTCGCGTCGAGCGGCGCTTCGGCTGGGATTGCCACGGGCTGCCGGCCGAGATGGAAGCCGAGAAGGAACTCGGCCTGTCGGGGGCGGCGGCGGTGCAGTCGATCGGGCTCGAGAAGTACAACGACGCGTGCCGGCGCAGCGTGCAGCGCTACACCAAGGAGTGGCGCAGCTACGTGACGCGGCAGGCGCGCTGGGTCGACTTCGACCGCGACTACAAGACCATGGACCTCTCCTACATGGAGAGCGTGCTGTGGGCGTTCAAGACCCTGCACACGAAGGGGCTGGTGTACGAAGGCCAGCGCGTGATGGCGTACTCGTGGGCGCTGCAGACGCCGGTCAGCAACTTCGAGACGCGCATCGACGACGCGACGCGGCCGCGCCAGGATCCGGCGATCACGGTCGCGTTCACGTTGCAGCCCAAGGCCGGCGATCCGGGCCCGTTGCGCATCCTGGTCTGGACGACGACGCCGTGGACGCTGCCGAGCAACCTGGCGCTCGCGGTCGGACCCGAGATCGACTACGCGATCGTCGCCAAGGACGGCGTGCACTACGTCGTCGGCGCGGCCTCGATCGCCGCCTACAAGAAGGAGCTCGACGGCTTCGCGACGGTCGCGACGATGCGGGGCAAGGACCTCGTCGGCCGCAGCTACGCGCCGCTGTTCCCGTACTTCGCGGGCCACGCCAACTCGTTCCGCGTGCTCGGCGGCGACTTCGTCGACACGGCCGAGGGCACCGGGGTCGTGCACATGGCGCCGGGCTTCGGCGAAGACGACCAGAAGGTCTGCGAAGCGAACGGCATCGAACTGGTCTGCCCGGTCGACGAACGCGGGCGCTACACGGCCGCCGTTCCCGACTGGCAGGGCACGCTCGTGTTCGACGCCAACAAGGACATCATCAAGGTGCTGAAGGAACGCGGCGTGCTGCTGCGCCACGTCACCTACGAGCACAACTACCCGCACTGCTGGCGCACGCGCGAACCGCTGATCTACAAGGCCATCCCCGGCGCGTGGTTCGTCAAGGTCACCGCGATCAAGGACAAGATGATCGCGCACAACCAGACGATCCGCTGGATCCCGGACCACATCCGCGACGGCCAGTTCGGCAAGTGGCTGGAGAACGCGCGCGACTGGTCGATCTCGCGCAACCGCTTCTGGGGTGCGCCGATCCCGGTGTGGAAGAGCGACGATCCGAAGCATCCGCGCGTCGACGTCTACGGCTCGATCGCCGAGCTCGAACGCGACTTCAAGGTGAAGGTCACCGACCTGCACCGGCCGTTCGTCGATTCGCTGACGCGGCCGAACCCGGACGACCCGACCGGCAAGTCGACGATGCGACGCGTGCCCGAGGTGCTCGACTGCTGGTTCGAATCGGGCTCGATGCCGTTCGCGCAGGTGCACTACCCGTTCGAGAACAAGCAGTGGTTCGAGAGCCACTTCCCGGCCGACTTCATCGTCGAGTACGTGGCGCAGACGCGCGGCTGGTTCTACACGCTGGTCGTGCTGGCGACGGCGCTGTTCGACAAGCCGCCGTTCCAGAACGTGATCTGCCACGGCGTCGTGCTCGACGACCAGGGCCAGAAGCTGTCGAAGTCGCTGCGCAACTACCCGGACCCGGTCGAGCTGTTCCAGAAGACCGGCGCGGACGCGCTGCGCTGGTTCCTGATGAGTTCGCCGATCCTGCGCGGCGGCGACCTGCAGATCCAGAAGGACGGCAAGCAGATCCACGAGGTCGTGCGGCTCGTGCTGAACCCGATCTGGAACGCCTACTACTTCTTCACCCTGTACGCGAACGCGGACGGCGTGCAGGCGAAGCTGCGCGGCGACCAGCCCGCGGTGCTCGACCGCTACGTGCTGGCGAAGACACGGGCGATGGTCGGCGCCGTCGCGGCGCGCATGGACGACTACGACCTCGCGTCGGCGTGCCAGGTGGTGCTGCAGTACATCGACGCGCTCAACAACTGGTACATCCGGCGCAGCCGCGAGCGCTTCTGGGGCGAGACCGGCGCCGCCGACCGGCAGGACGCGTACGACACGCTCTACACCTGCCTCGTCACGCTGTGCCAGGCCGCGGCACCCTTGCTGCCGCTGCTCACCGAGAAGGTCTGGACCGGGCTCACCGGCGGGACGTCGGTGCACCTCGCCGATTGGCCGGACGTGGCGAAGCTGCCGCAGGACGACGCGCTGGTGGCGCAGATGGACCGGGTGCGCGACGCGTGTTCGGTCGGGCTGTCGCTGCGCGAGGCGAAGAAGCTGCGCACGCGGCTGCCGCTGCCGAAGGTCACGCTCGCCGGCGCCGACGCAGCGCGCATGCAGCCGTTCGTGCACCTGCTGCAGGACGAGTTGAACGTGAAGCAGGTGGCGTTCGCGAGCGACTTGACGGCGTTCGGCTCGTTCCGGCTGCAGATCGACGCCAAGGCGCTCGGGCCGAAGCTGGGTCCGAAGATGAAGGACGTGCTGGCGGCGACGCGCAGCGGTGCGTGGCGGCTGGTCGGCGATCGCGCCGAGATCGGCGGTGCCGTGCTCGAGAAGGGCGAGTTCGTGCTGCAACTGGTACCGAAGGAAGGCTTCACCGCGGCGGCGCTGTCGACCAACGACGTGGTGCTGGTGCTCGACACGGCGGTGAGCGCGGAGCTCGAAGCCGAAGGCGTGCGCAACGACTTCGTTCGGCTCGTGCAGCAGGCGCGCAAGGATGCGGGGTTGCACGTCAGCGATCGCATCGTGCTGCACTTCGAGACGGACGACGCGACCGCAGCGGTGCTCGTGCAGCACGCCGACTACATCAAGGCGCAGGTGCTGGCGACGACCCTGGCGCGGCAAGCGGCCCTCGCCGGCGACGCGGTCGCCGGCAAGGTCGGCAGCGGCGACGGCAAGCCGGTACGCCTGCACGTGCGCAAGGCCTGATCGTCAGGCCGAGGTCGTGGTCCGGTTCGCAGCAGATTTCTCGACTACCATGTCGAGCACGCCAGCTCCGCTCCGACTACGGGGCGGCGGCCCAACCGGCCGACCGAACGAACCATGAAGTACATGCTGATGATGTCGTGCACGCGCCGGGACTTCGAGTCGCTCGGCGGGTGGTCCCCGGCCGAGTTCCAGGCGCACATCCGGTTCATGAAGTCCCTGAACCACGAGCTCCAGGCGAGCGGCGAATTGGTGCTGTGCGAAGGGCTCGAACCGCCCATGCTCGCGAAGCTCGTGCGCGCCGAGCGCGCCGACGCGCCGATCGTCACCGACGGGCCGTTCGCGGAGACGAAGGAGTTCCTGGCCGGCTTCTGGATCATCGACGTGAAGACGCCGGAACGCGCCGTCGCCATCGCCGCGAAGGCGTCGACCGCACCCGGGCCGGGTGGCCGCCCGCTGATGATCCCGATCGAGCTGCGTGCAGTCGGCCAGATCCCCGAGGCGTGACGTGCCGGGCGCGTCCGACGAGCCGATCGCGCGACAGTTGCGCGAACTCGCGCCGCGGGTGCTCGGGGCCGTCGTGCGCCGGCATCGGGATTTCACGGTCGCCGAGGACGCGGTGCAGGAGGCGATGCTGGCCGCGGTCACGACGTGGCCCGGCCAGGGCGTTCCAGCCAACCCCGGCGGTTGGTTGTTCGCGGTCGCGTGCCGGAGGCTCGCCGACGCGACCGACGCCGACCGGGCGCGCGCGCGGCGCGAAGCGAACGTCGCTGCCGCTGCGGCGACGACCTCGCCGCCGCCCGAACTGCCCGACGGGCTGGTCGACGAGACCTTGCAGATGCTGTTCCTCTGTTGCCACCCCGCGTTGACCGATGCCTCGGCGGTGGCGCTGGTGCTGCGCGCGGTCGGCGGGCTGACCACGGCGGCGATCGCGCGTGCGTTCCTCGTGCCCGAAGCGACGATGGCGCAGCGCATCAGCCGCGCCAAGGCGGCGATCGCCGACGCCGGCGGCGGGTTTTCGCCGGTCGACGCGGCCGAGCGCTTGCGACGCCACGACGCGGTGCTGCAGGTGCTCTACCTGATGTTCAACGAAGGCCACGCCCAGACCGCAGAGGCCGGGCTGCTCGACGTCGACTTGTGCGACGAGGCGATCCGGCTCGCGCGGCTCGTGCACGCCGAGGTGCTGGACCACGCGGAGACCGCGGGACTGCTGGCCTTGCTGCTGCTGACGGATGCTCGGCGCGAGGCGCGGACCGGACCTCGAGGCGAACTGATCGCGTTGGACGAGCAGGATCGTTCGCGTTGGAACCGCGCCCGCATCAGCGAAGGCCAAGAGTTGCTCGAGCGCACGCTGCAGCCTGACGGCGTGGGGCCGTTCCAGGTGCAGGCGGCGATCGCGGCCCTGCATGCCGAGGCGCCGACGTTCGCCGCCACCGACTGGCCGCAGATCCTGTCGCTCTACGACGTCCTGCTGCAACTGCAGCCGAGCCCGGTCGTGGCGCTCAACCGCGTCGTCGCCGTGGCGATGGTGCACGGTCCGGCGGCGGCGATGCCGCTCGTCGCCGAACTGGCGCGGGACCCCGGGCTGGCCCGCGGCCACCGGGTCCTTGCGGTGGCGGCCCACCTGCACGAACGGCTCGGCGATCGCGCCATGGCGCGCGACCGTTACCTCGCCGCTGCCGAGCGCACCGACAACCTCGCCGAGCGCACCTGGCTCCGGGCCCGGGCGGCGCGGCTCGCCTGAGCGATTCCGTGTGCGCCGCGTCGAGAACGCCGTCGCGGTTCCGACTCGTCGGCACGCGGCCATGGTGGCCGCCGCAACCCAGAACCAAGATGCAACGCATGCGCACCCTGTCCCTGTTCTTGCTCGCCGCCGGGTCACTTCTGACCGGCTTCGTTCCCCAGGACCCCGCCACCACAGAGCCCAAGGCCGCGACGCCGGCCACCGCCACGATGCCCAGGATCACCACCGCCCTCTGGTTCCCGAACGACGCCGAGCCGGCCGTTCGCTTCTACGTGTCCGTGTTCGCCGACGGCAAGATCCTCGACGAGGCGCGTTGGCCCGAGGGCGGCTTCGGCCCGAAGGGCAGCCTGATCTCGGCGACCTTCCGCGTGGCGGGCATGGAGCTGATCGCGATCAGCGGCAACTCGCAGAGCCGGTTCAACGAAGCGATGTCGCTGATGGTCACGGTCGAGACGCAGAAAGAGATCGACGACTACTGGCAGAAGCTGTCCGCCGACGGCAAGGGCCAGTGCGGTTGGACCAAGGACAAGTTCGGCGTGTCGTGGCAGATCGTGCCGCGCGAACTGCTGGCGATGATGGCCGACAAGGACCCGGCGAAAGTGAAACGCGTCAGCATGGCGATGATGCAGATGCAGAAACTCGACCTGGCGAAGTTGCAGCAGGCGTTCGCCGGCGCGTGACGCGGCACGGAACGACGACTGGTGTGACGATGGCGCATGTGGTCCGCTTGGGCGGATACCCTCACGATCCACATGTTCTGCTCCACCGACCTCGCCGCCCGCATCGAACGGGCCGAACGCCGCCTCGTCGCGTCGGCGGTCGCGCGCGTTCGCCAGCGTGTCCCCGACACGTTCACCGCCGACATCGCCGGTGGCTTCGTCGCGTGCACCGAGCCCGGCTCGCCGCTGAACAAGGCCGTCGGGCTCGGCTTCGCGCCGTTCGACGCGGCGGCCTGGGCCGCGGTCGAGGCCGAGCACACTCGCCGCGAGGCGCCGCTGCAGGTCGAACTCAGCACGCTCGCCGATCCGGCGCTGGCGCACGAACTGGCCGGCCGCGGGTTCCGGTTGGTGAACTTCGAGAACGTGTCGGGCCGGCCGCTCGCGCCGGGCGAGCGCCCCGCAATGCCGCCGGGCCTGGTCGTCGACGTCTGTCCGGCCCACGCGATCGAGCGCTGGCTCGACGTGATCGTCACCGGGTTCTGCACGCCCGACACCCAGGGCGTGGCGTCGCACGAGGCGTACGACCGGGCCCTGATCGCCGGCATCGTGCGCGACTTCGCCAACGCCGACGGCGTGACGCTGTTCCTCGCCACGCGCGCGGGCGATCTGGCCGGGGCCGCGTCGATGCGGCTCGACGACGGCGTGGCGCAGTTGTGTGGTGCCGCGACCCTGCCGGCGCACCGTCGGCACGGCGTTCAGACGGCGTTGCTGGCGCACCGCCTCGGCAGGGCCGCGGCGGCCGGCTGCGACCTCGCGGTCGCCACGACCCAGCCCGGCTCGAAGTCGCAACAGAACATGCAGCGTGCCGGGTTCCACCTGCTCTACGGCCGCAGCATCCTGGTGCGCCCGCCGGCGTGACGTCACGCCAGCGTGCGGCGCGTGAACGCGTGCTGCAGGACGAGTTTCGGCTCGGGCACGAGGCCGTTCGCGTGGCGCCAGGACTGCAGTCGTTCGAACTCCGCGCCGTTCAGGCACGCGTCGACCATCAGCAGCACGCGCCGATGCGGGCTGTCGTTGCCGGTCTCGTGGTCGAGGAACCCGTCGAACAGGAGGCACGTGCCTTCCTGCCAGGTGACGATGTCGCGTTCGATCCGCATGCGGGCGCCGTCGGGGACTTCGAGGGCGAGGTGGGCGCGCAGCACTTCGATCGCCTTCGCGTCGCGATGGGCGTAGATGTGGCAGTACGGCTCCTGCCACGAAAACACCGCGGCGGTGACGCCTGGGATCGCGCGCAGTAGGCGCGTGGTCTCCGGCGCGCGGAGCTGGTTCTCGGCGAAGTGCCGTTCGATGCCGGGGTAGTGGCTCGACATGAACAGCGGCATCACCAGCCACGTGCCGCCGTAGGCCGCACGATCGGGCCACTCGAAGAAGTCGTCACGCTGCAACGTCGCAAACTCGGCGTGGATCGCGGCGTGATGTGCAGCCAGCTGCCGGGTGAACTCGAACGCGTTCGGATCTAGTGCCGTGTCCAGGAAGTCACCTTGCGTTTCGCGGGCCCTCGCCGCCCCTGGCGGTGTCGCGACTCCTCGCCAGATCTCCCGGATATGGCTCCGGGATCGCTCCTTGCCAGGAACGACGATGACCTCGCGAGAACCCAATGCCACTTCCGGGACAAGGCACTGGCAGCATGGTTCCCTGTCATTGCTGCGGGACGCCGATCGATCGTGCCAGCGCCGCCAGCATGGTCGGTACGCAGTCCATTGCGCGACCCGGGTGCCAGTGGTCGCGTCCGTCGAGGTTGTCCGGCTCGTCGAGCGACTGCACCCAGGTCGTGGCGCCGTTGGCGCGCGCGGTCGCCAGCATGCCGGCCGCCGGCCACACCTTGCCACTGGTGCCGATCGCGACGAAGTGCGTGCAGCGACGCAGCGCGCGTTCGATCTCGGCCATGTGGAACGGCATCTCGTGGAACCACACGATGTGCGGGCGCAGCCGCGGGTGCTCGCACGCAGCGCACGGCACGAAGCGCCCCGGGTCCACGTGCACGCGGTCTTCGACCACGGTCTCGCACCTTTCGCAGCGCAGCTTCACGAGTTCGCCGTGCATGTGCAGCACGTCGCTGCCGGCGCGGTCGTGCAGATCGTCGACGTTCTGGGTCACCAGCACGAACTCGTGGCCCGCGGCTTCGAGCCGCCTGGCGAACGCGGCCAGCGCGTGGTGCGCGGCATTGGGCTGCACGGTGCGCAGCTGCGCGCGGCGTTCCTGGTAGAAGCGCCACACGAGGCGCGGATCGCGTTCCCAGCCGTCCGGGGTCGCGACGTCCTCGACGCGGTGGCCTTCCCAGAGGCCGCCGGCGTCGCGGAACGTGCGCACCCCGCTGTCGGCGCTGATGCCGGCTCCGGTCAGAACGAGTACGTGGTGTGGCGGCATCTCACGAACCGAGCAGCTTCTTCAGGGCCGCATCGATGCCGTCGCGCGTCTGCTTGTGGCCCGACTCCGACCACAGCACCTTGTCGGCTGCGTCGGTCACGACCATGCCGTGGATGTCGAGGCCGTACCGCTTGATGCGGTCCTGGCTGTCGCCTTCGTCGTGCTTGACGACCTTGCAGTCGACCTTGCCGGTGTAGTCCTTTGCGAGCCCATGCACGATGGGCTCGACTCGGGCACACTGGGGTCAGCCCGGCATCGTGAAG
The DNA here is from genome assembly GCA_016794485.1 of Planctomycetota bacterium. GTDB lineage: Bacteria > Planctomycetota > UBA1135 > UBA1135 > UBA2386 > UBA2386. The sequence goes on from JAEUHV010000326.1 coordinate 26,930, forward strand.
TAGGTGAGCGCCAGCGGTCCGGCCTTGGCGGGCGGGGCCGATGGCGATGTCGGTGAGTTCGGGGCATTCGCCCCGCCGCAGGCGGCGAGGGCGAAGGCTGCGAACACGGAAGTGGCGCGCAACATCGGCGCGACGCTAGCCGGGGTGGCAGGGGCCCGCCAAGCCCGTCGCCTCGTGGGCTGGGATTTCGGTGTGATCCGGCGCGCGCCGTTCCGCTCCTCCTGGACGAGGAATCCGCATGTCCACACGCTTCGCCGCTCGTCCCGTCCTTCTCCTGCTCGCCGCTGCGCTGCCCGGCCAGCAACTGGTGCGCGACATCGCGCCGCCGAACTCGCAGCGCAGCAGCAACGTGGCGCAGATCGTCGACCTCGGCGGCGTCGCGGTGTTCGTCGGTACGTCCGCGCACGGCACCGAGCTGTGGCGGTCCGACGGCACGATCGCCGGCAGCTACCTGCTGAAGGACCTGGCTCCGGGAACGGCGAGTTCCTACCCGACGCGGCTCACGGTCGCCGGGCCGTACGTGTTCTTCACCGCCACCGTGCCCGGGCTCGGCAACGAACTGTGGCGCACCGACGGAACCGCGCAGGGCACCATTTTGCTGCGCGACGGACAGCCGGGCAGTGGCACCGGTGCGCCGAACGAAATGGTCGCGTACGCCGGCCATCTCTGGTTTCCCGCGTACACGCCCACGAACGGCTGGGAGCTCTGGCGCAGCGATGGTACGCCGGCCGGCACGGCCCAGTTCGCCGAGCTGGTGCCCGGCGCGGGCGGCTCCAATCCGGCCAACCTCGCGGTCGGCAACGGCCTGTTGTTGTTCTCGGCCTTCACGTCCACCAACGGCACGGAGTTGTGGCGCAGCGACGGCACCTCGGCGGGCACGGGCATGGTCCGCGACCAGAATCCCGGCATCGGGAGTTCGGCGTTCCTGCAGATGGTCGGCACCCAAAACGGCGTCTACTGGGTCGGCAGCGACGGCCAGGGGGCCGGGCACGAACTGCACTGGAGCGATGGCACGTTCGCCGGCACGCGCCTCGTCGCCGACATCGTGCCCGGAGTGAATGCGCCGTCGTACCAGTACCTGACGCCGTTCGGGAACCGTGTGTTGTTCGCGCTCGACGACGGCACCGGCTTCGGCACCGAACCGTGGACCAGCGACAGCACCGCGGCCGGCACGCTGCGCCTCGCCGACGCCAATCCGGGCAGCACCGGTTCGTCGCCGTACGAGTTCATGGCAGCCGGCTCCGGGCGCGCCGTGTTCGTCGCCAACGAGCCTGCGTCCGGCTACGAATTGTGGGGCACCGACGGTACGCCGGCGGGAACGTCGCAGCTCGTCGATCTCCTGCCGGGAGCCAATTCGTCGAGCCCGCAGTACCTGGCGCCCGGTCTCGGCGGCGTCTTGTTCTCCGGCATCGACCAGGCGCACGGACGTGAGTTGTGGTTCACCGACGGCACGACCGCCGGCACGCACCTCGTCGCCGATCTCTACGCCGGTGTGGGCAACAGCTCGCCGCAGCAGATGGGAGCGGTCGGCAACCGCGTGTTCCTGCGCGCCTACTTGCCGGCGGTCGGCTACGAGCTGTTCGTCACCGACGGCACGGCGGCCGGTTCCGTGTTGGTCGCCGACCTGGCGACGCCGGTCGGCGATTCGTCGCCGCGGTCGTTCGTCGCAACCAGCAACGGGGTGGCGTTCCAGGCCACCGACTCGGGCACGAAGCTGTGGCGCAGCGATGGCACGACGGCCGGGACGTTCGTGCTCGACTTCGGGCCCAGCAGCAGTGCGTACGGGACGAACGTCGTGCTCGGCGGCATCACCTACATGAACGGCTACGTTCCGACCCTCGGCTACGAGCTGTGCCGCAGCGACGGCACGCAGGCCGGTTCCTTCGTGTTGGACGTGCGGCCGGGCAGTGCGGGCAGTGACCCGACCAACCTCGCCGCGGTGAACGGCAGGCTGTGGTTCAGCGCGATCGCGACCGGACTCGGCTACGAGCCCTACGTGTCCGACGGCACGTTGGCCGGCACCGTCGCCCTCGGCGACCTGCACGCCGGCAACGGCAACTCGAACGCGAGCGGTTTCACGGCCTGTGGTCCGACCCGTGTGGTGGCCAACGCCTACACCGTCACCACCGGCAACGAGCTGTTGGTCAGCGACGGCACGCCGGCGGGCACGCAGTTGCTCGACCTGCTGCCCGGCAGCCAGGCCAGCGACCCCACGTCGTTCTGTGCGGTCGGCAACCTGACCTACTTCTCGGCCTATGCGCCGGCGACGGGACGCGAGCTCTGGGTGACCGACGGTACGTTGGCGGGCACGCACCTCGTCGCCGACATCGCGTCCGGCACCGGCTACGGCAACCCGCGGCAAATCGTTCGGCTGGCGAACGGCACCCTGTTGTTCCTCGCCACGGCGCCGGGTTCGGGCAGCGAGATCTGGCGCAGCGACGGCACCGCCGGCGGCACGGCACTCGTCGGCGAAGTGGTGGCGGGCGGTGGCCAGGGCAACGTGCTCGACCTCTGCGCGGTCGGCAGCCGTGCGTACTTCACCGCCGACGACGGCGCGACCGGCCGCGAACTCTGGGTCACCGACGGCAACACCGTCACCCTGGTGCGCGACATCTGGCCGAGCCAGCCCGACGGCGTGACGTCGGGCACGCTGCGCGCGCGGCCCGGGGCCAACGGCGTGGTGTTCGCCGGCAGCGACGGCAACGACGGTCTGCAGATCTGGGTCAGCGACGGCTCCGCTCTCGGCACCACGCAGGTCGGCAAGGTCGGGCCGTGGGCAGGCTCGGGCGCGGTCGAGATCGGCGATTTCAACGAGCTGGCGGGCGACACGTGGTTCTGGTGCGACGACGGCATCACCGGCAAGGAACCGTGGCGCATCACCATCGCCGGCGTGGTCGCGGCGGTGACGACCTTCGGCCAGGGCTGTGCGGGCAGCGGCAACCTGGTTCCGGCGATCGGCGCGCTGGGCCTGCCGCAGCTCGGCAACGCCGGCTTCGCGATCCGCGTGCAGAACGGCCTGCCGGGGTCGCTCGGCGTGGTGGCCCTCGGTTCGGCGCCGACGCTGCTGCAGATCGGCAACTGCCGGGTGCTGGTGGCGCCGCCATGGACGACGTTGCCGGTGGTGTTCCTCGACGGGGCCGGTGCCGGTGCTGCGCCGCTGCCGATTCCCGCGAACCCGGCCCTCGAAGGCGTGGCGCTGCACGGGCAGTACGTCGTGCTCGACCCGAACGGGCAGTTCCTGGCCTTCGCGTCGCTGAGCAACGCGCTCACGATGTTGCTCGGCAACTGACCAACGCGTGTCAGCGACCGCTCGGCAGCAGGGCCCGGAAGCGCGGCAGCTCGCGCACCGGAGCGTAGACCGCGTCGTCGGGATCGAGCCGCATGCCGTCGGCAACGGCGCCTTCCAGCATGGTGAGCGCCTCGTCGGCGAGTTGGCGGTGTCGTTCGCCGTCGAGTTGCGACGCACAGCGCAGCAGATCGCGCGCGGCCCGGCCGGTGTTCTCGTCGCCGGGGAACGTGCCGAGCTTGCGCGCCGCCCGCTCGAGGGCCGGCCAGTCCTTCAGGTTGCGCAGGCAGACGCCGTAGGTGCGGTAGTGCTGCGCCAGGTAACGCTGGGCCGTGCGGTCGTCGGGCGTGGCGGCGAGCACGAAGTCCTGGTCGGCGATCGCGCGTTCGATCCAGGGGCGGGCCTCGGCATGGCGTGCCTTCGCCTGCAACGCCGTCGCGTGCAGGTTCGCGGTGCGGCCACGATGCCGACGAACCGAGAGGTCGTGTGGATAGTCGCGCACCAGTTCGTCGAACATGCCCAGCGCCTGCGTCGTGTTGTCGAGCACCTGGGTGGTGCGGCGTTGGTCGTACTCCAGCGAGGCGAGCTCGTGTGCGGCCATCGCGCGGAGCAGCCGGGGAACGGGCCAGCCCGACTCGTCGCCCGAACCCACGGTGGTCGCCGCCAGCACGGATTCGAGCAGTGGGCGGGCCGCGGTCGCATCGCCGGCGTCGCGCAGATTGGCGCCGAGCGCGAGCCGTGCACTCGACAGTTCGGGGCTCGGCGCGCCGGCGGATTCGGTGCGTTCGAGGATCGCCACCGTCTCGCGGCAGGCCTGGACCACGGCCATGCGGTCGCCGCGCGCGTCGGCGACCCCGCCGGTCAGGTCGCTGATGTCGGCGAGTTCGCGGGCCGCGGCGTTGGCGAGGGCCTTCGGGAAGGTGGCGTCGAGGTCGCGCCGTGCCGACTCCAGCCGAGTCGCGCAGTCGTCGACATGGCCTTCGCGCAGCTCGATCCAGGCGAGCAAGCGATGGCCGCGGGCGCGCAGGAGGCGTTCGTGCGGAGCCGTCACGTCGGCGGCCAACGCCAGCAGTTCGACCAGTGCCGCCCGGCCCTTCTGCAGGTTGCCGAGGCGCGCCGCGATCTGCGCGATCTCGAACAGGGTGCGACGGCGCAACTCCTGCACCCGGTGGGCATGGGTCGGATCGTCGGCGAGTCGCGCGAACTGGGCGAGGGCGGCGTCGAGCAGGGCGCCCACGGCGTTCTGCACCGCCGGCAGGTTGCGCAGCTTCGGCAGCGCGACACTGCCGAGCAGGGTGTCGATCGCGTCGAGGGTCGCGGCGGTGCTGCGGTCGGCGCGCTGCACCTGTTCGGCCAGCGCGTCGTTGGCGGCGCGCTGCTGCCACAGCAGGATCGGCGGCACCGCGGCGGCCACCAGCAGGGCGGCGCCGACGGCGGCGGCGAACTGGCGATGGCGGGCGACGAAGCGCCGGCTGCGCACGTGCCACGGCAACCGGCGTGCGGCGATCGGTCGTTGCTCGAGCACCGCCTGCAGGTCGTCGGCGAACGCGTGCGCGCTCGGGTAGCGCCGCGAGCGCTCGACGTCCATCGCGGTGTCGACCACGAGGAGCAGTTCGGGCGGCGCGCCGGACGGGCGCAGCGACCGCCGTTCCCCGGCCAGGATCAGTTGACGCAGCCGTTCGGGCTGGTCGAGGTCGAACGGCGGTTGCAGGCCGAGCAGGCAGTGCAGCAAGGCACCGAGGCCGTAGACGTCGGTGCGTTCGTCGGCGCCTTCGCCGCGCACCTGCTCCGGCGCCATGTAGGCCGGCGATCCGGCGGCCGAACCCGAGCGGGTGAGTCGTGCGTCGCCCTGGGCCTGGGCGAGGCCGAAGTCGAGCACCACGGCGCGGCCGTCGGCGGTGAGCATCACGTTCGACGGCTTCAGGTCGCGGTGCAGCACGCCGCGGGTGTGCGCGTGCTGGATGCCGAGGGCGGTGTCGTGCACGAGCTTGCTGACCACGAACCACCATGGGCGGCGGGCGAAGCCGCTGCGGTCGCTGGCGTCGCTCTCCGGCGTCGCGAGCAGCGCGCGCAGGTCGTCGCCGACGAGTCCGCGCGGGTCGCGGCCGGCGAAGGCGCGCACCACCGCTTCGGCGCTGCGACCGCGCAGCCGCGGCATCGCGTACCACGGCACGCCGTCGACGGCGCCGGTGGCCAGGATCGGCACGATCGCAGGATGTTCGAGCCGGGCGACCGCGTCGATCTCGCGGCGGAAGCGTTCGCGGGCGCCGTCGAACAGCAGCAGTTCCGGGCGCACGACCTTCAAGGCCACCTGGCGTCCGAGCGACTCCTGTTCGGCGAGGTGCACCACGCCCATGCCGCCTTCGCCGAGCTTGTCGAGGATGCGGAACTCGCCGAACGCGCGCGGCGTGCCGGTCGGCGCCCCGACGAGGTCCGCCTGGCGCAGGTCGGCGAGGGCCTCGCGCAGGCGAACGGCGTGTTCGGGATGGGCGTCGACGAAGCGCTCGGCGGCATCGAGTCCGTCGCGTTCGAGCCGGGCCAGGGCCTCGGCCAGCAGGGCCTCGAGCGGGTGGGCGTGGTCGTCGGCTGCGTCGTCGGGGGTGTTCACGGGGCTTTGCGGCGTGGGTGATACTGTGCGCCGAGACATGGGCGAGTCCAGCCTGCCCCTCGTCACGCGGGCCCGAGGCAACCACCAAGAAGCCGTGGAGCAGTTGCTGGTGCAGCATCTGCCCGGCCTGCGGGCGTGGCTGCGCCTGCGCATGGGGGCGCAGTTGCGCGCGCGCGAGACCCCCGACGATCTGGTGCAGTCCGTGGCCCGCGAAGTGCTGCTCGGGCTCGGCGAGTTCGAATGGCGTGGCGAGGCCGCCTTCCGCCACTGGCTCTACCTGAAGGCGCAGCGCAAGCTGGTCGACAAGGCGCGGTTCGTCGGGGCCGAGCAGCGCACGCCGCAGAAGGAACGCGACCTCGACGCGCTGGCCAGCGGTGTCGTCGCCGGACTCGTCGCGGACACCCCGAGCCACGCGGCAGTGGGGGCCGAGGAGGTGCGGCGGATCGAGGCCGCGTTCGCCGAGTTGCCGGGCGACTGGCAGGAGGCGATCAGCTTGCACAAGTTGTGCGGCATGGACGTGCACGAAGTCGCCGCACGCATGCAGCGCAGCGAAGGGGCCGTCCGCAACCTGGTCTGGCGGGGCTTGTCGCGCCTGGCCCTGCGCATCGGCGACCTGCGGCGGGAGGCTCGGTGACGGCGCGGCGGTTGCCGGCGACCCGTCACCCGAGCGCGCGGCCGCCGCGCGGCTTGCCGGCGACGTCGCCGAACGTGCAGCTGTTGGCCCAGGTGTCGAGCCCCTGGCGCAGCCGGCTCCACAGCGGGTGCAGGGCGCACGGTTGCGCCTCGTTGCAGGCGGCGTAGCCGAACGCGCAGCCACCGTCGATCTGCACGTCGAGCGCCTGCAGCGCCGCCGCCATCGTGATGCGGGCGGCGGGCTGGGCCAACGAGAAGCCGCCGCCGTGGCCGCGTTGCGACCGCACCAGCCTGGCGACGACCAGCTTGCGCATGACCTTCGACAAGTACTGCTGGGGCACCCCCGTGCGGGCCGCGAGGTCCTTGGCGTTCAGGCTCTCGCCGGCGACCAGGCCCGCCAGCACCGCCATCGCGCGCAGGCCGTAGACGACGGTCAGGTTGAGCAGCATGGGAGCATTCTGTTGACGGCCGCGGTCGATCGCCAGATCCCTGTCAGTTCGCCGGTGGCAGCAACACGCCGTCGACCACGTGCACGATGCCGTTCGAGGCGCGCACCGTCGCTACCACGGTGGCGTCGTTGATCTTCAGCTTGCCGTCCACGACCGTGATCGCGACCTTCTTGCCGTTGGCCATCCCCAGCTGCTTGCCGGCCATGCCTTTCAACGTCGCTTCGTCGTAGACCGCCGCGGCGACGTGGTACTTGAGGATCTCCTTCAGGTCCGCCTGCTTGTCCGGCTCGACCAGGCCCTCGACGGTGCCGGCCGGCAGCTTGCCGAACGCGGCATCGGTCGGGGCGAACACGGTCAGCGGCCCGGGGTTCGCGACCGAGGCCACGTAGTTGGCGGCCTGCAGTGCGGCGACCAGCGTTTTGTGGTCCTTCGAGCCGATCGCGATGCTGACGATGTTGTTGGGGTCGAGCGGCGGTGGGGTGGTAACGGCCGGCGTGGCCGGCTTCGGGTCGGTCGGCTTCTGGGTCGCGTTGCCGGTGTCGGTGCCGCACGCGGCCAGCAGCAGGAAAGCGGTGGAGACGAGTCTGCGCATGGTCTTGGTCCTGGATTGACAGAGGACAAACTCATCCAGAAACACTGGAATTCCGGATACGCATCCGGCCGGGGCCGGGGTGGCCGTGCAGCGGGGCGGTGGCCGTGGGAGCCCGTTCGTGGACGGGCCGTTCGGGCCCGAAATCTACGAACGGCTGCGTAGACGGCGGGCGACTAGGGCCCGGGCGAGGTCTTCGTGCATTTCGGGACACGCAGATCCATTAAGATCGTCGAGCCAACCGGCTCGCCGTACGTCGATGACGCTCCACAACCGAATCGCCTCGTTCCTGCTCCTGGTCTCCTTCGGCACGTTCACCGCCTGCGGCGGTGGCGCGGCGCCGCCCCCGCCCGGATCGAGCGGTCCGGCGGTGCGGAGTGCGCAGCCGACCCCGGCGGCCAATCCGGCCGAAGACCCGCAGAACCTGTTCAACACCGTCTGCTACGTCTGCCACGGCACCACGGGCCACGGCGACGGGCCGGGTGCCGCCGCACTCGAGCCCAAGCCGCGCTCGTTCGCCGACGCGAAGTGGCAGGAGTCGGTGACCGACGCGCAGATCGAGAAGGCGATCGTGTTCGGCGGCGCCGCCGTCGGGAAGAGCGCGATGATGCCCGGGCACCCGCAGTTCAAGGGCAAGGACGCGGTGCTGAAGGGCCTCGTCGCGATCGTGCGCGGATTCAAAGGCAAGTGACCCAGACCCTCGAGGACCCCATGCCATCCAGACCGACCCTTCGTTCGCCACGACCCGTGGCCATCCTCTCCCTCGCCGTGCTCGCCGCGTGTGGCGGACGCCAGGCCACCAACGGCGGTGGCGGTGCCGGCAGCGACGTGCTGGCGCTGATGAACGCCCGCGGCTTGTCCGAGAAGGACGTCACGGCTGCGCTCAAGACCTACACGCCGACGGGCAAGCACGACGAGTACCTGACGTTCGCGTCGGGCGGCCACGGCGGCAACCTGATCGTGATCGGGGTGCCGAGCATGCGCATCCTGAAGTACATCGGCGTGTTCACCCCCGAGCCGTGGCAGGGCTACGGCTACGGCGACCAGAGCGGCGAGGTGCTGGCGCAGGGCTTCCGCTCTGGCCAGGCGATCACCTGGGCCGACACGCACCACCCGGCGTTCAGCGAGACCGAAGGCGACTACGACGGCAAGTACGCGTTCATCAACGACAAGTGCAACCCGCGCGTCGCGGTCGTCGACCTGTCCGACTTCATGACCAAGCAGATCGTCGGCAGCGAGCTGATCGCGTCCGAGCACGGCGCCACGTTCGTGACGCCGAACAGCGACTACGTGATCGAGACGTCGCAGTACCCGGCCCCGCTCGGCGGCGTCTACGCCCCGATCGAGCAGTTCGACGAGAAGTACCGCGGCGCGATGATCTTCTGGAAGTTCGACAAGCAGAAGGGCCGCATCGTGCCCGAGCAGTCGTGGGCGATGGAACTGCCGCCCTACATGCAGGACCTCGCCGACGCCGGCAAGAAGGGCAGCGACGGCTGGGTGTTCTGCAACTCGATCGACACCGAGCGGGCCTACGGCGGCATCCTCGAAGGCAAGCCGGCCCTGGAGTCGGGCGCCACGCAGAACGACATGGACTACCTGCACTGCATCAACTGGCGTGCGGGTGAGGAAGTCGTCAAGGCGGGCAAGACCGAGACCATCGCCGGCATGCGCGTGATCCGGATGTCCGTCGCGATCGAGAACGGCCTCTTGGCGTTCGTGCCGCAGCCGAAGAGCCCGCACGGCTGCGACGTCACGCCGGACGGCACCGCGGTCGTGGTCGGCGGCAAGCTCGACACGCACACCACCGTCTACGACATCCAGAAGATCACGGCGCAGATGGCGGCGAAGAAGTTCACCGGCAAGGACCCGTACGGGGTGCCGATCCTGGACTTCAAGGACTCGATCGTCGGCCAGTGCGAGATCGGGCTCGGCCCGCTGCACACGGTGTTCGACGACAAGGGCTTCGCCTACACGTCGGTGTTCATCGAGACCGTGGTCGCGAAGTGGTCGCTGAAGGACCTGAAGGTCGTCGACAAGATCGACACGCACTTCAACATCGGCCACCTGGTCGCGGCCGAGGGCGACACGGTCAGCCCGGACGGCAAGTACCTGATCGCGATGAACAAGTGGGCGCTCGACCGCTTCGCGCCGGTCGGTCCGCTGCTGCCGCAGAACTTCCAGCTGATCGACATCAGCGGGCCGAAGATGCAGCTGCTCTACGACATGCCGCTGCCGCTCGGCGAGCCGCA
>JAEUHV010000346.1 GCA_016794485.1 Planctomycetota bacterium
CAGCGGTCGATGGGGACGCCGTCGATCGCATCCATCACGAAGAACGGCCGGCCGTCGGCGAGTGTGCCGGCGTCGAACACCTGGGCGATCGCCGGGTGCTGCAACGACGCGATCAGCTGTCGTTCGGCCTCGAATCGCAGCAACGTCGTGCGGTCACCGACGCCGGCACGCAGCGCCTTGACCGCGACGCTGCGGCGCACCGGCGCCGTCTGCTCGCACAGGAACACCTCACCGAAGGCTCCGGCGCCGAGTTTTCGGATCACGCGGTAGTGACCCAGGTCCGGCTGTGGTTCCTCGCGCGAGCCGTAGCCGTTCGCCAGCAAGCGCTCGACCGCGCCGAGTTCGGCGAGCAGCAGCTCGAAGCGGGCGGCGTGTGCCGGGTGCGCCGCACGCAGCGCCGCGAGCGCACGCGTGCGCTCCGGCTCGGCGAGGGCCATTGCTGCGGTGACCGCAGCCAACGTATCGGCAGTCATGCCGAAGGTCAGGTCGAGCGAGTCCTCGGACATCCGGATCCGCAGTGTAGCGGCGGGTGCGGTGATTCCCGCTGCGGTGGTCATGGCGATCCCGGCCACGCGGTCCGGCGAACGAAGGATCGTGGCCTGGCGGACGGCCGCGGATTCCCCGTCACGGTGTTGGCCGAGTGTCGTTTCACGCGAGCGACTTCGAAGCCTGCACTGACTTGCCGTGCGGCCATCGAGGACTCGACCCCGATCACAACCATGAACGCCCTGCAACTGACACTTCCCGCCTGCCTCGTCTGCTTTTGCGCCACTGCACCCGCGCAGTCCGTCGCGATCTTCCCCGACGAATACACCGCCGTAGCGGACGGCCCATTCAACTCCCCGAACTTCCCCCTGGCGTTCGGCACCTCGCGCGTCCAGGTGCTCTACGACCGGCAGGACCTGCAGATTCCCAGCGGCCATTCGATCACCCGGATCGGTTTCCGCCAGGATGCCGGGCTGACCAGCATCGACACCGGACGAACGCTGCAGCTCGAGGTCCGCATGGGTTGGTCGACGAACACACCGACCTCGATGGTGGTGGACTTCGACAACAACTACGTCGCTCCGCCGGTGACCGTGTTCGGTCCCGCGCTCTTCGTTCTGCCGAACCTCCGTGACGCCGCCAGTCCGCTGCCCAATGGCCAGCTCTGGATCCCACTGACCACTCCCTTCAGCTATGTGCCGGCCAACCGGAACCTGGTGGTCGAGTACCGTGTCTATGGCACCAGCGGAGGCGGCGGCAGCTTCAACTACCGACTCGATCGCGCCGACTTCTACTCGCCGACCAGCGCCGGCCCGGTCGGTTGCCCGCACACCGGCGGCGGTCCGGCCACGTTGTCGTTCGACCCGGTGCGACCCGGCCAGACCTTCATCGCCAACCTCACGGCGGCCCCCGGCAACAGCCCCGGCGTGCTCGCCCTGAACCTCGGCACAGGCCTGGTCGCCCCCTACAGCCTCACCTCGGTCTTCGGTGGCATCAGTCCCGCGTGCACCGGCCAGCTCAGCCCGGTCGGTCTGGCCACGTTGGGCGGTGCAACGACCAGCAACGGTACGACCACCTGGAGTTTCGCGATCCCCAACAACCCGGTGTTCTCGGACTTCCAGATCTCCGGGCAGGCGCTGTTCCTCGAGTTCTTTTCGCCGGGTGGAATCATCGTCTCCAACGGCTTCCAAGTGCTCACCGGCGCACTGCCGCGCACCGCTGTCGTCGCCTTCGGCGGCGCACCGACGACGGCGACCGTGGGCACGAAGTCGAACAACTACTGCCCGGTCGCGTTCTTCGACCACCAGTGATCGCCGCATCGCGTCGCCGTGCCGGAGGTGGGACACGACGCGCGCGCCGCGTCGCGGATTCCCCGTCACGGTCGGCGCCGGGTGTCGTTTCCCGCGGTCGACCCGCTCACTGCACGCGTCCCGGACGTGCAGGCATGCATCGCCGGGCGCTGCTTTGCCAGGGCCTTCGGTGGTGGTGGGCGAACAACCTTCTCGTCTCCCTGCGGCTGGCTTCGGGGGGCCAGCCGCACAGCCAGGATCGATCCATGAACCAACGAACGTGTCTACAAGGGTGCATCGCGGCGACTGTCCGCGGCACCGTTCTGCAGGTCCTAGCCGCAATGTGCTTGCCTGCCCTGCTCGCGGCCCAGAGGCCGCAGGAACCGGTTCCACCTAGCGTGGTGGTCAACCATGGTCGCGTCGCGCCGACGCGCGATCGGGTCCATTTCGCGCAGACCGACGACGGGCGCCTCTGGGCGATCGGCACCGGCTACAAGGCGTCGTTCGGCGCCGACGGCTTCGTCTACGTGCCGTTCTTCGGCAGCAGCGCGCCGCGCAACTTCCCGGTGCAGTTCCGACTGCGCTCGGTGCGCATCGGCAATCGGGAACTGGCCCTCGCGCCTGCCGAGCCGCAGCAGATCGGGACCACCGTCACGTTCGCCCGCGGCGCGGTCACCGAACGGTACGAGCTTGCGCTGGACCACGTCGAGCAGATCTTCGTCGTCGACAGTGCGCTGCGCGGCGACGTCGAGGTCGAGCTGCAGGTGACCAGCGAACTCGGCGAGGACCGTGCCCTGCCGGGGCTGCAGTTCCACAACGAACTCGGCAGCGTCTCCTACGGCTCTGCGCACGTGGTGAACGGAGCGGTCCTGGAGCCGGTGCCGACGACGTTCGACGGGCAGACGATCCGAATCCACGTCGCCGAGTCCCACCGAACCGGCGATCGGCTGGTGATCGATCCGCTCATCCAGAGCTCCACTACGCCGGCCTCGTCGTTCAACATCGACCAGGGCCAGCCGGACCTCGCCTACGACGTGACGTTCGATCGCTATCTGGTCGTCTGGGAGGAGTACTTCTCGGCCACCGACACCGACGTCTGGACGCAGTACCGCGATGGCACCGGCGCCGATGTCCCGTCGTCGCTGCAGAGCGTCGACGTCAGCGGCGGCAACTACCTCCACCCCAAGGTCGCCAACATCAACCAAGGCAGTGCCTTCCTGATCGTGTTCGAGTTCTTCGACACGGTGGCCGGTCGCTTCCGCATCCAGGGTCAACGACGTTTGGCCGTGTCCAATACCCTGGGGTCGAAGTTCACGATCAGCGATCCGACGCTGTCGGTGTCCTGCTATCGCCCGGACATCGGGGGGGATCCCAGCACTCTGGTGACCGCCACGCGATGGCTGGTCGTTTGGCAGCGCAACAACTCGGCCACCGACAGCGACATCGAGGGACGCCTGGTCCGCAGCGACACGACGTTCGCCACGCCCGTCCTGACGATCGCGAACGCGAACAACCACTATTACAACGCGGCCTTCGTGTCGCAGAGCAACGGCAACGGCCTGACTGCGTCACCGTGCTGGATGGTGGCGTACGAGCACGAGTTCAGCCCCACCGACCGCGACATCTGGGGGGCCGCGATCGACGTGAGTGGTGCCATCGTCACCCCCAACTCCGTGATCTCGGCCGCGCTCCGCGACGAACGATCCCCCAACGTGTCCTGCCCGGCCACCGATCTCGGCGGCTCCCAGCCGCTGTTCATGCTGGCCTACCAGCACGACGACACCTCGCAGGCGATGGCCCGCTTGCTGCGCCCGTTCCCGTTCGGGTTCGTCAACGACATCACCCCCGTGAACATGACCACCTCGTTCAACCTGCCCGGCGGCTACGCCAAGTGCGACAGCGACGGCAATCGCTTCGCATTCGTCGGTGGCATCGGCAATCGGATCACGACCTTCGCTTACGACGGCACCCAGTTGCTCCAGCAGGAGCCGCTGCAGTCCCTGCCGGGCCTGCCGGCGTACGTGCGGCTGGTCAGCAAGCGCAGTGGTGGCGGCCCACGCACCGACTACGGAATCGTCGACGAGGATCGGCAGTTCGGCCCGTATCGGATCATGGTGTCGGCCTACGGTGGCCATGCGCTCGGCAGCGACGTGACCCGCAGGGCCACGGCCTGCAACGGCCTGGACATCGACTTCGTCGGGCGTTCGTTCCTCGGCGAACAGCTCACGCTCACGCTGACCAGTCTCGGCACCGACATTCCGCTGTTCGCGTTCGGCATGCCGGTGCCGGCAACGACCGCGCTGTGCACCCAGTGTGCTCTGGGGGTCGATCCCGCCTCGGCGATCCTGGTGCTCGGCGCGACGCTGGACCTGACGATGCCGACGGCTCCGTCGATCGTGGGAGCGCAGTTCGCCGCGCAGGGCTTGGGCCTGGGATCGGGGCCGTGTGTTGCCGGCCTGCGGTTCTCGGACACCATCGACTTCACGGTCCGGTGACGGTCGCGCGCGGCCTCGCGGGCGCCCCGGGCCGCAAGGAGCTCCGCCTTTACGAATGGTCACGGATGCAGGGCCGGACCCCGCCCGATCCGGCGGCGACCACTCACTTCGCGAACGGCCGCGTCACCGTCTTCGTCGTGCTGCCGTCGAGGCGCACCGTCGCGATCGTGCCACGGGCGATCTGCAACTGGGTGGTGATCCTCGCCGCGCGCACTTCGACCGGGTTCGCGTGCGTGCTCTGCACGACCGTGGTGCTGCCGTCGGCCAGCATCGTGCCGTCCTTCGCGTCGACCAACTTGCCGGCGACGCCGAGGGTGACCCGCAGGTCCGTGGTGCCCTCGGGACCGGTCAAGGCCACGCGCTCGACGCCGGACTTCAGCGCCAGGTAGCCGCAGGGTTGCCAGCTGCGGCCGTCGGCGGCCTGCATCTCGACGGCCAGCACGACGGAATCGGCGAAGCCGAGTTCGAGGGCGATGTTCGCGCCGAGTTGCACGTGTCGACCGGACGGCCCAGCGCTGCTGGAACAGGCGGTGACGACGGCCGCAGCGAGGAGGAACGTGGCCGGGGCCAGATGGTGTCGGAGGTTTGGCATCGAGGTCGCAGGGGCGGGGAGCCGGCGAGTATCCGGGTGCGGAACGCGAACGGCAAATGCGTCGACGGGGCGGACCCGGCGCCGCGCGCGCCATCGGCTGCGCAAATCCGCGCCGGGCCCGGCGACAGGGAGCCCGAGCCATGAACCCACTCCCGTTCCTGTCCCGTTTCCTGCCGTTGCTGGCCTTCGGCGCCACCCTGTGCGCCCAGGCCTGGACCGAGGTCGACGCCGGCCAGCTGCCGCGCACCGCCGAGACCACCGTTGGCGACGGTCCCTTGCAGCGCATCGACGGCGCCTTGTCCGCGAACGGAGACGTCGACCTCTACCTGATCCGCGTCGACGATCCCGCGACGTTCGAGTGTTCCACCGTCGGTGGCGCCGCGTTCGACACCCAGCTGTGGATGTTCCGGCGCGACGGGCGCGGCATCGCCTTTCGCGACGACACGACCACGCCCATCGTCCAGGCGACCCTGACCGGCCAGTTCCTCGGTGGCCCTGGGCACGTCCTGGTCGGCGTCTCCGCGTGGGACAACGATCCGCTGGATGCGTTCGGCCAGGAACTGTGGCAGGACGCGCCCTACGTCGTCGAGCGGCAGCCCGATGGTGCTGGCGCGGCCAACCCGATGGTGCAGTGGGATCCGGCTGCCGGGAACTACTCGGGCTCCTACTCGCTGTTCTTGCGCGGCGCCTCGTTCGCGAAGCCGACCACGCCGTCGCGCCCCGACGTTGCCTGGGCCTGGGTGACGCCGCCGAACGCGAACGGCACGTTCGTGCCGGACGTGAGCTTCCAACGCACGCCGTCCGGCGAACTCGTCACCGTCGAACGGCTGGCACAAGGCCGGTTCCGCGTCGATTTCCCGAGCATGGGCTCGGCGTTCGACGGCGTGCCGCACGTCACGGCCTGGTTCGGCAACCACACGGTGGTCCTGCGCTCGTGGGCGCCTGCCGGCCCGGCGCTGCAGGTGTTCGTCGACGTGTTCAACATCGCCGGCGTGCTGGTCGACGAGCCGTTCCTCGTGCACTACCGCCGCGGTGGCGAGCCGACGATGCGGTCGGCCTACGTGTGGGCCAACGACCCTTTGTCCGCCAGCTACATGCCGATCCAGACCTACAACTGGAACGGCAACCGCGGCTTCGCGACCGTGCAACGCATCGCGACCGGCTACTACCAAGTCACGCTGCCGGGACTGGCGCCGTCCTTGTCGGGCAAGTCGGGCAGCGTGCAGGTCACGCCGATGAACGGCTCCTCGGGTGCCGTCGCACCGCGTCGTGCGTCGGTGCTGTGGCTGCCCCAGCCCACCTCGCTGCTCTGCGTCGTCTACACCTACGACGCCCTGGGCAACCCGAGCGACGGGATGTTCACGCTGAGCTACCACGAAACCGCGGCACCGATTCCCTCCGACCAGGGCTCGGGCGCCTACGTCGTGGTGAACACGGGCATCGTGCTCGCGCCCGGCTTCGCCGACAGCAACGGCACCGCCGGCCCGCTGCACTCGGAAGTGTTCAACCACCTCGGCACCGGCGTCTACGACGTCGTGTTGCCCAGTGTCGTCGCCGCGGACAGCGCGACGGTGCAGGTCTGTCTCTACGGCAACACTCCGGGCCACGCGTCCGTGAACCACTGGGGCAGCAATGGCGGCGGCCCGACCCACGTGCGCGTCGACACCTTCGACGCCTCCGGCTTTCCCTCGGACCGCGGATTCTCGTTGTCCTACCTGACCGATCGTCCGGCGCGCCACGCGGCGACCAACGCCGTGGTCGGCAGCGGTTGCCACGGGCCAGTGCTGCGGGCCCGCACGCGGCCGTTGCTCGGCGGCACCTGGACGTTCGACCTGACCGGGTTGCCGCCCGGCTCGGCGCTCGGCCTCGCGATGGTCGGTCTGCAGAACCCCAACCTGCCGCTCGACTTCCTCGGCGCTCCCGGCTGTGTGCTGCTGCAGGACGCGCTGTCGCTGGCGGTGCTGCAGCTGCCGCTCGCCACGCCCGCCTACGGCTTGTTCATCCCGGCGAACCCGGTGTTGCTCGGCGCGCCGGTCTACGTGCAGGGGGCGACGTTCACGAGCGGCATCAATGCGCTCGGCATGACGGCGAGCAACGCGATCCGCGGCGTGGTGGGCGACAACTGACCGGCTGGCGTCGCGGCGCCGGTAGGCAAGCGGAGGCGTTCGGCCGTAGACTGCGCCGCTCGCCCTCACACCCCGTTCGCCGAGTCACGCATGCGATTGCCACTTCCGACGACGCTCCTCCTCGTCTTCGCCGCCACCGCCGCTGCACAGACCGTTCCGACCGGCTTCACCATCGACACCCTCGTGTCCGCTGGTCTCGCCACGCCGAACGACTGCTGCTTCCTGCCGGACGGCCGCTGCCTGATCGCCAACTCGGCGGGCGGCGTGTCGCTCTATGCCGGCACGTCCGCGACGGCGATCGCCGTCGGCACCGTGCCGAACGTGTCGAGCGGCGGCGAGCAGGGCCTGCTCAGCATCGCGGCCGATCCCGCGTTCCCGACCAACGGCTACGTCTACGTCTACTACACCGCGTCGTCGACCGCGTTCGTGCACGTCGATCGCTTCACCTGCACCGGCGACCTGGCCAACCCGTCGAGCACGAACCTGCAGTTCGCGGCCGCCAGCCGCACCGCGATCCTCGGCGCCTTGCCGGACAACGCCGGCAACCACAACGGCGGTTCGCTGCGGTTCGGTCCCGACGGCAAGCTGTGGATCACGATCGGCGACGACGCGAACGCGTGCAACGCGCAGCTCCTGACCTCGCAGGCCGGCTGCATGCTGCGCCTCGACGTCAGCGGCCTGCCCGCCACGCCGAGCACGGTGTTGCCGGCGTACTCGGCGCTCGATCCGGGCGACAACCCGAACAGTGCGGCGAACGACTTCTCGCAGCTCGTGGTCGCGCATGGCCTGCGCAATCCGTTCCGCGCCGAGATCGACCCGCTCACCGGCAACGTCTACATCGGCGACGTCGGTGCCGGCAGCATCGAGGAATACTCCGAGTACGTGCACCCGGGCTCCGGCACGATGCCGTTGGTCAACTTCGGCTGGCCATGGCGCGAAGGTTCGACGACCGGTTCGTCGTGCGGCGGCACGATGCCGGCCGGCCTCGTCAACCCGATCGGCGAAGTGAGCCACGGCAACGGTTGGGCCGCGGTGATGGGCGGCGCCCTCTACCGGAATCTCGGCGGCGCGCACGATTTCGGCGCCGCCTACGAAGGCAACGCGTTCTTCCTCGACTACTACGCGGGCGAACTGCGGCGGCTGGTGAAGACGACGACGTGGGGGCCAGCACCGGCGGTGCCGGGCCAACCGAGCGCCACGAACTGGGGCTCTGGCTTCGGCCAGGTCACGAGCCTGCGGCTCGGCCCGGACGGCGGACTGTGGTTCACCCAGCACAGCAACCAGCTGCGCCGCCTGCGCCTGATCGGCCCGGTGCCGAGCGTCACCGCGGTCAGCGGCAGCGGCCAACGCGTCGCCGCGGGTGAAGCGTTCCCGACGCCGGTCGTGGCGCGCGTGTTCGATCCGTCGGGCAACCCGCTCGCCAACGGCCAGGTCAACTTCGCGGTCACCGGGGCGGGCACGCTGACGTCGCCTGCGGTCGTCACCGCCGATGCGAACGGCTACGCGCAGGCGACCGTGGCCGCGCTGACGACCACCGGCGGGGCCGTGAACGTGACGGCGACGACGCCGGGCGCGATCACGCAGGCGACGTTCGCGCTGTTCACGCGCAAGATCACCGCGACGCCGGCCGCGAACTTCCTCGTGTTGTCGATCGTCAACCAGACCACCGCGGGTCCGGCGACGGTGCCGTACGTGGTGATGCTGTCGTTCCCCGGTTCGCCGACGTTGCCGACACCGATCGGCAACCTGTGCATCGACCCGAACTACGCGCTCGCGGTCGTCATCGAGGACGGCACCGGCATGTTCAACTTCGTGTCGTTCTCCGGAACGGGCGGCACCGGCACGCCGAACCTGACCAAGCTCTACACGCTGCCGCCGGGCCTGTTCACCGGCCA
>JAEUHV010000370.1 GCA_016794485.1 Planctomycetota bacterium
CGGCGCACGGCGGGGCGACGTCGACGATCAAGAGCCACCACAACGTCGGTGGCCTGCCGAAGGACCTCGACATGACGTTGGTCGAACCGCTGCGCGACCTGTTCAAGGACGAGGTGCGGGCGCTCGGGCGCGAGCTCGGTCTGCCGAGTTCGCTGGTCGACCGCCAGCCGTTCCCGGGCCCTGGCCTCGCCGTGCGTTGCCTCGGCGACATCACGCGCCAGAAGCTCGAGCCGCTGCGCCTCGCCGACCGCATCGTGCGCGAGGAGGTCGAAAGGCGCGACCTGCAGAAGGGCCTGTGGCAGTACTTCGCGGTCTACGTGCCGCAGAAGACCGTCGGCGTGAAGGGCGATGGGCGAGTCTACGAGGACGTGTGTGTGCTGCGTCTCGTGTCCAGCCAGGACGCGATGACCGCCGACTGGGAACTGCTGCCGACCGACGTGCTGAAGCGCATCAGCAACCGGATCCTCAACGAGGTGAAGGGCTTCGCGCGCGTCTGCCTCGACATCTCCAGCAAGCCGCCCGCGACGATCGAGTGGGAGTGACGTCCGGGCCTCATCCGGCCGATGCCATCGGCCGATAGGGAGCGCATGATCCGACCCGTTGCCGTCGTTCTCGTGATGCCCGCAGTCGCTGCGATGGCGCAGGTGCCGGCGGCCCCGTCGGTGGAGGGCAAGGCCGCCGTGACGCCGGCCGAGGCCATGGTGTTCACCGATGTGTTGCGCCTGGCCAGCGCGTGGCGCACACCCTCGAACGAACGTTTCCACGAGGCGCGCATCGCCCCGGACTACCAACTGTGCCTCGCCGGCGTCGACGAGGTCGGTGGCTTCCACTGGACGACGCTCGACGCGGTGCCTTCGGACGCGCCGCAGGTGTTGGCGTATTTCGTGCCTCGCGTCGGCGGACGGGGGAGCGCCGTCTTCTGCGTGCGCAGCGACGGCGTATGGGCGATGGCGGAGAACCGCGCCGACACGGCCATGCACGGTGGCCGCGCGCTCGAGCCCATGGACGTGCTGGGCGAAGGCGGCAAGGGCTCGCTGCTCGACTTTCCGCGCACGCCGACGCGCGGCCGCGACGGCAACCTGTGGCTGCCCGGGGAGCTGGTCCGCACGACGGCGCAGAGGGTGCAGGTGGTCGACGAAGCGGGGGCGGCCCTGGGCGGGGTGTGGGTCGAGACGGTGCCTGCCGATGGCGACCTGGCCCTCGACCTCCCGGTCCCGGGCGGCAGGGTGCGCACGTTGCTCGAAGGCGACGCGGTCCTGGTGGGTCTGCCGGCGCGAGGGTTCGGTCTGCGGATCACGATCGACCGGGCCACCTTGCCCGTGGCCCGTTCGGCCGTGCGGCGTGAAGGAGCCTCGCTGCGCGTCACCGTGGATCGATCCGGGCTCGCGCTCGCGCGTCGGCGCGCCAACGAGTCGGCGGCGATCGCGACGCTGAAGAACATCAGTTCGGCGCAGGCGCAGTGCCAGGCCAGTGGCGTGATCGACGGCAACGGCAACGGTGCCGGCGAGTACGGCACGTTCGCCGAACTCTCGGGCCGCGTCCCCGTGCGCGGCGGTGCGCAGCGCATCACGCCGCCGGTGCTCTCGACCGCGTTCGGCAACGTGCAGGGCGGAATCGTGCAGCGCAGTGGCTATTGCTTCCGCATGTTCCTGCCTGGCAAGGACGGCATTCCCCTTGCCGAGCTGCCGAGCGGGGGGGCCGACGCCAAGGCCGTCGTCGCCGACCATGCCGAGACGATGTGGTGCGCCTACGCATGGCCGATGGAGCCTGGGCGGACCGGGCAGCGGGCGTTCTTCGTCGACCACAACGGCGACGTGCTCGCCGCCGCCAATGCCAACGGCGAATACGGCGGCGTGGACAAAGCGCCGGCCGGCAATGCGGCGCGCAAGGCAGGTGGCGCGGATTCGATGGCGGCGCCGCTCGCAGCGAACGCGATCGGCCGTGACGGCCAGACTTGGGTCGTCGTGAACTGAGCTCGAAAGGGAGAAGGCGACGCGCCGATTTCGCGCGCGTCCAGCGTGGCGAAAACCCCGGGATTGCCCGCAGTCGTGCGGGGCAGCCACTAGCCAGCTCTGCAGCTTGCGCGGCCAGGCGGGCTCGCGGTCGGGGTTGGCCGGGGATAGTCCCAGCGGGCGATCACTTCGGTCGGCCTACGTAGGGGAAAGCTGCCGCGAGCGGGGGGCGCGGCGACGACGACATGCGAGTGCCGGAACCACCGGCCAACCATCACGAAGGAGTGTCGATGACCGCCGCTGTCGCCCCGCCTGCTCCGTCCACGTCCGAGCGCACTGTTCCAGCGAACCCGCCATTGCCCGAGATGCTGCCGCCGCCGGCGGTGGCCAAGTCGAAGGCGCAGAAGGACGGGCGCACCTTCCAGGTCGTGAGCTTCCGGCTCGGCGACGAGGAATACGGCGTCGACATCATGACGGTGCAGGAGATCATCCTGGTCGGCTGCATCACCCAGGTGCCCGAGGTTCCGCCGCACGTGCTCGGCGTGATCAACCTGCGCGGCAACGTGATCCCGATCCTGAACCTGCGCCGCCGCTTCGGCATGCCCGACCAGCCGGCGAACGAGGCCACGCGCATCGTGGTGATGAACCTCGCCGGCCGCACCGTGGGCGTCGTCGTCGACGGCGTCAGCGAAGTGCTGCGGCTGTCGCACGACGAAATCGCGCCGACGCCGCCTTCCCTGGCGGGGGCCGGCCGTGACTACGTGACGGGGCTCGCACGCCGCAAGGAGCGGCTGCTGGTCCTGTTGGACATGACTCGGCTGCTGGTGGGCACCGAGCTGACGACGATCACCGAGACCGCCAA
Organism: Planctomycetota bacterium; assembly: GCA_016794485.1. Lineage (GTDB taxonomy): Bacteria > Planctomycetota > UBA1135 > UBA1135 > UBA2386 > UBA2386. The sequence continues at coordinate 2,815 of JAEUHV010000370.1, forward strand.
GAACGGAGCGAATTGAGATGACGATTGCGAAGAAGAGGCCCGCCACGCGCGGGAAGTCTGTCCCTCCGGCCGGCAACGCGAGCGACGAGTCGAAGAAGCTCGTCGAGGCGGTGGGTCGGCAGATGGCGGTCATCGAGTTCAAGCCCGACGGAACCGTCGTGCACGCCAACGAGAACTTCTGCAAGACCCTCGGCTACACCCTGGACGAGATCCGCGGCCAGCACCACCGCATGTTCGTGCCGGCCGACTACGCGCGCAGCCCCGAATACGGCGACTTCTGGGTGAAGCTGGGTCGCGGCACGGCGGAGACGGGCGACTTCCTGCGGGTCGGCAAGGGTGGTCGCAAGGTGTGGATCAACGCGACGTACTTCCCGATCGTCGACGCGTCGGGTGCGACGGTGAAGGTGGTCAAGTTCGCGTCCGACATCACCGCCCAGCGTCATGCCGTCGACGAGGCGCGTCGCTCCACGGAATCGATGGACGCGATCGCCACCAACGTCATGGTGTGCGACAGCGAGTTCCGCATCGTCTACATCAACAAGAAGGCCGTGCAGACCGTGCGCCTGCTGGAGCCGGTGCTGCAGGCGAAGTTCGGCGTTCGCGCCGACCAGGTGCAGGGCATCTCGATCGACCGCTTCCACGTCAACCCCTCGCACCAGCAGAACCTGCTGCGCTCGCTGCGCGGCCGCAACCACACCGCCGAGTTCAAGCTCGGTGACGAGACGATCTCTCTGAGCGCGTCCGGGCTGTTCGACACAAGCGGCAACTTCGCCGGTGCGGTCGTCAATTGGGAGGTGGTGACCGCTGCGAAGAAGCTCGAAGCCGACATCAAGACCCGCGCCGCGACCGAGGTCGAGGCGGCGAACGCACTGCGGCACAAGGTCGACACGCTGTTGCACGCGGTCGAGGAGGCCGCCAAGGGCAACTTGACCGTGACGCACGACGTGAACGGCAACGACCCCGTCGGCCAACTGGGCAGCGGCCTCGCCCGGATGATCAAGGACCTGCGCGGCATCATCGTGCAGATCAAGGAGGGCGCCGAGCAGTTCAGCGCCTCGGCCGGCACGATCAGCAACGCATCGAGCAGCCTGTCGGAGGCCTCGCAGACCAACGCCGCCACCGTCGAGGAGATGACGGCCTCGGTCGATCAGCTCACCGAGAGCATCAAGCTGATCGCCAAGAACGCGTCGGACGCGAACTCGATCGCCGAGCAGACCAGCAAGAACGCGAGTGCAGGCGGCGAGGCGGTCGATCGCTCGATCAGCGCGATGAAGGAGATCAACCGTTCCAGCGAACGGATCAGCGAGATCATCCAGGTGATCAGCGAGATCGCCAGCCAGACCAACCTGCTCGCGTTGAACGCAGCGATCGAAGCGGCGCGCGCCGGCGAGCACGGCCTCGGCTTCGCGGTCGTCGCCGACGAGGTGCGCAAGCTCGCCGAGCGCAGCAGCGAGGCGACCAAGCAGATCACCGGGCTGATCCGCGAGTCGACCCAGCGCGTGGTCGAAGGCACGCGCCTGTCGGAGGAGACCGGTCAGGCCTTGAAGCAGATCATCGACGGCGTGCAGAGCACGGCGCAGTCGATCGCGCAGATCGCGACCGCCACCGACGAACAGTCCGCCACCGCGCAGGAAGTCGGCCGGGCGATCCAGAACGTCGCCAAGCTGACCGAGAACAACAGCCACAACGCGACCAACATGGCGGCGTCGGCCGAGGAGCTGTCGGCGCAGGCCGTGGCGATGAAGGAACTGGTCCGCCGGTTCCAGATCTGAGTCGAATCGGCCGGACCGACCCGAGGTCGGTCCGGCGGCAGCATGCGCGGCAAGGAAGGGGCCTGGAACATGAGCAACGAGAACGCCAACGCGGACCTGATCGCCGACTACCTGGGCGAAGCCTCGGAGTACGTCGACCGCCTCAACCAGGGGCTGCTGGAGCTGTCGGAAGGCGACGGCGTGTGGCCTCAGGACAAGGTCAACGCCCTGTTCCGCTGCGCGCACTCGTTGAAGGGCTTGTCGGCGTGTTTCGGCTACGACAAGACCAACAAGGTCACGCACGAGCTCGAGAGCCTGTTGACGCTCGTGCGCGACGGCAAGGTCGCGCCGACCACCGCGATCGTGCGGGTGATGTTCGACGCGGTCGACCTGGTGCAGACGCTCACCGCGGAGATCGCCGGTTCGGGCCACGAACACGTCGCGACCGAAATCGTCCTGGAGAGCCTCGAGCGCGCGCGTGGCGCGGCTGCACCCGAGCCGGGCAAGGCGGAGGCCGGACCGGCCCGTGACGAAGCGACGCCGGCCGCTTCCGGTCCGACTGCGGCCAACCCCGAAGCCAACGAGACGGTGCGCGTCCGCATGGAACGCCTCGACCGCATGGTGAACCTCACCGGCGAGCTGGTGGTGGCTCGTTCGCGCTTCCAGCTCGTCGCGCGGCAGTTGCGCGCGCTGCATCGCTTGACCGAGTTCGCCTCCGAGAGCCAGGACCTGGCGCGCGGGCTCGAGGAGCTCGAGGCGGCGACGGCCCGCCGCGGCGGGGACGACCGCACCCGGCAACGGCTCGAGGGAATGCTCGAGCAGGCCCGGCGCCTGCACGCCATCGCCCGCGACTTCGACGGCCGGGTGCTGCGCGACGTCGACGACGTCGCCTACGACCTCGACGGCGTCGTCAGCGAGATCCACGAAGCGGTGCTGCAGCTGCGCATGGTGCCGCTCGAGAGCGTGTTCCGCCGCCTGCACCGCGTGGTGCGCGACACCGCCGACACCCTCGGCAAGGGCGTCGACTTCGAGGTGCTCGGCGGCGAGACACAGATCGACAAACGCGTCGCCGACGAACTGGTGAACCCGCTCGTGCACATGCTGCGCAACGCGGTCGACCACGGGCTCGAATCGACCGCGACACGCCGGTCCGCCGGCAAGCCCGAACGTGGCCACGTCGTCGTCGCGGCGTTCCAGCGCGGCAGTTCGGTCGTGATCGAGCTGCGCGACGACGGCGGCGGCATCGACCCGGGCAAGGTGCTGAAGAAGGCCGTCGAGAGCGGTCTGGTGACGTCCGAGGAGGCCGCTGCGATGTCGCCGCAGCAGGCGCAGCGGTTGATCTTCGCGCCGGGCTTCTCGACTGCGGCCGCGGTGACCGAAGTGTCCGGTCGCGGCATGGGGATGGACATCGTCGCCGACGGCATCAAGCGCCTGCGCGGCAGCCTCGAACTGAAGTCCGAAGTCGGCAAAGGCACGGTGTTCACCGTGCAGCTGCCGCCGAGCATGTCGATCCAGACGAGCCTGCTGCTGCAGGTGCGCGGCACCATGTTCGCGCTGCCGCTGACCGAAGTGCGCGAGATCGTCGAGTTGCAGCGGGTCGCCGTGCAGCACGTGCAGTCGCGACGCATGATCGTCGTGCGCGACCGCCCCATGCCGTTGGTGTTGTTGCCCGAGGCATACCGCTTCCCCGAAGCTGCGGCGTCCTGCGCCGCTCCGGCCGACGAAGGCGCGCAGCACGCGATCGTGTTCGGGTTCCCCGGCAACGAGGTGGCGCTCGGTGTCGATCGCCTGGTCGGCAAGGAGGACCTCGTGCTCAAGCCGCTTTGTCCCGAACTGGCCGCCGTGCGCGGTCTGGCCGGCATGGCGATCCGCGGTGACGGCAAGGTCACGCTGATCCTGGATCCGCAGGGTTTCGCCGACCACGCGATGCGCCGGCACGGGGCGGCCGTGGCGCTGCCGGGATGAAACCGAACCACGGTGCGGGTTGCGTACTGCAGGTCCCGATCGGCGGCATCGGCGTCGCGGGGCCGGGGCAGGTGCTGAGCACACTGCTCGGTTCGTGCGTCGGCATGGTGGTGCAGGACCTGCGTCGCCATATCGCGGTACTGGCGCACGTGGTGCGTCCCGAAGGCCACGGGGCCGGCATGGGGCCGGGCTACTTCGCCAACCTCGCCGCGCCGCGCGCGCGCGACCTCGCGATCCAGCACGGCGCCGACCCGGGCGAGTTGTTGGTCCGCATGGCCGGCGGCGGGCGCATGGGCGGCGGCAAGTTCGACGTGGGCGAGCGCAATGCGGCGGCGATCCGCGAGGCGACGTTCGCGCTCGGCATGGTGTTCGGGGGGCATGTCGACGGACCGGCCGACGGCGGCTGTGTGCTGTTCGTCGAGGCGAGCACGGGCAAGATCCAGGTGCGCCGGCTGGCCGGCGGCGATCTCGACGATGCCGCCTTCGATCGCCTGCTCGGCGAGGTGGGGCGGCGATGAGTGCCGGCGAAGATCGCCAGTGCATCGCCGTCGCCGCCGACGATCCGGCAGACGCCGCGATGTTGCTGGAGTGGTTGGCCGCCGCCGGGTTCGCGCCGGTACCGTTCGGCTCCAGGGGGCGCTGCGACGCCGTGCTCGTGCGCTGGCCTGCGACGGTCGACCTGGCTTCGGTGCCGGTGCCCATGGTGGTGTTGCACGATCCGATGGCGGAACTGCCGCCAGCGGTCGTCGACCGGATCGAGTTCGTGCCGTGGCCGGACGCCCAGGACGTGAAGCAGCTGCTGGCGTGGTCGTCGCAGTTGTTCACGTTGTTGCGCAAGCTGCTCGGCGTGCACACGCCGCGCTTTCGGCCGTGTCCCGCGCCGTCGACCGCGACCGTCGGGGCCGTGGCCGTGGCACGGGTGCCGGTCGTGGTGCGTCCGTCCGACGTTCGGCTCGTCGCGGTGGGTGTCTCGACCGGCGGTCCGGTGGCGCTGCGGCCGTTCCTGCAGCCCTTCCGCGGCCGGGCCTTCCCGCCGGTCGTCGTCGTGCAGCACATCCCACCGTCGTTCGTCCAGGACCTCGTCCAGCGGCTGGCGGCGGCCACGGGCGTCGTGTGTCGTGTGGCTGTCCACGGCGAACCGCTGGCTGCGGGCACGGTGTGGTTCGCCGGGGGCGACCGCCACCTTCGCGTCGTCGACTGCGCCGGCACGCTGCACGCGTCCTGCAACGACGATCCGCCGCGGCGCGGCCACCGGCCCGCCGCCGAAGTGCTGTTCGAGTCGTGTGCGTGCCTTGCCGGGACCGGCGTCGGTGTGCTGATGACCGGCATGGGGCGCGACGGCGCCGAAGGGCTGCTCGCCTTGCGCCAACGCGGTTGGGCCACGTTCGGCCAGGACGAAGCGAGCTGCGCGATCTACGGCATGCCGCGCGCGGCGAAGGAACTCGGCGCGATCGGCCGCGAACTGCCGCTCGGCGAACTCGGCGGCGCCGTGGTCGACGCCGCAGCGGGCGCTGGCATCGCCACGCGCATCGCCGTGAAGTCCTAGCGTGGTACCGGGCGCGCGTTCACCGGCGGCCGATGCGGATGCGCACCGCGTTGCTCATGCGCGTCACCAGGTCCGGTCCGGCGAGCAAGCCGTCGAGCACGGCGTACTGGGCGAACACCTCACTGCCCTCGACGCCGGCGGGGATCGACAGCGGCGCCGTGCCGGTCACGGTGCCCACCGGGAACAGGTGCACGTCGTGCACCAGGAGTCCCATCGACAGCGATTGCACGCACCCCGGGGCGTGGATCGTCGCAATGTTCAAGCCCGGCCGGAGCGCCGCCAGGTCGAGCAGTTGCACGCCGATCACCGACCCCGCGGGCACGTTCACGGCCTGGAACGTCAAGGTCTGGCCGGCATAGGCTCGGCCACCGTATGGCTCGGCCCCGGCGTCCGGCGTCGCGAGGATGCGCTGGCCGATGTTGCCGAACGTGCCTTCTGGCGCGGTCGAGAACGGCGTTTCGAGCGACAGGTCGCGCGACTGCGGATCGACCGATGGCAGGCCGCCGACGGCGCCGCGGCTCCAGCCGACCACGAGCGAGCCGGGTCCCCCGAAGGCGTGGGAAGGCATCGTGCCGTAGCGGAACTCGACGACGCCGGTCGCTTCGTGCAGCACGCATTGCACGTCGACCACCGCGTGGTTGCCCACGCCGGCGGTGCCGATCGAGTTGAAGAGGCCGCAACCGAACCAGGTGACGTAGCAGACCGCGTTGCCGACCCCGGCGGACGTGTCGGTGCGCACGTGCAGGCCGGAGTTGGGGTGCGTCGCGGTGTTGCGGCTGCACTCTAGGTCGGTCCAATACGGCGCGAGGCGCGCGAGGTGGCCGGTGCTGCCGAGCAGCTTCTCGGCGGTGGGCTGGAAGTCCGCCGGTGTGCTCGTGCCGTCGAGCCACACGTAGCCGTTCGTGCAGGCCCGCACGGTGTTGGTGACGCCGCCAGGGAAACGGAACGTGAAGCCGAGCGCGTGGGTGACCAGCAGGTCGTCGCCGGTGGTGTCCGGTGTGGCATCGACCTGCGTCGCGT
>JAEUHV010000389.1 GCA_016794485.1 Planctomycetota bacterium
GCCCGCGACGCGCACGCGGAACCAATCGTCCTGTTCGCCGACGACCTGCAACGTGGTGCCGTCGTCGAGCTGCGCCACCGGCGCTTCGCTCGAACGCGCGCGGTAGCGGAACGCGACCTTGCTGCCCTTGGTCTTGACGAGGCCTTCCGGCGAGGTCTCGGTGAACTTCTTGGACACGAAGCCGAGCGGGCCGAGCGGCAGCTGCACGGCGCGGAAGCCGTTCTCGCTGCGGCCGACCGCGACCACGGTGTCCTTCGCCAGGGTCTCCTCGAACACCGGCGGCGACGCGACGGCTCCGGCCCAGCAACGCAGCGCGACCTTGTCGTTCACCACGCGCGCGAACGTCTGCGCCGATGCTGGCGTGGCGGCGGGTGCGGGTGCTGCGGCCGGATCCTGGGCCTTCGGCGGTGGGGTCGCGGCGTCACCGGTCGGCGTCGTCACGGGTGCTGGCGTCGGCGTGGCGGCCGGCGGCGTGCCGGACTGGGCCGTGGCGAACGAAGCGAACACGAAGCCCGCTGCGACCAGCGGTGCTTTGAGCGAACGGGAACGGTGCCCCGGCACAGCCCGGGCTCCGGACACGACGGTACGAATGACCATGATTTCCTCTGGCAGGACTGACCGGAATCTGGCGGCGACGACGCGGGTGACCGCCCTTGCCATCGCGAGCACGATGCTACCGGACGCGAGGCGAAAGACGAGCCTCCTTTTCTGCGGCGGTCGATAGCATGCCCAACGATGTTCCGGCCCCTCGCTCCGCTGCTCGCCCTCCTGCTGGCCTGCCCGGCGTGCACCTGGTTCTCGAGCCGCGAACGCGTGCTGGTCGCCAGCGAGCCGCTCGGCGCCCGCATCTTCGTCGATGGCGAGGACACCGGCCGCACGACCCCGGCCAGCCTCCAGATCGGCGGCCTGTTCGGCCACGACCACGTGTTGGAACTGCGCAAACCTGGCTACCGCCCGGCCCGTCGCATCGTCGTGCAATACACCGAGGGCTACACCTCGAAGTGGATCGACGGCGCCTACGACCCGGTCCTGGTGCCGCTGCCGTTGTTCTGGACCGGCGGCGACTTCGCCACCCCGTTCGGCATTCGCGCCGCGGTGATCCCGGGCGAACTCTGCGTGCGGCTCGAGCGTGACGACGCGCCGCTGCTCGGATTCGACCTGCTGGCCCACAAGGCAGCGCAGGCCAAGGCCGGCGAGTCGACGAAGTGACGCGCACGGTCTTCCTCGACCGTGACGGCACGCTCAACCACGAAGTCGGCTTCGTCACGCGGCCCGACCAGTTGCAGGTGATCGCCGGCGTTCGCCCCGCCTTGCAGCGGTTGCACGACGCGGGCCACACGCTGGTCGTCGTCACCAACCAGAGCGGCATCGCCCGCGGCCTCTACGACGAACGCACGCTGGCCGCGATCCACGCGCGCCTGCACGGCGAACTGGGCGAACTGCCGCTGGCCTACCTGCACTGTCCGCACCATCCGGACGGCGGGCACGGCTATGGCCACGATTGCACGTGCCGGAAGCCGGGAGCCGGCCTCTTGCACCAGGCACGGGAACTGCTCGGCCTCGCCTTCGCCGGCGGCACGATCGTCGGTGACAGCGCCCGCGACCTGCTGATGGCGCGTGGGCTGCCGTTGCGCACCGTGCTCGTGCACAGCGGCAAGCCGGTCGCCGCCGAACGCGCGAAGCTGCTGCAGGCCGGCATGGTCCCCGACCACGAGGCGGCGGATCTCGCCGCGGCGGTCGACTGGATCCTCGGCGCGTGAGCGCGTCAGCCGTTCGCCGCGGGCGGGCGGCGCGCGGCGCGCAACGAGAAGTAGCAGGTGACGCACGAGATGCCCGACACCGACAGGCCGAACACGAGGCCTTCCGTGCTGTCGAAGAACTTGTAGGCGCCGAAGCCGATGGCTGCACCGAGCGAGACGCCAGCACAGCTCAGGTAGAAGAACAGGAGACCCGGCGAGTACTTGGTGTGTTCGACTTCGTCGGGACGACGATCGTGTGGCGGCATGTTCACGGGATGAACCGCGACAGTCTCGCACCGAGGCCGTTGCAAAGGAACATCGGCATGCGCGACCACAGCCGGCGCGGCAGGTCGAGTTTCGGGTTGCTGGGGTGGAAGTCGGGCAGCTTCGCCCCCGGCCCCACGAGCAGGTACTCGTAGTGCAGCGGCTCGGCCGTGAAGCCCATGTTCTTCTTGAACTTCGCCGGGCCCGAATCGGCCCGGCTGCGGCCGAAGTCGAAGCGGCGGTAGCCCTGCTCGACCGCCCATTCCATGATCGCGCAGTAGATCCAGTTGTTGACGCCGGTGACGTTGACGTCGTTGTGCGAACCGGAGTAGTAGGCGTAGACGGTGTCCTTCCAGCAGAACGACATCACAGCCGCCAGCGTGCGCCCGTTCGGGGCTGTCGCGCGATGGATCACCGCCGCCTTGCCGAACTCCTCGGCGAGGCCACGGAACCAGGCTCGCGGCAGGGCCGGCGAACCCAGGCGCCGCTTGTTCTCGGCGAACAAATCGAACAGCTCGTCGACGGAGCCGTCGGGCGTGACGCGGATGCCGAACGTCTCGCGCCGCTTGCCCTCGATCGCCGCTGCCTGCGGGTCGCGCGCGCAGCGGACCTCGGCCCGTGCCTTCTTCGGGATGCGGGCCATCACCTCGGCCGGATCCTCGGGCAGGTCGCAACGGAACGTCACGTAGAGCGGCGACCGCGGCCGTTCGCCGGGGCGCGCCTCGAGGTGGCGCAGTTCGACGTAGCCGACGCCGAGTTCCCGGCCGAGCGATTCGGCGCGCGCCAGCAGCGCGTTCTGTGCGCGTTCGTCGTCGGCGAGCACGCCGCCGTAGACCGAGTACGGCACGCTGACCAGGTTCTTGCCGAGGAACGGGCTCTTGGTCAGGAACAGCGGCAACACGCCGAGCCAGCGGCGCCCCTCCTCGACGACGAGGTGGTGCGGATGGTGGCGGAAGCGTTCGGCGACGACGCGCGCCCAGCCGGTGCGGTGGAAGAACGTGCCGAGCGGATGCCGGCTGACGTAGCTGTCCCAGCGGGAGTCTTCGCCGGGCAGGATCTCGCGCACGCGCAGTTCGGGCGGAGGTGCGGCGGGTTCGGCCGGAACGACGGCGAGCGCCGCTGCGACGACACCGTTCGCCGCCGGGGAATCCGGGAGCGGTACCGCGTCCGGCAGGGCCGGCTCCGGCGGCGGCGGCACGAACTCCACCGCCTTGTGGTCGGGTGACTCGGCGCCGCCTTCGATGTGCTCCTCGACCTTGAAGTCGCGCAGGTTCGGCGCCTGCGTGAAGATGATGATCTCGCCGACGAGGCCGAAGCCGATCAGCTGCACGCCGAACGCGGCCAGGATCGCGCCGATGACGAAGCCGGGTTTGTCGCTGAGCGACTCCTTGGCCTCGCCGAGCCGGAAGTAGAGGTAGTAGAGGGCGATCGGCAGACCGATCGCGATCGCGCCGAAGCCGAGGTAGCCGAAGAACCGCAGCGGCCGCTGCGTGAACCGCGTCAGGAACGTGATCGCGAGGATGTCGAGCAGGCGGCGCAGGTAGACGCCGATGCCGTAGAAGCCGGCACGCCCCTTCTCCTCGCGGTGCCGCACGCGCACCTCGACCACGCGGAAGCCCTGGCGGCGCGCGAGCACCGGCAGGAAGCGGTACAGCTCGCCGTAGACCGCGACCTCTTCGAGCACCTGGCGGCGGAAGCCGCGTGTGCCCGAGTTCAGATCGTGGAACGGCATGTTCATGATGAACCGCAGCACGATGTTGAACAGCCGCGACTGCAGCTGGTTCAGCCACGGGTCGATGCGCGAGTGGCGCCAGGTCGCGACGCAGTCGGCGCCGGCCTCGAGCGCCTTCACGACCTTCAGCACGTCTTCGGGCTCGATCTGCACGTACGGCGGCACGTTGACGACGAGGTCGCCGGTCGCCTTGGCGACGCCGGCCGACAGCGCGATCGATTCGCCGAGACCGCCACCTTCGAGCCGCACGATGCGCAGCGGCCAGCGCGCCGAGACCTCGCGCAGTTCCTGCTCGAAGCGCGTGCCCGGGCCGTCGAGCACGACCACGAACTCGCAGCGGTAGCCCCCGTCGACCAGAGCCTTGCCGAACGCGTCGACGACGACGCGCGGCTGGCCTTCCGGACTGGCGATCGCGACGACGACCGAAACGAGCGGCGCCTGGCTCATCGGCTGGCCTCCCGCGCGGTGATCGAGATGCGGTGCCGGAAGAACTTGGACACCTTCACCTGCAGTTCGGCCAGGAAGCCGAGCAGGAAGACGTTCATCGCGACGAGCCATGCCACCGAGCCGGCCGCGACCGCCGCCATGTCGTAGTCCTCGAACCAGGTCCAACGGCCGTCGCGATGGACCTTCACGAAGCCCAACGCGAACATCGCCGGCGCCAGCACGAACAGCGGCAACGCCAACAGCGAGAACCAGCGGATCGGGTGCGCCGCGAACTGGATCAGCATCTTGATGCCGACCAGGTCGGCGAGCACGCGGAACACGCGCCCGAGGCCGTATTTGGATTTGCCTGCCCGCCGCGCGTGGTGGCGCACCGGCAGTTCGGTGATGCGGGCGCCGATGCCGACTCCGAGGGCCGCGAGGAACCGATGCATGTCGGAGTAGAGGTGCAGGCTGCGCACGACCCAGCTCCGGTACGCCTTCAGCGAACAGCCGGTGTCGTGGATGCGCGCGCCCGTGACGCGCGAGATCAGGAAGTTGGCGATGCGACTCGGCAACAGGCGCGTCACGGCACGGTCCTGGCGCCAGCGGCGCCAGCCGCACACCACGTCGAAGCCTTCGTCGAGCTTCTCGACGAGACGGCCGATGTCGGCCGGATCGTTCTGCAGGTCGCCGTCCATCGACACGATCGTGCGGCCGCGCGCGGTGCGGAAGCCGGCCGCCATCGCCGCGGTCTGGCCGTAGTTGCGCCGGAACAGGATCAGCCGCAGGTGCGGGTCGGTGGCCGCCAGTTCGCGCATCACGTCGCGGGTGCCGTCCTTGCTGCCGTCGTCGACGAACACGATCTCGTACGAACGGCCGAACGACTGCAGCGCGTGCGTCAGCGATTCGTGCAGCGGCCCGACGTTCTCGCGTTCGTTGTAGATCGGCACGACGACGCTGAGGCTCGGCGACGGCACCGCGGCGGCGGTCGGGGCTGGCTCGGCGGACGGACTCACGGTTCGTTCCCCCAGTGTGCGGCAGCGGGGCGACCGGTGCGAGGGTCCAGGGCAGCGATTCGCTTCGGCATGGGTGCTGGCATCAGGGTCCGAGCAGGTCCGCGACCGCAAACGCCAGCAAGGCCGTGGCGACGCCGATCAGGAACACCCACAGCCAGCGCTGCTCGCTGCGGTGGCCCGGTCCCGCCAGGATCGGCGACGAGTCTCCGGGCAGCGCGCGGTCGGCGGCCATGTAGTCACCGCGGTCGATGTGCTGCAGCGCCGACCGAACCTGGCCCGGGAGGCGCTCGACGATCTCGTCGCGCAACAGGTCGGCGACCGTGAGGCCCTTCCACTCGCGCACGAGCTTCACGCGCGGCGGTGGCTCCGGTGCCGCCGCCATCGGTCCGCGCACGGCCTGCAGCCGCCGCGGCGGTGCGGTGCCGTCGCCGCCGGTCGCGGAATCCTCGTGTTCGCCCGTCACCGCCTTGCTATCGGCCCCACCTGCGCCCGTTCCTGAGTGCGGTCGCTGGCCTTTGCGCGACCTACGG
>JAEUHV010000462.1 GCA_016794485.1 Planctomycetota bacterium
CACGTTGCGGCCGCGGGCGCGGAGGGCCCGCACCAAGGCCGGGGAACCGGGGCGCAGATGGCGCGCGTACATCGTCGCCTGAGCTTGCCGGAAGCCGGTCCCGGTGCAAGCGTGGGCTGCTACGCTCTGCGCCCCCTCTGATGATCGATTTCGTGCACGACTTGCAGGATCGCGCGCGGGCCCCCGTTCCGGCGGTGCCGGCCTCGGCCTGGCCGCTGCTGCTCGCGGCGCTGTTGCTGGCGGCCGTGGCCTACGTGCCGGCAGCCCTCGGCGCGTCGTTCCTCAACTTCGACGACAACTTCTACTTCGGTCCGGACAATCCCGAGTTCCGCGACCAGGGCCTGCTGGCGGTGCTCGATCCGGGCTGCCGGATCGCGAACGCCTACTTGCCGGTGGCGCACCTGTCGCTGCGGCTCGACTACGCCCTGTCGGGAACGGCGCCGCTGTGGCCGCACCTGCACGCGATCGTGCTGCACGGGCTCGCCGGGTTCGTGCTGGCGCGCTTGCTGCTGCAGCTCGGCGCCAGCCGGTTCGTCGCGGCGAGCACAGCCGCGATGTTCGTCGTGCATCCAGCGCTGGCCGAATCGGTCGCGTGGGCGAGCGGCCGCAAGGACGTGTTGTCGGGCTTGTTCACGTTCCTCGCGCTGTTGCTCGTCGTGCACCAGGCGCGGCGGCCGCGGGTGCTGCTGCTGTTCGGCATCGCCGTCGCGACGGCGTTGGCGATGTACTCGAAGGCGACCGCGGTCGTGCTGCCGCTGCTCGCGGCGCTGGTCCTGGCCTACCTCGGCGGCCGCCGCGGACGCTGGTCGGGAGCGGTCGTGGTCGCCGCGGTCACGGCCCCGATCGCGTGGCACCACCAGATCGTCGCCGCCGCCGAAGGCACGCTCGCCGGCGGCTCGGTCGGCGATCGGCTGGGCCAGGTGCCCGGCGTGCTGCTGCACTACGCGACGGTCGCGGTGTGGCCGCTGCAGCTGAACGTGCTCTACCCGGAGGTCGCGACGTTGGAACGGTTCGCGGCGCGGCTGCCGTTCGGGGTCGCCGTCGGCGTGGCACTGCTGCTGGCGGCCGCGTTGGCGTGGTGGCGGCGTGCGTGGCGCCTGGCCGGGCTCGGCCTGTTCGGGTTCCTGGTCGCACTGCTGCCGTTCAACACCGCGTTCCCGGCGTCGTCGATCGCGGCGGCCGATCGCTACCTCTACCTCGCGGTGCCGTTCCTGGCGCTCGCCGTCGCGATGGCGTTCGCGCGGTTGCCGGCGGCCAGGTTCGCGGTCGTGCTGCCGGTGCTCGCACTGCTGTGGTTGTGCGGTGGCCGCGCGCACGATTTCCGCGACAGCCCGTCGCTGTGGCAGGCGAGCCTCGCCGTCGAACGCGACAACGCGGTCGCGCATCTCAACCTGGTCTATGACCAGTTCGGCAAACCGGCGCGCATGGACGAGGTGCGGGCGCACCTCGAGCACGCGGCGCGGGTGGCGCGCTACCCCGAGCACGAACGCAAGGCGCGCGAGTTGTTGCTGCGGCTGTGCATGTTCGAGGCCGACTACACGGGCGCCGCGCGGGAGGCCCGCGCCGCGATCGCCGCGGCCGAACGCCAGCTCGCCCTCGAGGTCAGTGCCAAGCGCGTCGGCGAAGCAACGGCCTTGCTGCTCGCCGCACGGCTCGCGGCATTCGAGCCCTTGCGGCTCAGTGGCGACGAAGCGGCGGCAGCCCAGGTGCTGGCGGCGGTGCGCGAACGTGCGCCGGCCCATCCCGACGTGGTCGCGTTCCAGGGACTGCTCGACCTCTCCGGGCTGCGCGACGAACTGCTCGCCAAGGCGCAGGCGGGCGGCTCCCCGACGCTGGCGGCCGACGATCCGCGCGCGCAGCGCGCCCTCGCGGCGCTGCAGGCGGCGCAGGATGCGTTCGGGCTGCAGACCGGCGGCAAGAAACACGCCGGGATCGCGTTCGCGATGGGGGAATGGCAGCGCGGCTGCGACCAGGCGTTGGCGGCGCTGCGGTTCTACAACGAAGCCGTGCAGGCCGATCCGGACTGCGTTCCGGCATGGCTCGGCGCGGCGAAGCTGCTGCGCGAACGCGAGAAGTGGGACGCCGCCGAAGAGAAGGCGCGCGCCGGCCTGGCGCGGCGGCCCGATCCGGCGTTGCGCCAGGAGCTGGCCCTGGCGCTGATCGGCCAGGGGCGCTTGCTCGATGCCGAGCAGCAGCTCGAGGCGTACCTGCGCGTGCGGCCCGAAGACAAGGAGACGGCGAAGGTGCTGTCGAACGTGCTGATCGGCCGCGCCTACGCGCAGCTCGGCAACCCAGCCGACCGCGCCTCGGTGCGGCGCCTGGTCGACAAGGCGCTGGGCTACAACCCGAAGGAGGCCAAGGCCCACCTCGTGCTCGGTCGCCTGCTCAAGGAGGAGGGGCACACCGCCGAAGCGGTGCAGCACCTCGAACAGGCGCACCGGCTGTTGCCCACGTTCGACGACGCGCGGGTGCTCTACACCGACGCGCTGGCGCGCCTGGGCTACGAGCGTTACCTCGGGCGCGACGAGGCCGGGGCGGTCGAGGCCTGGCGCCGCTGCCTCGCCGTGGCGTCCCCGGACTTCGATTCCGCCAGCATCCGCGAACGGCTGCACGAGATCTGGCAGCGGCACGAGGCCAAGGGGGTCACCGCGCTGCAGGTCGGCGACCGCGCCGCTGCCGCGGCGGCGTTCCGGCACTGCCTCCAGCTCGATCCCGAGCAGCATTGGGCGGCCTGGTTGCTGGCGGTGGCGCTGCAGGACGAGCCCGGCGCGGACGTGGCCGAGCTCGAACGGTTGTGCCGCCTGGCGGTCGCGTGGCAGCAACGCCATCAGGAAGACGCGAGCCAGCAGGTGCTGTTGCTGGCGCGGGTGCTCGTGCGCGCCGGCCGCATCGACGACGGCAAGGCGGTCGCGCGCGACTATCTCGCCGCACCTTCGGCCGATGCGAAACCGCAGGTTCTCGAGGCGCTGCGCAGCCTGCGCGGCGACTGAGCACGCACGCATTGCACCCGATGCGGGCGGCCGTTACGGTGCGGGTCCACGGCTTGGTCGGTCGTGGATGGCTGCGCGCCGACAGGCATCGGTGCGTGGTCCGGTCTCCCTGGTCTGCTGTTCCGGTCACTTCGTCGGGGGTGTGTCGTGGTTCGCAAGTCGAACGACATGGCGTCGTTGTTGGGTTCGCGTGGTCGTCTGCGCCACCGTTCTGGCGTGATGCCCTTCGTGCGGTCCTTGGTCGCGTCGTGGTTCGGGCGCTCGTCGTGGCGGTCCGAACGGCCGTCGCGGTTCGCGGCCGTGCCGGGCTGGATGGCCCTGGTCGGGGTCGCGGTCGCGTTCGGCGGCGGTTACCTGGCCGGTGGCCGGTTCGGTGGCAACCCGCAGTCGGAAGCCGGCCTGCACATGAAGCAGCAACCTGCGGCGAAGCCCGGGTTCGTCGGCGAGGTCGACAGCAAGCCCCTGGCCAAGGATGCGTTCATCGTGGCCGCCTACGACGGGATCCAACCCGCCGATGCCAAGGTGCGGGCCGTGGCACTGGCCGAGTTCCTGCAGCGGGAAGGCCTGACCACCGCGCGGCCCTACGAGTTCCCCCTGGAGAAGGGTGGACTGTGGATGGTCGCGGTCTACTACCGCAACGACCAGGAGATGCAGGGCCTGAAGAACCGTCTGCTGAAGTTGGAGGACGTGCCCGACGCCAACTTCGTCTTCCGCCGAAAGCAGGAGAAGGAGTGGCCCGTATCCGCCGCGATCCGGTAGACTCTTCGGCCCTTTTCGACCGCACACTGTCATGACGATCCACAGCAGTCTCAAGACCTCCAAGTCCGGCGGCGGCCAGCGCAACGTCTGGACCCGCATCGAGCGCATCAACGCCCTGAAGAAGGCCGGCAAGCTGGCGGACGACCAGAAGGTCCTGGGTTTGCCGAAGGTGCGCACGTCGTTCAAGGCCAAGGCCAAGAAGAAGGCGACCGAGGACAAGCCGGCTGCTGCTGCAGGCGGTGCCGCCGCCGCTCCGGCCGCCAAGGCCGCGGCTCCCGCGAAGAAGTAGTCGGTAGCCCTTCGTCCCGCGTGGTTGGCGCCCGGTGAACCTGGGCCCGCACCGGTAGACGCCATGGACCTGAAGCAGGCGCTGAAGCAACTGCAGACTCGCGAAGGCCAGGGGCCGGCTGCTGCCCGTCCGGGCGCGCCGATGCCGAAGGCGCCGCTCGTCGAGATCTTCCATTCGGTGCAGGGCGAGGGCCGCTTCGTCGGCGTGCCGATGTCGTTCCTGCGGGTCGCGACGTGTCCGCTGCGCTGCCTCTACTGCGACACGCCGCACAGCTACACGGCGGCGACGACGTTCCCGGTGCGCCTCGCCGTTCGTTCGCTGAACGAAGGCAATCCGGTCGCCGCGGACCGCGCGGCCGAACTCGTGCGCCAGGTCGCTGCCGCGTGCGAACCCGGTGCTCGGCAGGGTCGGGTCAGCGTGACGGGCGGTGAGCCGCTGGTGTTTCCCGAGTTCGTGCGCGAGTTCGGCCGCGCGGTGCGCGGCAAGGGCATGCGCTTGCACCTCGAGACCGCGGCGATCGATCCGGACGCGCTGGCGAAGTGTGTCGACCAGGTCGACCACCTGAGTGCGGACTACAAGCTGCCCGAGACGCTCGGGGCGCCGGCCAGGCCCGAACTGGCGTTGACGGCCGGCGCGCACTACGGCGCGTCACACCGCCGCTGCTGCGAACTCGCGATCCAGCGTGGTGCCACGGTCGACGTGAAGATCGTGCTGACCGACAAGGTGCAGGATCCGAGCTTCGAACAAGCACTCGCCGAACTGCAGGCCGTGCGCGACAAGATCCTGCTGGTGCTGCAGCCGGCCACGCCGTGCGGAGCCGCACCGCGTTCGGTGCAGCACACCGACCTCGCTCGCTTCCTGGCCTCGAGCCAGCGTGCCGGGTTCGACGTTCGCGTGCTGCCGCAGGTGCACAAGCAGCTCAAGTTGCCCTGAGAACGCCGCCGCCGTGGCGGGTTTTGCGAATGCGCGACATCGCTCGATGACGGGTGGTCTCGGCATCGGCACGCGAACTGCTACTGTCGCGCGGATGCGGTCCGTGGTCGTCCTCTTCTGCGTGCTCTGGTCGGCGCTCGTCGCGTTGGCCCAGGATTCGTCGGCTGTGTGCCGCATCTGTTCCACCCGCGGCTACATGGTGTGCGGCAAGCACGGCCGCGATCTGGCCCGCGAGCAGGGCCCGGGTGTCGTGCACTGCAGCGTCGCCACCGAATGCAAGGTGTGTGCTGGGGCGCTCGCGACCGACTGCAAGCAGTGCGCGAATCCGACCGTCGAGCAGGATCTCGCCGCGCGCCAGAAGCTGGCGCAGGAATGGCTGGCCAAGCGCCGCACCACCGTCGACCAGCTCACCGCGCGCGAACCGTACCTGCACCTCGAGACACCGCACTTCGATCTCGCCTGGACGTTGAAGCCGGCGACCATCGGCACCGAGAAGGTCGATTCGCACGCTCGATTGCACATCTACGGCGACCGGCTGGAGGCATTGCGCGCCACGTTCCTGCAGGTGCTGGAGGTCCCCGACGTGGACTTGCCGGAGCGCTGCACGGTGGTGATGAACGAGAGCGCGAAGGACCACGGCGTGCTCGGGCCCCGCCTCACCGGCATGGGCACCGCGAACTCGGTCGGGCTCAAGCTGATGGGGCCCGAGTTCGCCTACAGCATGTGGCAGGACCGCCGCTCGCTGCCCGACGACGAGGCCGTGCATCGCAACCTCGTGCACAACGTCACGCACCTGCTGCTGACGCAGATGAAGCCGGCGCTCTACCTCG
>JAEUHV010000476.1 GCA_016794485.1 Planctomycetota bacterium
GCGAGGTCGCGCAGCTGCTGGCGAACGCTGCGCGCGCGGCCGAGGGCCAGGGCGAACTCGGCCCGCGCCGCCTCGCAGCCGGCGAACGCGTCGAGCGTCTCGCACTGCGTCTCCGGCCGCATCAACGCGCGCGAATCGCCCTGGCCGTGGATCTCGAGCAGCAGGGCGCCGAGTTCGCGCAACGCGGCGAGGGTCGCGGGCCGCCCGCCGATGCGCACGCGGGTGCGGCCCTGGCGATCGACGATGCGCGTCACCAGCAGGAGGTCGTCCTCGACGACAGCACCGCAACTCTGCTTGACCAACGCCGCGATCGCGCGGCTGCGTTCGCCCTTGCCGAGGCGGAACTCGCCGTCGACCTGCAGTTCGTCGGCGCCGTGCCGGACCAGCGAGGCGGGACACTTCTCGCCGCGCAGCAGTTCGAGGGCGGTGATCAGGAGGGACTTGCCGCCGCCGGTCTCGCCGGAAACGACGGTGAGACCCTCGGCGAGACGCACCTCCACCCGCTCGAGCAGGGCGAGGTTCGTGATGTGTAAGGTGTGCAGCATGGCTCGAACCCTAAAGGATGCCTAACATCTGGCCTTGTTGCCAGCGTCCATTGCACAGGTACCCGCAGCCGCCGAACGGTCGCGTCCGGTGCGGCCGGATCGGCTACCGCGGGCGGCCGAGCAGCACGCGGGCACGCCCGCGCATCGGCAGTTCGTCCTCGGCGATCTCGAGCCCGAGGGTGGTGCCCAGCTCGCCGAGGTGCCGCATCCACGGCTTGTAGCTCATGCCGTTGTCCGAACAGCACGGCACGATCGCGAACGGCACCCGGTGCTGCGCCGCGTACTCGACGATGATCCGCGTCGCGCCGTCCGGATGCATCCCGACCAGCAGGTCGCACGTGCACGGCTCGGCCAGGGTGAACAGCCGCTCGGCATAGCGCACCGCTTCGCGCTTCCACCGCTTGTCGAACGTCAACACCTCGAGGCCGCGCGCGGTCAGCGCCTGGTTGAGCCTGCCCTGGCCGCCGGCGATGTCGAACGCGGCACGCGCCGCAGGGAAGGTACGCGTCACCAGCTCGGCGAACAGTTCGAAGCGGCGTTGGTCGGCCACGGCGCGGCAGTGGGGAGCAGGATCAGTAGTGGTAGAGCAGTCCGTAGACGACGACGCCGGTGACCGACACGTACAGCCAGATCGGCGTCGTGACCTTGGCCCACTTGCGATGCTGCGCTCGCCGGTCCTTCAGGCCGAGCCAGAGCGTGCGCAGGATCAGGGGCACCTGCACCACCGCGAGCACGACGTGCGAGACGAGCAGCGGGTAGTAGATCCACGCGATCGGGCCCGAATGGCCGAACTTCACCGGTTCGCAGGTGAAGTGGTAGGTCAGGTAGCAACCGAGGAACACGGCCGAACAGCCGACCGCGCAGAAGATCAGCTTCTTGTGCAGTTCGACGTTGCCCCGCTTGATCGCGACCAGCGCCGCGACGAGGAACACGAAAGCGAGCAGGTTGCAGACCGCGTCCACGTGCACGAGGAAGCGGAGGTCGGTTGCGGCGAGCATGGCGGTCATCGGCGGGTCAACACCATGGTGACGAACAGGAGCGGCAAGTAGACGATCGAGACGATGAACGTCATGCGCATCGCCGCGTCGCGGCGCGTCAGCGCGGCGAACACGGTGGGCACGAAGAACAGCAGGTCGAGCAGCACCGCGGCCGCGGCGTAGCGTTCGTCGACCATGCCGGTGAAGTAGGGCAGGAAGCTGGCGAGGCCGAGCCCGGCCACGTAGAGCAGCATGGTCAGCGCCGTGCGATAGCCGGTCGGATCGACCACGGGCAGCATGCGCATGCCGGCGCGCGCGTAGTCCTCGCGATACCGCCACGCGATCGCCAGGAAGTGCGGGATCTGCCAGCAGAACAGGATCGCGAACAGGATCGCCTGCGGCCGCGCCAGTTCGCCGACCACGGCGGCGTGGCCGACCACCGGTGGCAAGGCCCCCGGGATCGCGCCGACCAGGGTGTTGAGCGGGGTCTTCACCTTCATCGGGGTGTAGACCAGCACGTAGCTGACGACGATCGCGGCGCTCAAGGCGCCCGCGGTCCAGTTGAGTTGTCCGGGCGGCCGCGAGCCGTCCGCGGCCAACGGCGCCGCACACGTGAGCACGCACGCGACCCCGGCCACCGACGTGGCGAGGCCGAACAGCAGCACCTCGCGCGGGGTCAACCGGCCGCTCGGCAGCGGCCGCGACTGCGTGCGCTTCATCAGGGGATCGAGGTCGCGCTCGCGGTACATGTTCAGCGCCGCGGCGCCGACCGCGGCGAGGAAGGTGCCCACCGTGGTCGCCAGCAGCAGGTCGAACGGCGGGTGCGTGCTGCGCGCCGGCCAGCCCATGTAGGCCCCGGCGACGACCGCGAACACCGCGAGCGCGGACAGCCGTGGCTTGCCGAGTTCCCAGAACGCGCGCAGCTTGCCGCCGGCCGTCCCAGGGCCCACGCCGTCGGGCGCGGTCATGCGGACGCCTGCGCCGGCTCGGGATCGCGCCGCGTGGCGCGAAACACGTGCGCCGCCAGAGTCGCCATCAACATCGTCAGCGTGGCGCCGATGAGCACGTGCAACGAGATCGTCGAGGCGACCCAGAGGTTCTCGACGTTCGCCTGCCGCTTGCCGGCCGGGTTGCGGATCGCCAACGCGACGAAGCCGAGCGCGATCTGCACGATGAGCAGGAACACCGTCGTGCGGCAGATGCCGACGATGCCGGGCACCGCGGCGAGCCGACCCATCGCGAACGCGGTCGCGATCGTCGCCGCGAAGAACACCACGAGCGCGTTGCCGGCGTGCGTCCACAAAGCGTGCGGGCTGTTGGCGTGGCGCGCGATCGCACCGAGCACCGTCTGCAGGACGAGCATCACGAGCCCGAACACGGCGAGCTTGCGGCCGGCCCCGGGCGGCACGGTCGTGACCGGCGCCGTGCGGCGGTAGCGTTCCGACAACTGGTAGGCGAGCCAGGCGAAGGTCGCGAACGTCAGCTGCGCCAGCGTGCCGTGCAGCACCGAGGTCAGCACCGGCGTCATCGGCTCCCGCAGGACGCTCGCTCCCGGCTGGGCCAGCAATTGGGCCGGCACGTCGGGGCGCTTGCCCAACAGAACGCCGACCCCGCCGAGCACGCCCTGCGCGAGCACGAGCACGCCGCCGAGCCAGGCCAGGACGCGGGCCCGGGCGTCACCGAGCCGGCCGAAGTGCAACCACAGGGCGAGGCCCAGGGCGCAGAGGCCGGTGGTCGACGCGGCGAGCCGGTGGAAGTGCTCGAAGAAGCCTGCCAGCGTCGTGTAGCTCGACTCCGGCATCAGCTGTCCGTCCGACAGCGGCCAGTCCGGGTAGGCCATGCCGGAGCCGGTGCTCGACGTCATCGCCCCCTTCACGATCGTCAGGCTGGCGCAGACCAACGTCGCGATCGTCAGCAGGAACGGGCCGCGCGTCGACGACGGAGCTGCGGCGGGACGAATCGCGTCGATCGAACTCATGGGCCCGGGGGGCCCAGGAGAATGCCCGGTGGCGGGGTGATTTTCAGCCGGAGATCACGGACTCCGGCCGCCGATCCGGTTCAGCGCGTCGCCTTGGTCACACGGCGACCCTTGTCGCCGTCGAACGCTTCCCACATCGGCCGCTCGCTGTCCTTCAGGCCACGCGAATCGACGGTGCGGTCGATCGCCTGTGCCGGCTGCGTCTTCG
>JAEUHV010000511.1 GCA_016794485.1 Planctomycetota bacterium
CCGAGGTCGAACAGCACGTCGAGGCGCCGCCGTTGCTGCAGCACGCCGATCAGGTTGGCCAGCAACGCATGGCGCCCGGCCACGACCTTCTGCAGCAGGGCTGCACGTTCGGTCGCAGTCACGTCGGGGCTGGTCAGCACCGCCCGCGTCGCCGGATCGGCGCATGCGGCGTGCAGAGCCGACAGGTCGGCGGCGAGCTGGTCGCTGCCGCCCTGTTCCTGCGCCAGCGCGAACAGCGCCGCCGCATAGCGTTTGGCCAGCAGGGTCATCGGCCGCCCTTGTCACCAGCGGTGGCGACGAACTGCTGCACCAGCGGCCGGTTCTTCTGCGCGTCGACTTCCTGCTGCAGCAGCTTGCCGGCCGCGGCGATCGTCAGATCCACCGCGAGTGCCTTGATCTCCTGCAAGGCCTGCCGCTTCTCGGCGGCGATCGTGTCGCGCGCCTTCTGCAGTTCGGCCTTCGCGCGTTCGTCGGCCGCGCGCACCGCTTCGGCAGCCTGTTTCTCGGCGCGGGCCATGGCCTCTTCGACCATGCGCTTGGCGTTCTCCTGCGCCTTCTGCAGCTCGGCCTTCGCCTGGCTCATCTGCGCCTCGGCGTCCTTGCGGGCGACCTCGGCGGCGGTGATCGAGTCCTCGACCTTCTTGTCGCGGGCCTCGAGGGCCGTCGTGATCGGCCCGTAGACGAACTTCCACATCACGAAGAGGCCGACGAAGAACGCCGCCAGCGTCCACAGCATCGCTCCCGGAGCAAACTCCAGGAGCGCGCCGAGGGCGCGCGGCTTGTCGTCACTGACGACCGGCAGCAAGGTGAGGACAGCGTTCGAAGCGATAGCGAGCACGACGACCTCCGGGTGGGAAAGTCCCCCGCCGAACTGGACAGCGCAGCGGGATCAGGCAGGCAGCAGACCGACGATCACTTCGTGGCGAGCATCAGGCCGATGACCGCCGCGAACAGCGCGACGCCTTCGACGAAGGCCGCGAGCACGAGCGCGTTGCCCTTGATCGCGTCGGCCGCTTCCGGCTGGCGGGCGATGCCTTCACCGGCCGAGCCGCCGATCTTGCCGATACCGAGACCGGCGCCGATGGCCGCGAGGCCGGCGGCGAGGCCGGCGCCGATGCCGAGACCGGTGTTCGAGGCGACCGCTTGGGCGACATCCTGGAAGAAAGCGAGCATTGGGTTCTCCGTGACTACTTCTGAAGGGATTGGTTGGAAACGAATGCGGACGAAGGTCGTGAGCCCGCGCGCGGCTCAGTGTTCCTGGTGCATCGACTGGTAGATGAAGTTGATGCTCAGGAACGTGAAGATGTAGGCCTGCAGCAGGGTGACGAAGGCCTCGATGATGTAGATGAACACCGCCATGCCGAAGCACGGCAGCGCCGTCAGGTAGCTGGTGATCGCACCACCCTGCATCTTCGTGAACAGGAAGATGAGCGCGATCGCCGACGCGATCACGAGGTGGCCGGCGAGCATGTTCGCGAACAGACGGATGGTCAATGCGAACGGCTTGACGAACAGGCTGATCAGCTCGATCAGGAACATGATCGGCACCAGCGGTGCCGGCAGCCCGTGCGGGACCAGGTTCTTGAAGAAGGCGATGCCGTTCTTCTTGATGCCGAGGCCAAGCATCAGCCCGAGCGTCACGATCGCCAGAGCACCGGTGACGAACGGCGTGCCGGTCGCCGTGTAGATCGCAGCCGGGAAATGGTGGCCGACGCTCGGCACGAGGCCGATCACGTTTTGGAAGGCGACGAAGAAGAACATGAACAGGAACAGCGGCACGAAGGCGCGGCCCTCTTCCTTCCCCATCACCGAGTAGACCATCTCGTCGCGGACCCACAGGCAGAACCCGCGCATGACGCGCGTGAACCAGCCGGCCCGGCCGCTCTTGAAGCTGCCGAGCACCGGCAGGAACACCGCGAGCATCAGACCGAGGCAGACCCACTGCCACGGCTGCACGTTGTAGAGACTGAACGCCCCGACCTGCTTGCCCTTGCCGATGTCGACCTTCGGCCCGAGCTCGAAGATCATGTACGGCACGCTGTGCGAGAACTGGTGCGCGAAGAACTCACTCGAGTTCATCTCCAGCGTGTGCTGGGCCGCGTGCGGGGCGTGCGCGTCCGGCGTCGCCGCGTGTGGGTCGCCCTGGGCAACCGCCTGGCCGGTCCCCACCATCACCAACAGGCACAGCCAAAGCGTGACCAGGAGTCGCGTTGCGAACATGGGTTGGTGGGTGGCTCGATCGCGGGGGTTGTCGGATACGCCCATCACGGCACGTTGCCTCCGGGAGCCCCCGTGCCGGCGAGACCGGACGACGAGGAGCGCGGCTGCATCGACCGGGCCAGGGACATCGCGGTGGCCAACTGGCACAGCAACGCCCCTCCGGCGAACGTGACGGCAAAGGTTGCGGTGTCGGCGAATTTCACGCCGCATGCCCGCAGCACGAAGAAGGACAGGACCAGGATCGCGAGCTTGGCGCCGAGCGCGGCCGCGAGCAGGCTCTGCAGTCGCTGCGCGAGCAGACGTCCGTCACCCGCATAGATGGCGTTCGCCCTGCGGTCGTAGATCCGGCCGTGCAGCAGCAGCGCCACCATTCCGGCCAGCAACGCGGCGGCGAGCCCCGCTCCGTAGAACGGCACGGCCTCGAGCGGCAGCACCGCGGCAGGGAACAGCCCGACCCCAACCACCGCACCACTCGCCACCACGACGACGGCCGCGCGCACGAACGCACGCAGCAACGCCGAGCCGAGATCGCGGCCGGCCGAAGGCGCCGTGGCCGGCACCGGATCGGGGCTGTTCGCGCGTGTCGAGGTCATGGCTTGGTGGGATCGCTGCCGTGTTTGCCTCCGCGCGGCGGCAGCTTGCCGAACGGCCACATCTCCGGCGCCAGCACGCGGATCAGGTGCAGGATTCCGCCAGCGATGCCGCAGACGACGCACAGCAGCAGCAGCCAAGGCTTGGTGCCGAACCGTGCGTCGAGCCACAGCCCGCCGTAGGCGAACAAGCCGACCGACACTGCCAGGGTGAGGCCGGCGCCGAGCACGTGTCCGTTGCCAAGCGGGCCTGACTTCTTGGTGTTGTTGGGCGGATTGCTCATCCCCACCGCGTGGGAGCGAGTCGACGAGGGGCGAGGAAGATAGCGAGGCCCGCGCGCGCGATGCAACGACACGCGCGGCATTTTTCGGACTTCCTCGTCCGAAGTGCAGGTCGTTCCTGCCACCTCCTCTGCCGCTGCGCTGGAACGTCCCGGCCACGGCAAAGGAGATCGCATGCTTCGTTTCCCGCATTCCATCCTGCCCGCCATCCTCGCCGGCGCTGCTTCACTCGCGGCGCAGGCCGTGTCGCCCACCGACCGCACCACGCTCGAAGGCAGCTCGTTCACCCACTTCCCGCTCGGCCGGGCCTCGGCGCGCATGCAGACGCTGCACGCCGACGTGCCCGGTGGCACGGTCATCCATGGGCACGCCTACCGTCGCGACGCGGCCGGCGTGCGCGGCCTCGTCGACGGCTTCGCCTGCGATCTCGAGGTGACCCTGTCGGTGGGCCCGAACCCGCCGACCCAGGCGTCCACGACGTTCGCCAACAACGCCGGCAGTGCGCCGGTGGTCGTGCTGCCGCGCACGGTGCTCAACTTCCCGGCGACGCAGCGGCCGAGCCTCGACCCGAGCCCGTCGTTCGAGCTGCTCGTGCCGTACGCGACGCCGTTCGTGATGCCGCCGCAAGGGGGCACGCTGTGCGTGGACGTCCGCGTGTTCGGCAACACCTCGGCCGCCGGCACGAACCTGAACCTCAGCGTCTATCTCGACGCCCACGAGAACTACCCCGACGGGCGCGCGGAACAGGCCGGGTTCCGCACGTTCCAGGGCTGCCCGGCGCCGGGCTCGACCGCCAACAGCTACGCGACCATGACCTACTGGCGAATGCCGACCAGCGGCCGGCTCGACGTGTCGATCCGCGACGGCGTGCCCGACGACGGCAGCGTGCTCGTGCGGCCGTTCGTCACCGTCGGCCATGGGCTCGACGGCTCGCCGTGGCCGCTGCGTCCGGACTGCCCGTTCTGGAGCACCAGCGAAGTGTGGTTCGCGCTGCCCGGGGCGATGACCAGCACCGGCAGCCATGACGGCAGCCTGGTCGGCCTGCCGCTGCTGCCGCCGGGATACCGGCTGTGGGCGCAGGCGGGCTCGGTACACCTCGGCACGGTGGCTATGGCGTTCAGCGACGCGACGACGTTCGTGACGCCGCCGGCCGGACCGCTGCCGATCCCGACCGCGCGCATCGTGCACAGCACGAACGGCGGCTCGGCGACGGGCACCGTCTCGTATGCGGTGCCGGTGATGGCGTTCCTGTGAACGCCCGGGCCCGGCGGTCGGGCCCCGAACCTGCCTTCTCCGCGAAGCACGGCTTCGCGGATCGGCCGGCTCACTCAGTTGCCTCGCCGACCCGATGCTCGCGCCAACCCGCTCGCATCGGCTCGCAACGCGACTTCGTTCGCCTGCCTTCTCCGCGAAGCACAGCTTCGCGGATCGGCCGGCTCACTCAGTTGTCCAGCTTGCGGCACTCGGGGATCGGCGAGTCCGGGCCATAGGTCTTGATCGGGTTGTTCGGGTCCCGATCCGGCAGCTGGTACGTCTGCTGCATGATCTGGTAGCTCAACGAGCGCACCGCCCCACTGGCGAGCAGGATGTTGACGGAGCCGTCGGCGTTGGTCCACATGCCTTCGTTGTCGTCGGCGACGAGGGCCTCGTTGCCCGACTGTTTCGCACTCTTGAGGTCGGCGCGGGAGCGCCCGACGTAGTGCGTGTCCTCGGTGGTCACGCTCTTCAGGTCCGGCCACGGGTCGGTGCCCTGCAGCATCATCGTGCGGGCTTCCTGGTAGCGCGCGTCGTTGTCGCGCGCGCCCGGGGCGAAGAACTTGTCGATGTTCTCCGGCGTGTGGTCGACGACCTTGGACGTCCACGGCGCCAGCACGAACTTGTGGCCGCCCTCGGTGGGCAGCGCCTTGTTGTGCTTGTTCTCGTAGAACATCAGGAACTCCGAGTGCGCGCGCAGCTGCAGCGCGTCGGCAGCGGCGTTCTGCTGATCCCGGTTCTCGATCAGCCGCGGCAACAGCACGGCGGCGAGCACGCCGATGATGGAGATGACGATCAGCAGTTCGATCAGGGTGAAACCCGAAGGACGGGTGCGCATGCGGCGAATCCTGAAGTGGGGTCGGGAGAGGGGCGCTGCAGTCTAGCGCCGCACCTCGCCGAGGAAACGGACCCCTTTCGGCGCGCGCAACCCGCGGGCTGCGCGGCATGCGCCGATGCCAGCGGGCTTCAGCCGCCGTTCGGGCGCTGCTCGCCCGAACCCTGGTTGCCGGTGCCCGGCTCCTGGTTCGGCGTCTGGGTCTGCGGCTGGTTCCCGTTCTGGTTCGGGTCCTCGTTCTGGTTCGGGTTCCGCACCTGACCTTCCGTGCCACCCGTTTGCGGCTGCGTCTCGCCGTTCGGCGCGGCGACGGCCGGCTGCAGCTTGTGCTGCTCCATGTAGCTCTGCGCGAACATCGCATCGCCCGAGTACTCGCTCCACCACTGCCGCCAGCGCAGCACCGAACCGTGCAGGTCGGCGGTGTTCTGGTTCAGGTGGTCGTAGCCGAAATCGTGCCCGGTCGCGGTCTTCAAGGCCTCGTGGCACATGAAGCGCACTTCCTTGCGGTCGCTGTCGAGCCCTTCGATCAAGGTCGGCGACCACTTCAGGTCGCCCATCGTCACCAGCGTGCGCGCGCACTCCATGCGCACCGTCGCTTCGCCGTCCTGCATCGCATTCTGCAGGTTCGGGATCGTGCGGCGGTCACGGACGCGGCCGAGCACCCAGGCGCACGAGCTGCGCACCTTCGGGTTCTCGTGGTTCAGGCCCTGCAGCAGCGCCGGAATGGTCTGTTCGCCGGTCTGCGCCAGCCACATCAGGTTCTGCAGCAGCTCGTCGCGGT
Organism: Planctomycetota bacterium; assembly: GCA_016794485.1. Taxonomy (GTDB): domain Bacteria; phylum Planctomycetota; class UBA1135; order UBA1135; family UBA2386; genus UBA2386. The sequence goes on from JAEUHV010000511.1 coordinate 5,963, forward strand.
GCTGGTACGGGATCTGCTCGACGCGTCGGCTGATCTCGTCGCCCATCAGGGAGTTGGGCTGCAGGAACGGGCTCTCCGACTTCATCTCGGTCGTGGAGCAAGAAGCGAGCAGAAGCAACATGCTGGCGCCGATGGCCGCGATCCTCATGACGTCCTCGTTCGGTTCGGGGGTGCGTGCGGGGTCTCACCCGCGTCGTCCCGAACATCGACAGTCCCCCGTTCTCGTCTTGAGTCGTTCCGGCTGGCGGCGTCGTGTCCGCGCAGGAACCCCCGCCAAACCCGCACCACCGTTGGGTTCGCGGCCGATACGGCCTTGCCATCGCACCTTGTCGACGCCTACATTCCGCCACTGCTCGACCGAAGGGCGGTTGGGCCACATCCCTGTTGGCAAACGTCGGAGGCAACCATGAACAAGGCAGACCTCGTCCACGAAGTCCAGAAGCAGCTCGGTTCGGAATGCAGCAAGGCGCACGCGGAGCGCGCGGTCAACGCGCTGATCGCGTCGATCCAGAAGGGCCTGAAGAAGGACAAGGAAGTCCAGATCGTCGGCTTCGGCACCTTCGCGGTGAAGAACCGCAAGGCGCGCCAGGGCCGCAACCCGCAGACCGGCGAAGCGATCCAGATCAAGGCGTCGAAGACCGTCGGCTTCCGCGTCGGCGCGTCGCTGAAGACCAGTATCTGATTCGTTCGCTGCGCGAACGAACCAGATGCGTTTGCCGGGCGCCGCGACGCGGGGAATCAACAACGCGAAGTGGCGCAACTGGCCCCGCTGCGGCGCTGCCTTTGCGATTCGTTCGCTGCGCGAACGAACCAGATGCGTTTCCCGGGCGCCGCGACGCGGGGAATCAACAACGCGAAGTTGGCGCAACTGGCCCCGCTGCGGCGCTGCCTTTGCGATTCGTTCGCTGCGCGAACGAACCAGATGCGCTTGCCGGGCGCCGCGACGCGGGGAATCAACAACGCGAAGTT
>JAEUHV010000537.1 GCA_016794485.1 Planctomycetota bacterium
GGCGGCGCCGAGAGCCTCGCGCGGGTCGATCCGGCCACGAACCAACTGCACTACCTGCGCGCGATCGAGCTCGAACAGAACTGCCTGCAGTGCCACGGCGACCCCGCGACCAGTCCGACCAAGGACGGCCTCGACCTGGCCGGGTTCCGCATGGAGGGCTGGCACGTCGGCAAGATGCACGGCGCCTACGAGGTCGTTCTGCCGCTCGCCGCCGTCGATGCACGCGTCGCCGCCTTCGTCGCGGAATCGCTGCTGGTCGGGTTGCCGTTGCTCGCGGCGGGTTTCGGGATCCTGTGGTGGTCGCTGCGGCGTTGGTTGCGGGACCCGCTGCGTTCCCTGGCGGTTGGCCTGCAGCAGGTCGCGGCGGGCGATGGCGACCTCACCCGGCGGCTGCGGTTCGGCGGTGCCGACGAAGTCGCGCAGGCTGCGGCCGGTTTCGACCAGTTCGTCGGTCGGGTGCACGACACGGTGGCCAAGGCCGCCGGCCTGTGCGGCGGCGTGGAAGAAGCCTCGCGGATGATCGCCAAGGAAGCGCACCGCATGGCGCAGGGCGCGTCGACGAATGCAGCCACGATCCAGGAGATCAACGCCGCGCTCGAGGAGATCAACGGCATGGCGACGACCACGGCGACGGCGTGTGCCGACGCCAACAGTGGCGCCACCCGGGCGCGCGATTCGGTGGGACGCGGTGCCGAGGAAGTGCAGCGGTTGACCGCTGCCATGGCGGCCATCGAGGAGTCCAGCCAGACGGTGGCCAAGGTCGTAGGCGTCATCCAGGACGTGTCGTTCCAGACCAACCTCCTGGCGTTGAACGCAGCGGTCGAAGCCGCGCGGGCCGGCGACGCCGGCAAGGGATTCGCAGTGGTCGCCGAGGAGGTGCGCAACCTGGCGCAGCGAAGTGCGGCGGCGGCGGCGGAGACGGGCCAGTTGATCGGCGAAGCGAGGCATCGCGCCGAGAACGGGGCGCGCATCGCCGGCCAGTTCGCCGGGTTGCTCGGGACGATCGACGCGGAGACGCGCAAGGTCGCCGATACGTTGGTCGCGGCGGCGAACACCGCCGAGCTGCAGAAGAAGAACGTCGAGCAGGTGACGCAGGGCATCGCCGGGCTGAGCCAGACCACGCAGGACAACGCGGCCAGCGCTGAAGAGCTGGCGGTCACGGCCACCGAGTCGTCGGAGCGGACTGCAACGCTCGCGCAGCTCGTCGGCTCGTTCAAGGTGGACCCCGCTGCGAAGCACGCGGCGAGCGGCTGAGCGGGATTCAGGGATCGAGACGCCGTGCGGCGCGCAGGCCGCGGTCCTTCTCCGGGTCGCTGGTGATGGTGCGCGTCGTCAGCGGGGACCACGCCAGGTCGTTCAGCCAGCCGAAGCCGCGGACCGAGTGCTTCGCTGCCGATGGGGCGAGCCAGACGCCGTCTCTCGCGCCGAGCAGGTCCCGGTTGGGGTAAGCCTCCGGATCGAGGCACCACTCCTGCACGTTGCCACGCATGTCGTGGAGCCCGAAACCGTTCGGTGCGAACGATCCGACCGGGGCCGAACGCGCGAAGCCGTCGTCGCCAGCCAAGGGCGGGCGTGGGCTCGACACGCCGCGCAGGGTCGCGGCGGCGTCGTACAGGTTCTCCGGCAACCTCGTGGCGGCGGGGTCGATTCGAGCCTCGTCGACGGAGTGCTCCATGGCGCGCGCGGCGTATTCCCACTGGGCTTCGGTCGGCAAGGTCAGCGTGGAGCGACCGAGCACCTCGGCCGCTTCACTCCATGTCACGTCGACCACGGGGTGGCCGGGTGTCATGCCCCAGGTGCCGATGGGAATCGAACTCGGGTCGCGGCCTTCGAGTTCGATCCACTGGGCTCGCGTGACTTCGTGCACGGCCAGGAAGAACGGTTCGAGGTCGAGCTCGACGAGGTAGTCCTCGACCGGTCGGATGCGTGGGTCGTGGCGTGGCGCATGCGGGTCGGTGCGTTGCGCCCCGACCCGGGTCGGACCACCGGGCAGCAGCACGAGCACGATCCCGGTGTCGTCGGCGAACTCCAGCGAGCCGTCGGCGCGGATTCGCGGTGGCGGGCCCGAACGTGGATGCGAGAACTCCCAGAAGCCGGTGGCCGGTTGCTTGCGCAAGGGCACCAGTTCCCGCTGCGGCCGCAGCTCTATGTGCCGGTAGACCGCCGATTGGCGAACGTCGGCAACCACGGCGTCCCATTCGACCGAGGCCGTGGCGAGTCCGGCGAGTTCGCGTTGCGCGCTCGCCAGTTGTCCGGTCGCCCCGGCAAAGGCGTCGATTTCCTGCAGCAGGCGCACACACGCGGCGTGCAACAAGCGGCGGTCGCGGTCGGGCAAATGCCACGCCCGGCGCTCGGCCACCGCGGCGGCGACCCGGTCGCGTTCATCACGGCGTTGCGGCGCCTCCTCCGCCAGTGCCGACAACAGGTCGGAACGGCCACGGCCGGCGGCGCGGGCGGACTCGATGGCGTCGAGGCGTTCGAGTTCCTGCCGCAGCACGACGCCGTCGTCGTCCAGTTCCGTGTCGCCGCCGCGAGTGGCATCGCGGCGAAGGTCGTCGCGCATCCGCTCGACTTCGGTTCGCCGTGCGACGAGGGCGCGCGCTTGCGCGGTCCATTCCATCGCGGCGGTCCGGTGTTCGGCGACCGGTTGCAACCTGCCGTACGCGGTGACGAGTGCGTGCAGTTCGTCGCGCAGAAGGACCAGCTGGTTCTCGTGCGAGCGGGCGCTGGCATCGGCGGCGAACCACAGGCTGATCGTCGCCGCGACGACCAGCACGCCGGCCATGGCCACGAGCCACGGGTTGCGCTGGCAGAAGCGGCGCGTGAGCAGCCACACGCCGGGCGGCGCGGCGAGGACCGGACGCAGTTCGCGGACGCGGCGCAGGTCCTGCGCGAACTCCTCGGCCGTCGCATAACGGCGGCCAGGGTCCGGGTCGAGCGCCTTGCGCACCACGGTGCCGAGTTCCGGCGGCAGATCGCGCCGCTGGCGGCGTGGGTCGGGAACGCGCCCGCCGAGGATCGCGCGCACGATCGCGTCGTGCGTCTCGCCGGCGAAGGCACGTTCGCCGGTCAAGGCTTCGAACATCGTGGCGCCGAGCGAGAACACGTCGCTGCGGGCATCGCAGCGTTCGCCGCGGCACTGCTCGGGTGCCATGTAGGCCGGCGTGCCGAACACGTCGCCGGTGCGGGTCAGGGTCGCCCCGGTCCGCGACTCGTCGGCGGCGAGGCCGAAGTCGAGCAGCACCGCCGTGCCGTCCGGCTGCACCACCACGTTGCCCGGCTTGACGTCGCGATGGGTGACGCCGGCGCGGTGGGCCGCGTGCAGCGCATTCGCGATCGACTCGAACAAGCGCAAGGTCGCGACCAGGGCGCCGGGCCGACGTGAACCCGCGACGGTCGTGTCGGCACTGGCGGTTCCTGGCCCGAGGTCGAGCGCGAACGGACGCGCCGGGCGGGCCGCGGCCGCCTGGATCGTCGCGGCGAGCGTTCGTCCGTCGAGTCGCCGCATCGCGAGCCAGGGCCGGCCGTCGTCTTCGCCGACTTCGTAGACCGGGCAGATGCCAGGGTGGTCGAGCCGGGACGTGGTCTCCGCCTCGGCTCGGAAACGCTGCGCGCGGAACGGCGACAGGAACGCGTCGGCGTGCAGGACCTTGAGGGCGACTGGCCGGCCGAGTCGCGTGTCGGTCGCCGCGTAGACGACCGCCTGGCCACCGCGGCCGAGTTCGCCGTCGATGCGATACGGGCCGATGCGCCGTTCGCCCGCGGCGGGGGGCGGTGCGGGTGGAACCTCCGGTGGCGGGCCCGCGAGCAGTGCGTCGGTCAGGAGGTTCGCCGCCTGAGGGTGCGCCGAGAGCAGCTTCGGCAGCGCCGGGCCGTCCGCGGTGGCGCCGAGCACGGCGCGCGCGAAGGCGTCCAGTTCTTGTTTCGGCGTCGAACCGGTCATGGGCTGCGGATCGTGAACGTGTGGCGGTTCGAGGTGCGCAGGCCCAGCGGATTGACGGCCGGGTTCAGCACGGCCCATTGGCTGTGCAGCGAGACCCCGATGAGCGGCGCTGCGTTCGGGATCGTGAACGACACGGTGTGTGTGCCACCGACGATGGTCTGCAAGCTGAGCGAGTCGAGCCCGGTGTAGAGCTTGCACGTAGGCGCGCCGAGCGAGTCGAGCGGAAACGTCAGGGCCGTGGTGGAGAGGACGAGTACTGCCGGCGTCGCGGCGACCGGGGTCATCGACAGGGTGAAGTCGATGGTCGACAGGTCAATGCTCTCGTCGGTCTTGCCGCCGGCTTCGAGGTCCGACGAATCACCGGCGCACGTCCACTTGAACGCGAACGGTGCCAGGTCCCATGCGCCCCATGCCGATCCTTCCAAGGGGCGGTAGGCCACTTGTTCGAGTGGCAGCCCATCCGTGCGTTCCTGCAGGATCGGCGGCTGGATCGTCGCCGGCAGCGTGACCTTCACGAACAGGTCCGTGCCGTGCGTCAGTCCTGAGCTTCCCAGGTCGAGGATCCACCACGCCTGGGTGTCGTTCGGGTTTTCCGGAGCGAGCCAGCCGGCGCGCAGGGGGACGGTGTTGGGAACGGCGTTTGGCCCGCTGCCGACGACGGTGCAAAGCTGGACGAACGGTGGCACGGTCTGCATCGGTGCCGTGCCCGCCATGTAGAAGCAGAACTTCGACGCCGAGAAAGTCACGTCGTTCGGCAGCAGCAGCGCGTAGGTCTTGGCTTCGGGAGCCACCTTTCGGTTCAGCACGCCGCCGCTGGCGTTGCGCGGCGGGCAGTTGCCGTCGCAGCCGGAGCCTGTGGTGTCGTGGCTGTTCCACGACCGATCGACGATCGACCCATCGATCCGCATCTTGAAGTTGACGTTGTGCGACTGGCGGATGCCGACGTAGATGCCGCCGTGGGCGTGGTCGTGCGGCCGTTCGATGTCGTCGACATCGGCCGCGCCGACGGTGCCGCCGACGCGCGCGACGAGGCTCTTCGGGGCGACGCCGAGTCCAAGCCGCCGCCAGCCGGCGTTCGAGGATGTGATGGTCTCGGACCACAGCACGATGTGGTCGGTTCCGCCGGCACCGTTGTCCACCAGGGAGAGGGTGCCGTAGGGCAGGGCGCCAGGACCCTGCAAGACCTCGTATACCCAGGTGACGCCGGTGTCGCCGTTCTCGTCCGTGCGCGTTCGCCACGGCGTGGCGGCGCGGTATTCGGAGTCGGTCGTGCCGCACAGGCCGAGGGACCACACGCAGTATCCACCCGACGGCACGGCCGGCAGGTCGAGCCACACGTAGGCGTCGAGCTGGTAGTTGTCGGCGCCGATCGCCTTGTAGAACCAGCTGCGACCGGCGGGTGCGGACGGGGCGGCGAACTCGAGGCACTGGCCGCCGTCGTTGGACGCGGGCGTCGGCGTCACGAGTGTCGGGGCGACCTGGCAGCCGCCCCATTCGGGCACGGTGGAGATGTTCTCGTAGCTCGTCTGCACGTAGCCGGTGTCCGGCAGGTCGTTGGACAAGCCGGGCGTCGCGGCTCCGATGCGCCACTCGAACCCGTTGTCGCTGTCGGGACCCGAGCCGGTGTCGGTGACGTGGCCGTCGTTGTTGCGGCCCCACGAAGTCGGCAGGCCAGGCGTGCGTTTGTGCTCGCCGAACAACGGGTGACCTTGACGGAATACCTCGCCCAGCAGCCCCGACACCGCCTCGTAATGCAGGGTGTCGACCAGGGCGCCGTTCTGGTCGTGCAGACGCAGGCTCGTGGCGCCGTTGGGCAACGGCAGTAGAAGCGACGTCGTGCTGCCGGCACCCGCGTGCCAGACGCCGTGCGGTTGCACCGTGGCGGTGGGGGGCGCGAGCAACACCGTCGTCTGGGCACTCGAGGTGACCGCGACCACGTACCAGCCGGCGATCGACTTCGCCGACGTGGTCGTGTTGAACAACTCGACGAACTCGTGGCCGGTGCCCTGGTCGTCGTAGCAGACTTCGTTGAACACGACGTCGGCCGCGGCCGTGCCCGGCCCCTTGCCCGGTGCGACGACCACCGTCGGGTTCGGGACGCCGGCGCTCATGCCGAGCCGCAGCCGGACCGTCACCGCGGCATTGAGGCTCGTCGTCGCCGAGCCGAGGCCGCAGGCGAGCAAAGTGCCGCCGCAGCCCGACACGACCTCGACCACCGACGTGCCGTGGCCGGAGAACGTCCACGGCGCTGCGAACGGTGGCGTGAACGTGAACCAGCGATCGACGAACGTGGGCGCGCCGCAGATCGTCGCGGCCGACGCGCTGTAGTCGGCGCCGTGGGCCGTTGGGGTGATTCCGACTGCGATCGGCATGGCGCCATCGCATTCGTCGTCGACGGGGCGGATGCGCAGCGTGAAGGAGCCGGTCGTGCCGCTCGTTCCGGCCACCCGCACGAAATAGGCGGTGCCGCCGTTCAGCGTCGCGATGGTCGAGCTACCGCACCCCAACGAGGTCTGGCTGCCGCAGGCGCCGTCGCGCACCTCCAGCCGTCCGGTCATCGTCGCGTTCACGACCGAGAAGCGATACGAGTACGAGTAGCTCGGCACGAACCGGAACCAGCGGTCCTTGTCGCCGGCGCCCCACGCCCCGCACGCGTTGCCGACCGCCGAGGCCGTGTAGCCGACGTTGGTGAACGGTCCGTTGTCGCCGACGAAGACGTCGCTCGCCGTGCCGCACTCGTCGCCCGGCTGCGGCGGTGCAGCCACCTGGATGTGGTTCGTCTTGGTCGTGGTCACCGGCGGGTTGATGCCGTCGTTCACCGTGAGCGAAACGGTGTAGTTGCCGGCTGCCGCGTAGGTCCAAGCCGGCGAGGCGATGGTGCTGTCGATCACGCTGTCGCCGTCCAGGTCCCACGCGTAGGAGACGAGGGCGCCGGCAGTGGAGGTCGATTGGTTGGTGAAGGAGACCGCAAGGGGGGCGAGGCCGCTGGTCGGAGTCGCGACGAAGTCGGCGACGACGCGGTCGATGCTCAGCTTGAAGGTGCCCGTCGCCGACCCGTATCCACCGACGCGCACGTACACGGTCTGCCCGGCGGCGAGCGTGGCAGGCACGCGGGAACTCAGGCCGCTCGGACCGCACGAATCGTCGTTGCAGCCGAGGCTCGTCAGCGCACCGCATCCGCCGGCGAGCACTTCGAGCACCGTGTCGACGGAGCCCGCCGCCGACTGGCACGTGTGGAAGTGGTAGAGGCCAGCGGTGGGAGCGGTGAAGCGGAACCAACGGTCGTTGCCACCGGTTGCGCACATCGCAGGAGCCGACGTCGTGTAGCCGACGTTCGAGAGCAATTGGCTCGTTCCGATACCTGCGACGCTGGCGCCGCTGCAGTCGTCGTCGACGAGAGGTTGGTTGCCGACCACGTAGCTCAGGCTGAAGTTGGCCACGCGCGGCGAGAACACTGGGGCCGTGAACGGCACATTGCTCGCCTCACCGAGCAGGGCGGTCACCTCGGTCGTCGCGTAGGTCTGGTTGGCGCCGGTGCCGTTCGTGTACACGAACCCGAGGTTGATGCCGCGCAGGGCGATGCCGTAGGTGCCCGGAGTGAACACGCCGGGCACGGTGGACACGATGCTCGGCTGCCCTGGGCCCGCCGCGATGCACGAGCCGCTGCCGGCCAGCGTCCAGGCGGCCGCGTTGGTCTGGTTGCCGGTGCGCGTCCCGTTCTTCACCCACACTTCGATCGCGCCGATCGTGCCGGCGGCATTGGCGACGTTCACCGCGAGGCCCGTGGTGGTGATCGTCGTGCCGACGACGATGTCGAAGTAGACGGCGCCGCCGGTGTTGCCGGCATTGTTGTATGCGAACGTCGTCGTCAGCTGGCCTTGGCCGCAAGCGCTCGCGAGGGCCAATGTGATTGCGAGAGCGAATCGGCCACAGTGCAGGATGTACGCGGGCATGGCATTCACGGCGAGCAAGGGGACGGCGGAACGAGGCGCCGGGCGGTCAGCGTAGCACGACCGCCCGGATCGGACTTCACGGGGTGATCGTCATCTCGAGAGCGTTCGACGTCGCGACGCCCATCGCGTTGTTGAGCATGTGCAGGTGCGCACCTTGGAACAGCACCTTGCTGCCGACCAACGCCGGGTTGTTGGGGATCTGGATCGGCGCCATCGTGTCGTAGGGCAGGAAGCCGAGCGACATGTCGAGGCTGTGGTAGGCCTTGCAGCCCGGAGCGCCGAACACTCCCAGATCGAACGGCGCCGGCAGTTGCGCGAAGCCGACCAACAACAGGCTCGGGAACGGCGCCGACGTCCGGCAGCCGACTTCGGCGAGCGTTCCCATCTGCGGCGTGCCGGAGTAGCGCATCGACGGCTTGAAGCCGTGGAAGTCCTGGCAACCGGTGCCGAACGTCCGCCACGGATTGACCACCGGTGCGGTGCTCTGGTCGTCGATCGCGTAGAGGTTGCCGCCGGTCAGGTCGGTGACCGCCGTGAAGAACGTCAGCGGGCTCACCGCATCGGCGAAGTCGCCGAAGTAGTAGACGTTCAACTGGATCTGCGCGTGGATCAGGTTGCAGATCGCTTCCTGCCACGAGCCCGAATTGAACGCCGGCGACGAGCCCCACTGTTGCGCACAGCGCACGCCGCTCGTGGCCGCCGGCAATCCGGCGCGGCACGACGACAGCGGGCTGCTGTTCTCGTCGCCGTCGCTGTAGACGTACACGCTGCGCTGTCCCGCTTCGGCCCCGGGCGCTAGAGCAACGAGGGCGTCCTTGGCGGTGCAGATCGCGTGCGCGAGCGGCGTCGAGCCGCTCGCGGCCGGAACGGTGGCGAGGGCGGCAAGGGCCCCGGCGGCGGTCGTGTGGGTGCCGCCGAGCTGGGTCACGGTGCTGCCGTGGAACTCGAAGACCAGGGCGTTCGCCGGGATGCCCATGAAGCCGTTGATCAGGAAGAAGTTGGTGATGTCGCCTTGGGCGGCGAGCACGGTGTCGACCGCGCGAGTGTTGCCCGACGAGCGAATGGTGACCATCGAGCCGGAGCGGTCGAGCACGAACGCGGCGTAGGCTTGCGAGCTGGCCGAGGCGGCGAGGGTGAAGGTGGTGGTGAGGGACAGGAAGGCGGTGGAGAGGTTCATCTGGGTTCTCGTTCTGTGCCGCGCACCATGCGCGACGAGAACTCCATGGCCGCTCGGCCCACCTGCCGGACAACAACCGCGAAAAACTACTCGCGCAGCCAGGCCGCGCGCGCCGCGAGCTTCTGGCGCAGCCGCTGCCAGCGCTTGGACACCGCGTCCTCGGTCATGCCGAGTTGGATCGCGGCGGCACCACAGGTCTGGCCTTCCATGCCGCACAGGATCGCGAGGTCGCGATCGACCTGGTCGAGTTCGTCGAGCAAGTGCAGGAGACCGCGCAGGTCGTCGTTCTTGGCGACGCGGCGGGTCAAGGTCGTCATCTGGGCGGCGACTTCGGCCATGGCGTCGTAGGCGGAGCTGTGGCCATCGGCGTGCCGCGTGCGGCCGATCTTGCGCTGGCGGCGCAGGTGCTCGAGCAGCACGTGTTTGCCGATCGTGAACACCCAGGCCGCGAGGTTGCCGCCGGTGAACGTCTCGAGCCGCGTCACTGCCCGGCACAGGATCTCCTGCGTCAGGTCTTCGGCGTCGGCGGTGGGCCGGCCCGGCAAGCGCATGTGCGCCCATGCCAGCAATGCCGGCGTCATGCGCTCGAGCTGCGTGCGCGGATCGTCGGCATCGGGCAGGGCGGGAGAGCCGTTCACGCCCGGAGTGTAGCCTTGGCGAGCCGCGCTGCCGCGGGGTCGGGTCAGTAGTTGCCGACCCGCAGGTGCAGCGCGTTCGAAGTGACTCCCCAGCTCCAGGGCTTGAAGTTGAGGGCGGCGGTTTGCGCGAACAGGTCGATGCCGAGCAACGAGCCGTTGAGTGGGATGGGGACCGGCAGCGTGCTGCAGCAACCGTTGGCGAACGAGACCATGTGGATGGGGGTGGCCGTCAGGTACCAGTAGCAGCCTTCGTACGGCGCCCCGATGTACCACGGCGCCGGCGCTGCGACGTCGAAGGCGTGGAACAGGATCGGGAAGTCGTCCCACGGGATGTTGCAGGTGTCGAGCGCCATGGTCGTGCCGATGA
>JAEUHV010000008.1 GCA_016794485.1 Planctomycetota bacterium
GACGTTCTCGGCCTGCTTCGGCGCCGCGTTCATGGTCTGGCACCCGACCAAGTACGCCGAACTGCTCGCCGACAAGATCGCGAAGAACGGCAGCCAGGCCTGGCTGGTCAACACCGGCTGGAGCGGCGGTGGCCCCGGCACCGGCAAGCGCATGAGCCTGAAGTACACGCGGGCGATCCTCGACGCGATCCACGACGGCTCGCTGGCGAAGGCCCCCACCGTGGTCGACCCGGTGTTCGGCCTGATCGTGCCGACGGCGTGCAACAACGTTCCGGCCGAGATCCTGATCGCCAAGAACACGTGGGCCGACAAGGCGGCCTACGACCAGAAGGCGAAGCTGCTCGCCAGCCTGTTCGCGAAGAACTTCGGCAAGTACGCCGACCGCGCCAGCGAGAAGATCCGCAGCGCTGGCCCGAAGGTGTGACCGCCGCGGCGTCGGCGTAGCATCGCGGCATGCGCCGCCTGCTCGCCGTCCTCGCCTGCACGACGTTCCTCCCGGCCCAGGCCGCGACCCTGGCCGCGCGCGAGGTGCGGCCGCTGGTCGAAGCCCTGCGCGCCGACCTGCGCGACCTGAACCGGCGCTACGACGTGCCGATGTCGGGCGAACGGCGCGCCCGCTTGCGCGCCCGCTACGACGAGGCCGCGCACGACCTGCAGGCACTCGACTTCGACGGGTTGGCCCACGACGGGCGCATCGACTGGCTGCTGCTCGACAACCACGTGCGCAAGGCGGTCGAGGACCTCGATCGCGAAGCCGTGCGCGAGGCCGAACTCGCCAACTTGCTGCCGTTCGCGCCGGCGATCACGCACCTGGCCGAAGCGCTGCGGCGGCTGGAGGACGTGGCGGCCGCGGACGCGGCGACGACCGTGGATCGCATCGGCAAGCAGTGCGACGAAGTGCGCGCGGCGCTGGCGGCGAAGAAGTTCGCGACGCTGCCGCCGGCCCTGTTCGCGCGCGCTGCGGCGCGCACCGCCGCGCTGCGGCAGACGCTGCGTGCCTGGTTCGACCACCGCAACGGCTACGACCCGGAGTTCGGCTGGTGGCTGCGCGCGCCGTACGGCGCCGCCGAGTCGGCGCTCGGCGGCCTCTACGACGCCCTGGCCGCAGCACCCGGCAACGACGGCGGTGACCGTTCGCTGCTCGGCGATCCGGTCGGCGAGGCGGCGCTGCAGCGCGAACTGGCGTTCGAGTGGATCCCCTACACGCCGGCCGAACTGGTCGCGATCGCCGAGCTCGAGTTCGCGTGGTGCGACGCGGAGATGGCGGCCGCCGCCACGGCGATGGGCTGCAAGGACTGGCGCGAAGCGCTGGAGCGGGTGAAGCAGCAGCACCGCGACCCCGGTGAGCAACCGCAACTGATCCGCGACCTCGCGCACGAAGCCATCGCGTTCCTCGAGCAACGCGACCTGATCACGATCCCGCCGCTGGCGAAAGAGTGCTGGCGGATGCGGATGATGTCGCGCGAGGCCCAGAAGGTGAACCCGTTCTTCCTCGGCGGCGAGACGATCCAGGTGTCGTTCCCCACCGACGCGATGGCGCACATCGAGAAGCTCCAGGCACTGCGCAGCAACAACGAACACTTCTGCCGGGCGACGGTGCACCACGAACTGATCCCCGGGCACTGGCTGCAGGAACATTCGCAGTCGCGGCACCGAACCTGGCGCGAGCCGTTCGACACGCCGTTCTGGATCGAAGGCTGGGCGCTCTACTGGGAGATGCGGATGTACGACCTCGGGCTGGCGAAGTCGCCGGAGGGCAAGGTCGGAATGCTCTACTGGCGCAAGCACCGCTGCGCGCGGATCGTGTTCTCGCTGAACTTCCACCTCGGTCGCTGGACCGGGCCCCAGTGCGTCGAGTACCTGATCGACCGGGTCGGGCACGAACGCGCGGCCGCGGAAGGCGAAGTGCGGCGCTCGGTCGGCGGCAGCTACCCGCCGCTCTACCAAGCCGCCTACATGCTCGGCGGACTGCAACTGCGCGCCCTGCACGGGCAACTGGTCGGTGGCAAGGCGTTCACGGAGCGGCAGTTCCACGACGCGGTCCTGGCGCAGAACTCGATCCCGATCGCGGTGCTGCGCGCCGCCCTCGGGACGGCCCCGGTGCCCAGAGTCCTGGCACCATGGCGATTTGCCGACGGGTAGCGGACAGGGTTGCGACAAGCTTTCCAGCCGTCGGGTTTGCCGGACACGGCCCTTTCGCCGATACTCCCGCCCGTTGCGACGGGCATTCGCCCGAAGCAGGGCCCCAGTTCCAGGAGTACACGATGCGAATCCAGGCTGCGTTGCTGCTCGCCGCGTTCGCGTTCTCTTTGCCGGCGCAGACTGAAGCGCAACCGGCCAAGAAGGACGGCGCGACCGAGAAGCTGTGGAAGATCGAAGCGAACGGTATCGGTGGTTGAGGCGCCGCCTCACAGGCAAAGAGGGTGCGTGACATCCTCGAAACCGAAAAGACCATCAAGAACCTGATCTTCGACACGACCGGCGTCGGCTACTTCGAAGTCGCTGGCAAGAAGGTCCCCGAGATCGCCGACCTCAACCTGCTGCTTTCAAAGAAGCGCGCGGGTGGCGTCACGATCCGGAGCCTCACCGAAGTCGAGATGCCGAAGGCCGAGGTCGTCTACGAACTGGCGATCTCCGGCTTGGGTTGAATGGGCACCGCCATCGAGACGCGTGACGTCTTGAGCAAGCTGGACGGTGTCAGCCGCGTCCACCCGAACGGGTTGAACGGCAAGGCCCTGGTGTTCGTGAAGGACAAGAAGGCGTTCACCGAGGATGCCGCGAAGAAGGCACTCGAGGGAACGAAGGAACTGCGCCTGCGCAAGTTCGAGGTCGCGCCGAAGGCCTGAGGCCACGGTGAGATCGCACGGGCCGGCCCCTCTCGCGAGGTGCCGGCCCGTGTGCGTTTCGGCACCGTCGTTTCGGTGCGAACGCATGCTTGACGCTCGGCTTCGGCTCGCTAAGGTTGCCGCCCCGAATGGGCCGAAACCCGTTCGCGATCCTCGATAGCTCAGTTGGTAGAGCAGGTGACTGTTAATCACCGGGTCGTAGGTTCAAGTCCTACTCGAGGAGCCATCCCCCGGCCGACGGCCGGACCTGTCCGCCCCGCGGTGAACAGCCGCGGGGCGGCTGCGTTTCCAGGCGCCCTGTAGCCCAACAACGGCGCGGGTTTGCGGGCGGGGTCGCGGCGGTCGCGAGTTCGCGAGAGCACAGGGTGTGGGTCCCCCAGTCCCTTTTGGGCCTGGCAGGACCGATACCGGTCCCTGCTCTCCGAACGGACTCGCGGAGAGCACGTCGCTGGTTAGCAGAACGGCGAGTACGGCCCCGCGAGGGCTCTGGCGGGCTGCAACGGGCTGTTTCGGGGCCTCGGCGAGGGTGGTGTCGGGCAGGATTTTCGGCGCCGAGTTCGCAGACCGGACTGGGGCCCCCAGTCCCTTCGCTCCGAGCGGACGCGTTTTCGACCGCGACGGCGGGGTGTCGACGGGTTCGAGGGCTGGTTAACCGCCCTGGAGCCCGTCCAGGCGTCCCGACCGGACGGCCTGGCAACGGCACAGGTGGCGCCGAACGTCCCCGTGCTCGCCGCCGACGCCCCGCTCGACCCGACCGCTGCAACCCCGGGCCCGACGGCCTTGGCGCCCCAGGACACGATCCGCTGCCGCCTTGCCGACGCGCACCACCCCCGCATGATCGCCTCGCCACCACGGCCAACCCCAGCCCCACGATGATCGACTCGATCGCCTCGTTCCTCGACTACTGGCCCAAGGCCCGAGCCCGAACGACTCGAGTGCTCGACCACCTGCCGGCGGCCGAACTCGAATGGACCTGGCAGCCCGGCCGCTTCACGTTCGGCGACCTGCTGCGCCACCTGGCCGGCATCGAGCGGTTCATGTACGCGGAGAACGTCGCGGGCAGGCCGAGCCGGTATCCGGGCCACGACGCCAGCCTGGGGGCCGGCCTCGATGGCGTGCTCGCCTACGTCGATCGCTGCCACCACGAGGCCATGGCGGTGTTCGGCGCGCTCA
>JAEUHV010000063.1 GCA_016794485.1 Planctomycetota bacterium
GATCTTCGGGTCGACGAACAGTTCCGCGGGGTCGTAGCCCGGCTTCCGGTGGATGTCGACCGTCGGCGCGAAGTCGGGGCGTCGCGCTTCGTCGAGCCAGTAGTGGTAGGCGAACCAGCAGCCCGCTTCGGCGACGCACACGAACTCGCCGCTGCGTTCGTGGTCGATGCCGAGTTCACGCTGTTGCGCGCGGTCGAGCACGCGGGCGACGCCGGGCAGCTTTGCGAGCAGCGCGCGCACCGGCTCCTGATCGACCGCATCGCGAACGTAGACGTGCGCGCACTGGTGGTCGGCGACGGCGAACGCGCGGCTCGCCCCGCAATCGAGCAGCTGCCCGTGGCTCGTCTCCTGCACGCGCAGGAAGCCCTTGTCGTGCAGCAGGCGATTGACGAACACCGGCGTGGTCGCGTTCTCGATGCCGTACTCGGACAGTACGACGACGTGCGCCTTCTTCTCGCGCGCGGTCTCGATCAGCCGCAAGCACTGCGCGTCGAGGTCGCGCACGGCCTGCACGCTGCGCGGGTCGTCCGGCCCGAAGCGCTGGTGGTCGTAGTCGAGGTGCGGCAGGTAGACGAGCATCAGGTCCGGGTCGTGCCGACGCACCGTCGCCAGCGCCGACGACACGATCCACTCGGTGCTCTTGATGCCGGCCTTGGGGCCCCAGAAGTCGAACAGCGGGAACGGCCCGAGCTCCTCCTGCAGATCCGCCTGCAGCGCCGGCGGCTCGCTGTAGAGGCCGGGCTTCTTCAGGCCGTTGGCGTGGTATTCGGGCCGCGGCGTCACCGACCACGCCACGTTCGGCGCGTACATGTTCCACCACCAGAACAGCTTCGCGGTGCGCGTGCCGAAGCGCTGCGCCGCGGTCTCGTACAGCTTTTCGCCGCGCACGAGCTGGTTCTGCTGCCGCCACAGCATCACCTGGGCGAGGTCGCGGAAGTACCAGCCGTTGCCGACCGCCCCGTGGCCCGACGGCGAAAGCCCGGTCAGGAACGATGCCTGCACGGTGCAGGTGACCGCCGGGAACACCGTTTCGAGCGGTGCCGTGAACCCGTGCTGGCCGAGCCCACGCAGCACCGGCGCATGGGCGAGATCCTTCGGCCGCAGGCCGACGGCGATGGCGACGAGCAGTTTCACGGTTCCATCCTCGCGCCCGCGCGCGCCACCGTCCAGCGCGGCATGATGCGGCGATGGAACCGCACGACAAGGAACCCGCGAACCTGATCGAGAGGAATCCCGACGGTTCGTTCACCAAGGAGACGCTGACGCGCGCGATGAAGGCGCTGAAGAAGCGCATGAAGCTGACGCGGCTCGACGACGAGTCGCGGCTGGGCCACGACGCGATGAGCAAGGGCGGCAATTCCGGCATCATCGGCGTGAAGCCGCCGTCGCAGTACCCGGCCGAAGTCTGGCAGGCGCTCGAGCAGAAGGGCCGCGTGCGCATCGACCGCAACGGCGTGATCGAGATCGTCGAGCAGCCGAGCAACCCGTCCGGTTCCTGAGCCGGGCGCGTCCGCGGTCACCGGGCCGCGTCATCGGCTGCGTCCGGCACGAAGCCGCGAACCTTCAGCCAATGCTGCGACAAGTCGTCCCCGCCGCTCGCGAACACGAGCCGCCCCTCGTGCACGACGACGACGAGCCACCAGCGCGGCACGCGGAGCTGCAGCAGTTCGACGCGACGACCGTCGGCGAGACACCCCCGCGCGAGCTCCTTTTCGATCGTGCCACCGAGCAACGAACAGGCGTCCGCCACGGTCATGCCGCGGCGCAGTCCGCCGCCCAACTCGTCGGGATCGGGGCTGTCCGGCGGGATTCCCCGCCGGGCACTGGCCAGGCGGATCGTGATGCGCGCCGTCGGGTCGTCCGGATGCCACGCTTCGACCTGCAGCACCCCGGCGGCAAGCAGCAGCGGCGACTGTTTCCACGTGAACTGGACGCGTCCGTCGAGTGCGGGCTGGCCGTTGGCCAGGATCGTCATCGGCCGCCAGGCCGTCGGCACCGTTCCGAACGGCGTGCTCGCTTCGACGATCTCCATGCGGTCGAGTTCGGGCCACTGCAGCTGCACTTCGACGCGGCCGAGCCGAGCGAGCACGGACCACGCGCTCGGGCGACGGACCAGGCGCAGCAGCGTCGCGTGCATGCAATCGAGACCGAGCAGGGCCCCGAACATCCCGTGCACCCCGATCGACCACGCCGTGCGCACGTCCTCGACGTAGAGGTTCGCGAGGCTCTCGACCTCGAACTCGCCACTGCACTCCGTGCCGTCGGCGGAACGCAGCTCCGCGCGCACCTTCGCCGGACCGAAGGCGTGGTAGGCGACCACCGGCCCGTGCTGCCAGCTCTCGTGGGCGGTTCGTGTCAGGATCCGGTCGTGCACGGGATGAGGCGTTGCGATTCCCTTGGTTCGCGACTCCGGCAGCGCCGTCGTCGTGAGCGTGAACGTGAAGGTGCGTCGCTCGGTACCGAGCACGACTTCGATCGTGTATTCGACGCGATCGCCGATGCCCCAGATCGCCGCCGGATCCATGGCATCCACATGGCCCGTGGCACGGAAGCCCCCGGGGGCTTCCGGCAACGTGCGCACCCAGTCGTCCGAACGCGACACCGAACCGCACGCCGCAGCGAGCAGGGCCGCAGCGATCGCGAATGGGCGCACGGTCAGCGCACCGGCGCGAAGTCCTGCGCCGACGGCAGCACCGGCGCGAACTCTGGATACGAGTGCGTCGCGAGCCAACGGATCTCGGCGGGCTTCTTCACGTCGCCGAGCGGCAGGTCGCCGTAGCGCACCGTGACGCGCACGCCCTGCAACCCGGCCAGCTTCGCCGTGGGCACCACGAGCGCGCAGCCGCGCCGCCGTTCGAGCGCGCCCGCCGCGACCACTTCCTTGTGCACTTCCTTCCAGGTCGCATCGGTCGTGCGGCCTTCGACCGTGTACTCGACGACCTCGACGTTCGCGTCGCGCGGTTCGAGCATCCAGGTCGACAGCACGAGGCGCGCGTCGCCGCCGGTGCCGCGCGGCTGCACCTTGAGCCGGAACGTGCCGCGTTCGATGCGCGCGCGCTGCTCGAACGGGCTCAGCGATGGCATTCGGATGCGCGCGTCGGTGATCAGCAAGGCACCCGTCGCGAACACTGCGTGGTAGTCGTAGAGGATCGTCGCGTAGCCGCGGTCGCCCCAGTTCTCGCCCCACGAGTTCTTGATCAGGAAGCCGCGGTCGTCGTAGCCGACGATCGTCACCGCATGGCCGCCGTAGATCTCCTGCTTGGGATCCTCGTCGAGCTTGATCTCGACCTTGTCGGCCTTCGCCGCGGCCACGAACTCGATCCCCTTGCCCGCCATCAGCAGCTTGCACTTGCCGTAGTCCATCCACTCCTCGGTGCCCGCCTCGCGGAACGACCCGAGCAGTCCCGGATGCAGGAACGTGCGCCCCGTCGCCGCGTCGCGCTTCACCGCAGACCAGTTCGGGCCGTGCACCGGATAGGTGACCGGGATCGCCAGCAGCCCGCCGTCGAGCGCCTTCTGCAGGCGTTGCACGTCGCGCGCCGCCGATTCGTCGAGCACCGTGCACGATCCGGCCGCGAAGCCGTACTTGCCGAACCCGTCGCGCACCGCCTCGAGGTCCTGTTCGGTGATCTGCGCGAGTTCGAGGTAGCGCTTCAGCTCGTCCGGCACACCGGGCGCGGCGTGCTTGGGGTTGGGGTCGTACGGCAGGAACGGTTCGGCGCAGGTGCCGACCAGTTCGAACAGCGTCGCGTAGTCGGGCAGCTTGTTGCCCTCGTCCATGATCGTCGGCTTGCCCCACTTGCGCAGCCAGACGTCGACGCCCTGCTCGTGGCGCTTCACCGTCGCGTAGAGCAATTGCTCCGACAGGTCGCACGGCACGCCGGGGAACGTCTCGAGCGCAGCACAGATCGAGAACGCGACGCAGGTGCCGCGGTTGCCCTGGCTCTTCACCGGCGATTGCGACGAACGATGGTCGACCTGGGCCAGGGCGACGGGAAGAGCGAGCGCGAACAGACAGGCCGAGCGGAGCATCGGCGCATGTTGCGCGGCACGACGGCGCCGCCGCAAGCCCGGCCAGGTCCCACGGGGGTCAGAACCCGAACTTCCAGCCGACCTCGAAGAACTCGCGGTCGGCCACACCGAACGGCAGCTGTCCTTGGTTGTAGCTGACGAACAGCCCGTTCTGCGATTCGACCGCGAGGTAGACGAAGTCGTACTCGTCCAAGCCGGCCGCCTCGACCGCCCGGGGTGCCCCGATCTCGCGGAAGTAGCGCCAGTTCGCGACGAAGAAGTACTCCTGCTGGTCGCGCCTGGCGACCGGGGTCTTGAAGCCCACTTCGGCGCGCAGGCGTTCGAACCCGTCACGGTCGCCCACCCCGGCACGCGGATCGTCGCCTTCGGGCTCGAGGCGATCGAAGCCGATCAGCACCGTCGGGATCGTCGATCCCCGCGGCGCGAACTCGGCGTCGTAGCCCGACAGGCAACGCACCACCGCGAACGGATGGTCGGCGAGGTTCAGCCAGGCGCCCAACGACGCCCGCTGCCACGCCTTCACGTCGAGTACGGCGTGCGCGCCGACCACGAAGTGCCGCGCGGCGACGTCCTGGTCCGACTCGAAGCCGACGTCGAGCCCGACCTCGAGACACACCTGGGTCGAGAACCGGCTCTGCGCGAGTTCACTGATCGCCGACCATCGGGGACTGGCCAGGAACGCCTCGTCGGTCGGGTACCGCGCCAGCTCCTTCGCCCACGCGTTGAACTTCTCTCCGGTCGGGTCGCTGTCGACGCCGTCGCGCTGCACACCTCCCGACGAACGGAACAGGTTGAACGACACGCGTCCTTCCAGCAGGTCCTGTGGGTTGACCTCAGGCTCGAAGGCGACGTCGCCGCGCGCCGTCATGCGGTAGTCGAGCCCCCACACCGTTTCGTCGCCGTCGTGCCACAGATCGTGGCGCCGGTCGAATGCGAACCCGATGCCCAGGCTCGTTTCGCCGTCGTCGGTGAAGGTCTTCACCTCGAGTTCGAGGTCCTTCAGCAACTGCCAGCCATGGCCGGGATCCAACACCGACTGGAGCACGCCGTTGATGGTCGCCGGGTTCTCCAGCAAGCCACCGAGGACGGGATCGAGTGGCTGACCGAGCTTGTTGAGCGATGTCTTGGCGCCCCTGCCGAACGCGGCGTTGGCCAGATCGCGCTTCGTCGCGACGGCAGGGTCGTCTGCAGGCGCCGGGGCTGTTTCGACCACGATCGACTCGTCTTCCCGAGGAAAGACGCGGGTTGCGCCATCGACCAGCACCCACTTGCCGTCCCTCCGGAGGTCGCGCACCTCGCACGTGCCACCGGGGAACTCGAACGAATCTCCCGCCGGCGACGAGACCAGCAGGGACGCGCCGGTCGCGACCAGCGGCATGGCGTCGGTCCCCACGAGCACGAACGTCGCGACCCCGGACACCGGCCGCAACGCCATCGGCCTTCCGGCGCCGTCGATCAGCTGGAACCTGCCAGGCACTCCGGGAATCGGCCGCGCCTGCAGCACCGGCACCGGCGGCTGCGTCGAGGTCTGCAGCACCACGACGTCGGCCTGGGCGACGAGGCTCGCGGCGATCGCCAGGATGGCTCCCAGGCAGCGATGGAACGAGGTCATGGCGCCTCACCCAGGAACAGGAAGTGCTCGTTGTTGCGTGCGGCCAGGTCGGCCATGGTCGAATCCCCCTCGAGCAACGCCGCCTGCACGGCCTCGAGTGCCGCCTTGCGATTGGCCGCCGTGTTGCCCTTCTCGTAGACCGCCTTCGCCACCTCGACGAAAGTCGCGATCATCTGGATCGCCAGCGTCTTGGCTCGGACGGCCCGCAACTCCTCGGACCCGACCCAGAACGCGAGTCGGCGCATCGGCACGGTACCGGACGCCGGGAACGCCTTCTTCGATTGGTCCAGCAGGGCCAGCGTGATCCAGGTCACGACACAACAAGGGGAATCGATCGACCAGTCGGCCATGGCATCTCCTCCTTGGCGCCGCAGCGCCAGCGGCCAGGCGTCGCGAAGCGCGACCGCGAAGCCGACGCGCGACGGTAGACGGCAAGCCGGGCCGGAGCAACGTTCGACCGCGCAGGCCCGTCGGTCACCGCTTGCGGAACGGTACGGCAGCGACCTCGAGCCGTTCCCACTTCGCCGCACCTTCGACGACGCGGATCGTCGTGTCGAGCGGCACACCTTCGAACACGTCGGTCTTGCCGGCCTTGGGCCAGAACACTTCCAGCCGTTCGATCGCCGTGCACTTGCCGAGCCCGAGCGTCTGCCGCAGCGGGTTGCCGCCGAACGACGCACCCTGGTCGACGTGCTTGAAGATGCGCCGCGACACGCCGTTCTCGCGCACCGTGACGCACAATCGCGCACCGATCGCGCAGCGCGCGCTGTCCTTGCCGACCACGCGCACCGTCAACCAGTGGTTGCCGTGGCCCGGGTTCTCGAACAGCACGCAACGGAACGCATCGCCCGGATACGCGCCGCCCATCACCTCGAACAGGTCCTGGTCGCCGTCGCCGTCCAGATCCGCGAACGCGACGCCGTGGCCCTTCTGCAGATGCCCGAGCCCGCTCGCCATCGTCAGGTCCTGCACACGCTCGCCGCCGACGTTGCGCAGGAACACGTTCGGCATCAGGCTCGAGTAGGACGGGTCGCCCGTGCCGAGGTACGCGTCGAGCCAGCCATCGTTGTCGAGGTCGCCGAAGCTGCAACCCATCGGCATCGTCGGCGTGCGGAACCCGAACTGCTGCGTCATGTCGCGGAAGCCGCCCTTGCCGTCGCCGCGGAAGAACCGCGCGGTGTCGAACTTCAGGGCTCCACCCTGCAGGAACGACGCGAGGTGCGCGACCCCGGTGTCGTAGTTGGACGCGAACAGGTCGAGCGCGCCGTCGTTGTCGAAGTCCCAGAACCAGGTCGGGAAGCTGTTCTTCGGCTCGGTCACGCCCGCCTGCGCCGCGACGTCGACGAACGTGCCGTCGCCGCGGTTGCGGAACAGGCGATTGGGCGCGTCGGCGATGTTCGACACGTAGAGGTCCGGCCAGCGGTCGCCGTCGAAGTCGCCCCACGTGACCCCTTTGGCGTAGCCGTCGTTCGCGACACCTGCGGTCGCGGCGACGTCGACGAAACGGCCACCGTCGTTGCGGTAGAGCTGCGAGCTGCAGGCGACGCGCTCACTGCTCTCGCTGCCGATGTAGAGGTCGAGGTCACCGTCGAGGTCGTAGTCGGCGAACCCGGCGGTCTGGGTCGGCAGGCGTCGTTCGCCGAGCCCGACCGCGAACGTCACGTCGGTGAAGTGGCCCTTGCCGTCGTTCTGCAGCAGCGACACCGGCAGCTTGCCGTGTTCCTTCCACCAGCCGCCGCGCAGGACCAGCACGTCCATGTCGCCGTCGTCGTCGTAGTCGGCGTGCACGCAGTTGAGGCCGCCGGTGATGCC
Organism: Planctomycetota bacterium; assembly: GCA_016794485.1. Taxonomy (GTDB): domain Bacteria; phylum Planctomycetota; class UBA1135; order UBA1135; family UBA2386; genus UBA2386. The sequence continues at coordinate 7,457 of JAEUHV010000063.1, forward strand.
GGTGAGGCCCGCTTCGGTCGTGCGGTCGGCGAACGTGCCATCGCGTTGGTTGCGGAAGAACCTGGCCTGGCCGCGCGGCGCCCAGTCGGTGACGACGAGGTCGAGGTGCTCGTCACCGTCGAAGTCCTCGATCGCGACGCCGCCGGCGGTGCCCAGGCGATCGAGCCCGACCGCGGGCGCCACGTCGAGCAGGCGCGGATACGTTCCTTCCGGCGCGAACGCGGCCGCCGGCAGGCGATGTTCGGCGGGGATGCCATCGGGCCACGTGCCGAGCGTCATGTGCGCGATCTGCAGCAGCCACTGCGCCGCGTAGTGCCAGTAATCGTCCTTCGGCGTGTTCTGCACGACCTCGAGGAACGCCGCCGCGGCGCGCTCGCTGCCCTCGCGCCGGCTGTGCTGGCCGGTGCCGCGGATCGGCAGGATGCAGGTCTCCTCGGTCGGGTTGGCGCAGCAGTTCTCGGTCTCGGCGAGGCGCAGGCTGGCGACGCCGAGGTGGAAGACGACGCCGATCATCGCCGCCGCGTCGCCGGCCAACGACCGGTCGAGCAGCTTGCCACGCGTCGCTTCGAGGATCGCGATCGCTTCGCGTTCGTGGCCTTGTTCGAGTTCGGCGACCGCGGTTTCCCACCGCAACCGCCACGGTGCCTTGTCGCCGGCCTGCTGCAGGTCGGCGCGCAGCCGTTCGAGGCGGCGCTGGCCATAGAACGGGTTGTCGATCTCGGCCTGCCGCGCGGCTTCGTCGAGTGCCGCAACCATGCGCGCGTGCGACTCGGGCTGCGGCGTGACCGCGGCCGGCCCAGGCTTCGCTTCCGTGCCACACGCGACGAGCAACAGGAACGGCAGGACGCGGCGCGACTTCATCGGGTGATCGTCACCTTGCCACGGGGTTCGGCGAGCACGTGCTCGCTCGCGCCACCATCCGGCCAGCGCACGGCGAGCTTGCTGCCGTCCGGAACCTTCACGAACCAGGCACGCGCCGCGGACTGCGACAGGTAGCCGCTGCCGGCGGTGATCTCGCGCACGTGCTTCTTGCCGCTTGGCTCGCGCAGTTCGAGCCGCGCGCCGATGGCAGTCGGGTTGCCCTTCGTTCCTTCCAGAGACACGACCAGCACCTGGTCCCAGGCATGCGGCCGCAGCGCTTGCACCGGACCATCGTTGGTCGCGACCACGACCTCGGCCTCGGTGAGCACCAGCGCCTTGCTGTCGCCCGGGATCACGAGCCTGGACAACTTCGGCGGCACGTACTCGAACTGCATGCCGCCCTTGCCGCGCACGAATGCCGACAGGCCGCCGTCGAAGCGACCGGTCTCGGGCTCGGGAGAGAAGAAGTTCTGCGCCAGCACGAGATCCTGGATGCCGTCGCCGTCGAAGTCGGCGAGGCCGATGCCGAACACCGGTGCGATCTGCGTCATGCGCGGCAGCGGTGCGATCGCGAACGTTTCGCCACGGTTCTCGACGACCACGTGCTGCAGCTCGTTGCAGGTGAGTTCGAGGCAGTCGGCGAGATCGCCGCCGTAGATCTCCTTCAGGTTGGCCTTCGCGAACGCGTCGTAGGTCGGGAACTTCTGGCGCACGAACGGCATCGCCTGGCTGCTGCACGACAGTCCACGCACCGGCAACACGACATCTCCGGGCTGCTTGGCCTCGACGACGTCGAACGAACCGTTGCCGTCGAAGTCCTTGCCGTAGAGCCGCAGCGGCTTCTTCTCGCTCGCCTTGTACTTGGTGTTCAGGCCGAGGTTGCCGGCGACCAGGTCCAGGTCGCCGTCGCCGTCGAGATCGGCCGAAGCAATGCTGTTCCACTGGCCGTGCACCGTGTGCAGGCCGAGCGCCTGCGTGCGGTCGGTGAACGTGCCGCCGGTGTTGGCGAACACGCGCAGCGGCTGCCACTGCGCCGCGACGACGAGGTCGACGAAACCGTTGCCGTCGAGATCGGTCCAGGTCGCGGCCGTCACCATGCCGAGTTCGCGCAGCGGCAGGTCCTTCGCCGCGTCGACGAATCGACCACCTTCGTTCTTCAGCAGCAGGCTCGCCGGCGAGTGCGGGAAGCGACCCGGCACGACACGGCCACCGACGAACAAGTCGACGTCCCCGTCGCGGTCGTAGTCGGCGGCGCAGACACAGCTCTTGCTGGTGCGCACGTCGGGGATCACGCCGTCGGCCACCTTGGTGAACGCACCCTTGCCGTCGTTCACGTAGAGCCGGTCGCGCAGCGCCGCGTCGCCTTCCTTGGCTTCGACGCCGCCGCTCGCGACGCACAGGTCGAGGTCGCCGTCGGCGTCGAAGTCGACGAAGCAGGCCCCCATGTCTTCGCTACCGGCATCGCCGGACCACGGCCCGGCGATCGGCTGCGCCGACTTTCCGTCTCGACGCACCAGCGAACCCGCTTGCCCAGCGGCCCCGCCGATCCAGACTTCGTCGACGCCGTCGCCATCCACGTCACCGACCGCGACACCCGGCCCGAGCCGCGACAGGCGATGCGGCAACAGCGGCTGCTCCAGGTAGTCGTCGAAATCGCGTTCGAGGTGCCGTACCGCCAGATCGTCCGCGGGGCGGAACTTCGCGAGATCCTCGTCGAGGGTATCGATCGAGAGGATGTGGTGCTCTTCACCGGCCTCGTGGATCGTGTGCAGCTGGTCGACTGCGAGACCGCGGAACGCCTGCACCTTCCGGCTCGGCCAGCGCACCGTCAGCGAGTCGATCGTCGTCGCCGAACCGAGCCCGAAGTGCTCGATTGCCTCGCCAGCGGACATGTAGCCGCGCGTCAACGACACCGTGCGTCGCTGCGTCACGCCGCCGGCGACCAGTTCGATCTCGGCGCCGACCCCGCGCCGGTTGCTCGTCGAGCCGACCAGTTCGACCAACACGCGGTGCCCGTCGCTGCCGCGGTTCTCGAACAGGCTGCACGGCGTGTTGAAGTTGTTGGTGATCACGTCGAGGTCGCCGTCGCGGTCGAGATCGCAGACCACCGCCCCGTGCGCCACGTTCTGCTCGTCGAGCCCCCAGGCCGCCCCGACGTCCTCGAACTTCAGCCCGCCGGCGTTGCGCCGCGCGACCTTCTTCTCCTGCACGCTCGGGATCGCGCGGAACACGTCGAGCGCCTGCTTCTGCTCACCGGCGCGCCACAGCTTGTCGAACTGCTCGCCGATGTCCGGGTTGTCGGTGAACACCGGGATGCCGTTCGTCGCGTAGCAGTCGAGCCGGCCGTCGTCGTCGAGGTCGGCGAAGCGCACCGCCCACGTCCAGTCGGTGCTGGCCAGCCCCGCCATGTGCGCCGCTTCCTGGAAGCGCCCCGTGCCGGTGCCGAGGTACAGCGCGTTGCGCATGTACTGCTGTGGATCGCTGTGCATCAGGAACCAGCGGTGCTGGTCCATGCTGCCCATCAGCATCTTGCCCCAGTAGTGCGACGTGCTCGACATGTCGGCGACCAGCAGGTCGTAGTTGCCGTCGCCGTCGAGATCGCCGAAGTCGGCGCCCATGCCGAAGAACGCGGTGTGCGGCAGCATCGCCCGCGTCACGTCCTGGAAGCGCCCGTTGCCGAGGTTCTTGTAGAGGTGGTCCGGCGACTGGAAGTCGTTGGCCACGTACAGATCCTGATGACCGTCGCGGTCGAAGTCCCACCACACCACCGACAGCCCGTTGCCGTGGTCGTCGATGCCGGCCGACTCGGTGACGTCGACCCACGTCGCCTTGCCGTCGTTGCGGAACAGCCGGTCGCGCTGGCCGGCCTGGAACGGGGCCGGCGAACCCGGCAGCGTGAAGAACTCGTCCTCGTAGCCCTTCGGCACGACCAGGTTGCCCTTGTCGTCCTTGCCGAACGTCGGATACGGCGGCCGCAGCTGCGCCTTGGTCTTCTGCATCGCCTTCGGCAGCGTCATCTCGGCGACGATCTGGTCCGGCAGCGTGTTCTTGAGCACGCGGTTGGTCAGCACGTAGAGATCGAGGTCACCGTCGTTGTCGTAGTCGGCGAACGCGCAGCCCATGCTCGCGGCGACGAGGCCGAGCCCGTACGGAACGCCGCGCTCGACGAACGTGCCGTCGCCCTGGTTCACGTAGAGCAGGTTCGGCGACTCGAGGTTGCACACGTAGAGGTCGAGATCGCCATCGCCATCGACGTCGGCGAACGACGCCGCATTGCCCCACGCGTCGCCGCCGTCGAGCCCGCCGGCCTTCGCCGTCACGTCCTCGAACTGCAGCGGCGCCTTCTGCCGGAACAGCTTGTTCGGTCCGTCCTGGCTCACCAGGTACACGTCCGGCAGGCCGTCGTTGTCGTAGTCGCCGACCGCGAGCCCGGCACCGGTGTAGACGTAGGCCACGATGTTCTCGCGCCGCAGTTCGTTGGTGAACTGGAGGCCCGAGGTCGCCGGATCGAGCCTTGCGAACCGCTGGCCGTCGCTCGCCTTGCGCGTCGGCAGCGCCTTGCTCACGAGTGCGTCCGCCGACACGGGCTGGGTCGGCGTCGGCGTCGTCCCACTTCCACCACCACAGGCGGCCACGAACGGGAACGACGCGAGCGTCAGTCGGCGCAGCATCCCCCGATCATCGCAAAGGCCGTCGTCGGCGAACAGGTCGTGAACCGTTCGGGTCCTCGCTGGCCATGCGGCTGCGGGCCGCGTAGCTTGCGGGCGGCATGACGTCCGCTCCGGAACAACCCGAGAAAACCCTCCCGCCGCCCTGGGACCGCATCTTCTCGCTGGCCTCGAAGACGTTCGTCTGGGGCCTGCTGCTGGCGATCCTGTGGCTGCTGCGACCGTTCCTGCTGCTGATCTTCCTGACGTTCGTGTTCGCCTACATCCAGGCGCACGGCGTCGACGGCCTCGCACACCGGATCAAGAACCGGGTCGCACGCGTCGTGATCGTCGGCCTCGTCGTGCTCGGCACCCTGTTCGCGACCGGCTTCACGCTGACGCCGCTGGTGCACGAGGAGACGAACAAGTTCCTGAAGAACAAGGACAAGTACGTCGACGACGCCGACGCCGAGCTCGACAAGTTCCTGCGCCAATACCCGTCGATCTACACCGGCCTCGCCAAGCACAAGGGCCAGGGCATCGACCCGAGTGCCTTGGCCGTGGACCCGAATCCGAAGGAAGGGCAGAAGCCCCCGGACGAAACGCCGACGGACCCCAAGGAGACGCCGAAGGACGGCAAGACCGGCCAGGATCCCAAGCCGGACAAGCCGGAGACCACCGAACCGGTGAAGCCGCCGGAGCCGCTGCACCTCGTCCGCGAACTGCTCGCTTCCGCGACCAAGCAGCTGACCGAGAACCCCCTGGAGATCGTGCAATCCGGCCTCGGCTACGCGTCGTCGTTCCTGCTGTCGCTGCTGTTCTCGTTCCTGATCGTGCTCGACCTGCCGAAGCTGAAGAACGGCATCCGCGGCCTGTCGAAGACCAAGATCGGCTTCTTCTACGACGAGGTCGCCGACAACATCGCCGGCTTCGGCGCCGTGCTCGGTCGCGCGCTCGAGGCGCAGCTGTTCATCGCCCTAGTCAACACGATCCTCACGTCGATCGGCGTGTGGATGATGGGCCTCGACAACGTGCTGGTGCTGGCCACCATCGTGTTCTTCTGCAGCTTCATCCCCGTGGTCGGCACGTTCATCAGCTCGACGCCGATCTGCCTGCTGGCCCTGCAGGCCGGCGGCGTGTCGTCGATGGTGCTGGCGGTCGTGTTGATCTGCGTGATCCACGCGATCGAGACCTACATCCTGAACCCGCAGATCTACGGGCACCACATGCACATGAACCCGGTGCTCGTGCTGATCGTGCTGACGATCGGCGGCAAGCTGTTCGGCGTGTGGGGCCTCCTGCTCGGCATCCCGGTGGTGAACTACGTGTTCCGCCACGCGATCCGCCACCCGGCGGAACGGCCGGCCGAGACCTGACCGCGCCGCTCAGCCCTTGCGGATCGCAGCGTGGATGCGGAAGCCCTCGACGAGGCGCCGCAAGTCGACCGAACGCTGCGAACTCGCGGCCGACGTGGCGACCAGGTTCTCGGCGCTCTCGGCCCCGGCCTGCACGCCCTGCTCGAGTTCGGCGAGGCTTTCGTTGACGCGTTTCAGTTCGGCGGCGTGCTGGTCGGCGGTCGTGCTGATGTCGGACAAGTGGCCGTCGACCTGCTCGACCGTGCCGACCATGTCCTGCAGCGTCGTCGCCAGGATCTTGGCCACCTCGCTGCCGTGTTCGGCGCCGGCCTGCGATCGCGAGATGATCTGCGTCGACGTACGCGCCGACTCGGCGCTGCGTTGGGCGAGGTTGCGCACTTCCTCGGCGACGACGGCGAAACCCTTGCCGGCCTCACCGGCACGCGCCGCCTCGACCGCCGCGTTCAACGCCAGCAGATTGGTCTGGAAGGCGATGTCGTCGATCACCTCGGTGACCTTCTGCGCCTCCGCACTGGCTTCACCGATCTGCGCCATCGCCTTGCTGAGCTGCTGCATCTGCTGCCAGCCCGACTGCGTCTGCTCGCGCGAGCGCGCCGCCATCGACCGCGCCTTGCCGGTGCCGACCAGGGTCTTGCCCACCTCGTCGCTGACCGCGCCGAGACGACGCGCCAGGCGGCTGATGGCCAGCGCCTGGTGCGCCGACGCGTCGGCCATCGCGTTGCTGGTGTCCTGCAGCGTCCGGCTCTGCGACTCCATCGTGCGGGCCGACTCCTGCACCGTGTGCAGCGAAGTCTCGAACTCGGACGTGAGCTTGCCGACCGACTTCGCCAGGATGCCGATCTCGTCCGCGGCCACGCTGGGCAGTGGCACGGTGAGGTCCTTGTTCGCGGCGATCGTGCGCAGTGCGTCGGCCACGACCAGGATGGGGCGAACGAAGCGCCGCGAGAACCACGCCGCGAACACCATCAACAGCGCCGCCGTGCCGACGAACACGGCGATGCCGGCGCTGCTCGGCAAACCGCGAACCGCGCGCTCGTCGGCGGTCCGGGCGTCGATGCACTCCCGCAGACGGACCTGCAGACGACTCATCGCTTCGACGATCTGCGAAATCGCATCCTCGGCGAACGAAGCGTGCTCCTCGATTCCGTCCTTGTCGCCCTTGGCGGCGGCCGCGCAAGCGGCGCGGAACTCCGTGGCCATCTCGGCCCGACCCGACTGCGTCGCCTGTTTCGCCGCCGAGATGTCGGGGTGCACCGCCTCGAGCGCGAGCAGGGCGTCGATCCTGGCGTTCGCGGACTCGAGGTAGACCCCGACCGCTTGCAGGCGTTCGGTGTCGGCACCTTTCCTGACGCCCTGCAGGGTGCGCAGGCCCGTGCCGAGCTCCTCGATCGCGCTCGAACACGCGAGGTGCGCAGTCACCGCCTGGTCGTGTGCCTCCGCCGCAGACTCCAGTTCGTTCGCGAAGTGGCTGGTGGCAACCAACTGCACCAGCTGGAACGCGAGCGCGACCAGGAACGCCAGGAACAGCTTCGTGCGGATCGTCATGACGAGCGCCGATCAGAACTCGAACAGCACCTTGACGCCTTCGACGCCCTTCGCGGCATCGGCCTTGACGACCCCGAACGCGCCCTGGTGCTTGGCGACGTACTTGAGCACGAGCCGATCGCTGTCGACGTCCTTCGGCGGCGTCGTGCCGCTCATGTTCTTCATCTTCAGCCAGTGCCGTGCGAGTTCGGCGTCGGTCATGCCGAGCACGAACTTGACGAAGGCGACGTGTTCGGGGCTGGCGCCGTCACGCGCGTACGGCCGCGCCTCGACGCCACCCGGCCACTGCGTCAGTTCCTTCAGGAACAGCTTCTTCACCGTGGCCTGCGCCTCGGCGCCGGTCTGGGTGCACGGATTGGTGGCGTTGACCACCACGACGTATCCGGCCTTCTTGGTCTCGGACTGTGCGACGACGGCGCCGGCGAACAGCAGACCGAGGGAAATCGCGATGTGGGTCATGGGCGATGTTCTCAGAAGCTGATCGACCAGCTGAAGTTGACGTAATCGACGACGTCGTCGCTGCCGGGCAGGTTGTTGTGGTGCCAGTCCAGGCGGAGCCGCACCGAGTCGTTCGGGTTGAACGAGACGCCGAAGACGTGTTCGGTCGATGCGCCGAGCGGCAGCACCGTGGTGGTGAACAGGTTGAGGTCCTCGCCGCGGTCGTAGTAGTCGAAGCGGTAGGTCGCCGACCACTGCGGCGCGACGAACACCGAGCCTTCGAGCGACGCCGCGCGCTGGTCCTCGAAGCCGTCTTCGGCCGAGTAGTAGCCCTCGGCGCGGACCAGGAGGTCGCCCTTGCGGTAGTCGGCATCGATGCCGCCGAACTGGTAGTCGCGGCCGAGATTGAAGTTCGGCGCGAACGGCGCCTGCAGGATGCCGAAGTTGGTCGCCGGCGTGGCCGTCGCTTCGCGCGTGCCGCGACCGTAGTTGGCCGCGAGCGTGAGGCCGATTTCGGCGAACGTGTAGCCGATGCGGGCGCCGCCGATGCCGTCCGCGGCGCTGTTGTCCTCGGCGCCGAAGTAGACGTCGTACTCGACCCAGTCCTGGCCGAGCACGTGCTTGCCCGAGGCGCTGAGTCCTTCGACGACCTGCGGGTACAGCGTGTTGGTCAGGAAGTAGCGCGAGTGCAGGTTGGCCTGCCCGACGATGCGCGACGGCAGGAAGTACTCGCGGTTGGTGACGCCGTGCGGCGAACCGATCACGCCGCCGCGCAGCACCAGTGCGTCGCCGTGCCGCCATTCGGTGACCAGGCGCGACAGGAACGTCTTCGACTGCGAGATGTCGTCGGCCACGAAGGCCGGATCGCCCGCCGTGAACGGCGTCGCCGGGTTGTCGAGCAGGCCGCCGTTGAACGTGTAGAAGCCAGGCGTCGCAAATGCCGACCAGTTGTCGTCGATGCGCGCCTTCAGGTACAGCTCGACGAGGCTGACCATGTGGCCGGCCTCGCTGTCCGACTCGCCGTCGATCCACGTGAACAGCGACGTGAGATGGCCGCCGAAGTCGAGGCTTCGCGCGGAGAACGCCTGCACGAGGGCTCGGCCGGACACGCTCTCCTCGCGTTCGGCCTGGGCGTCCTCGAGCTCGGCGACGCGCTTCTTCAGCGCCTCGACTTCGGCCTGCACACCTTCCTGGGCGGCTGCCACGGCAACCAGGGCCACGACGGCCCCGGCGATCGGGAGTGGGTTCTTCATGGTTCGGGTCGTGTCGGGGGACGAGGCGCGCGCCCGAGACCACGAAACACGGAACGCTCGCCACGTTCCGAACCTCTCGTCACCGTCCTGGGCCACGAAGCTCCCGCCTCAGGGCCGGCTTCGCACCCATGGCATCGGCACGACGCATGCCGCGACTTGAGACACCCTGGCAACGCGCCCGGTCCAGGGTTCCGGAATCCGGATGCTGCGCGGTCTCAGACGACCACGAACGGGTCGCGATCGGCACGCGCGATGCGCACGTCGAGATCGCCGGCGAACGCCTCGCGCAACCGCCGCTGCAGCACCTTCAAGAACCCGCGCTCGGTGTTGGCGTGACCCGCCAGCACGACCGAACGCCCGGCCGCCACTGCCGCCAGCACGTCGTGGTGCGACATCTCGCCGGTCACCAGCACGTCGGCCTCGGCATGGCGCAGCACGCTGCCTCCAGCTCCGGCGGCGACGGCGACGGTGCGCACGTTCGCCGCGGCCTTGTCGGGTCGCGCAACCTGCAGGCTGCGCACGCCGAAGCGTCGCTTGCACCGCTGCACCAGGGTGCGGAACGGCAGCGGCCGCGCC
>JAEUHV010000069.1 GCA_016794485.1 Planctomycetota bacterium
GTTCGCCGGCTACACGGTGATCGCCACCGGCTGCGGGCAGGAAGGGCTCGACATCGCCACCACGGCCGAGCTCGACCTCGCCGTGCTCGACGTGATGTTGCCCAAGCGCGACGGCTTCCAGATCCTCGCCGAGGTGCGGCGTGTGCGGCCCGGCCTGCCGGTGATCCTGGTGACCGCGCGGGGCGCCGAACAGGACCGGGTGCACGGCCTGCAGACCGGCGCCGACGACTACGTCGTGAAGCCGTTCTCGAGCAAGGAGCTGCTCGCGCGCGTCACCGCGGTTCTACGCCGCAGCGCCGAGCGGCCGTCCGACGTCGGGCGCGTGACGATCGCCGGGCGCGCGATCGACTTCGATCGCCGCGAGATCGAACGTGCCGACCGCAGCCGCGCGCAGTTGTCCGAGAAGGAAGCCGAACTGCTGCGCTACCTGGTGCAGAACCGCGGCCGCGCCATCGCGCGCACCGAACTGCTCGAACGCGTGTGGGGCCTGCCCGCCGGCGGCGACTCGGCGACGCGCGCGATCGACATGCACGTGGTCAACCTGCGCGACAAGCTCGGTGACCCGTCCGACGCGCCGGCGGTGATCCTGACCGTGCGCGGCAAGGGCTACATGCTGGCAGCCGGAGGTTCCGCATGACGGCCCGGTCCCGCGCCTGGATCGGGTTCTCGCTGACCGCCGCGGTGCTGCTCGGCGTGGTGACGTGGTTGACCGTGGCCCTGCTGCGACTCGACCGCGACGAAGTGCACGCGCGGGCCCAGGCCGCCAAGCACGAACGGCTGCGCCTCGCCCTGTGGCGGCTCGACAGCTGGCTCGCGCCGCAGATCGCGCGCGAGGCGCTGCGGCCGGCGAGCGAGTATCGCGCGTTCCCGGCGGCGCCGACGGCGTGGACGGCCGGCAACGCGCGCATCGCCCGCGACGCGGTGAAAGTGCAGTCGCCGCTCGTCACCGCCGACACGCCGCTGTTCCCGCTGCACTTCGAACTCGGGCCGGACGGGATCACGAGCCCGCAGGTGCCGCTCGGCAACGACCGCGACCTGTGCGAGGGCAGCGGCGTTCCAGCCGCACGACTCGACTCGGCCGCCGAACGGCTGCGCACGTTCGCCAGCGGCCTCGATCGCGCGGCTCTCGAGCAGAAGTTCGGCGGCATCGAGTCGGCTCTGGTCATGGTCGGCTGCAACCCCGTCAACGCCGCCGATCCGCTGCCGCAACAGCAGAGTGTCGCCGAGTATTCGACGCGCCAGCGCTCGCTCTACAACAACGCGCAGGCCGTCGACAACCGCGCCAACTTCCTCGCCCGCAGCACCGAGACCGTCGGACCCCTGGTGCCGTTCTGGCTCGGCACGGGCGACGCGTCCCAGCTCGTGTTCGCCCGCCGCGTTCGCGACGACGCCGGCAACCGCGTGCAGGGAGTGCTGGTCGATTGGCCGGCCCTGCACCGCGAACTGGTGGCCCAGCTCGTCGACCTGTTCGCGGCCTCGCCGCTGCGCTTCGAGCGCTGCGAGCAGCCGACCTCGGCCGAACAACCGTCGATGCTCGCGTCGGTGCCGGTTCGGCTCGTCGCCGATTGCACCGTCGAGTTCGAGAGCGGTTTGCCGCTGCCGGCGATCCTCGGTACGACGTGGGGCGTGACGCTGCTCGGGCTCGGTGTGCTGTGGGCGACGTTGCGCGCGGCGATCGGCTACGGCGAACGGCGGGCGCGCTTCGCTTCGGCGGTGACACACGAACTGCGCACACCGCTGACGACGTTCCGCATGTACAGCGAAATGCTCGCCGACGACGTCGTCACCGAACCGGCGGCGCGCAAGGAATACCTCGGCACGCTGCAGCAGGAAGCCGATCGGCTCGCGCGCGTCGTCGAGAACGTGCTGGCCTGGTCGCGCCTCGAGGAAGGGCGGTTCACGGCGCGGCGCGTGCCTTGCGAGACGGGGCCCATGGTCGATCGGCTGGTGCCGACCCTGCAACGACGGCTGGCCGAGGCGGGGCTTTTTCTGCAGGTCGAGGTGGTCGGCGGTGCGCACTCGGCGAAGGTGACCACCGACGAAGACGCGGTCGGACAGATCCTGTTCAACCTCGTCGACAACGCCGCCAAGTACGCGCGCGGTGCCGAGGATGCGCGGGTCGAGCTGCGCGCCTGCGTGCGCGGCGACCGGCTCGAGTTGCGGGTGCGCGACCACGGGCCCGGTGTGCCGGCCCGTGTGCGCGAACGCATCTTCGCCCCGTTCGATCGCGGTGCCGTCGCCGCGGGCAGCAACGAGATCCCAGGGGTCGGGCTCGGGTTGGCGTTGGCGCGTGGGCTGGCACGCGACCTGGGCGGCGATCTGCGGCTAGATGACGATGTCGACGACGGCGCCTGCTTCGTGCTCGAACTTGCGCTGGTCCCGGCCCGTGGGCATCGATAGATGGCCCGTGGATCTACGTCACCAGGTGCGGAGCTGACGAGCAGGTCCGAACCACCTGTTGAGTGGCCGCCATTCCGGCTTGGTCACTTCGCGTCGCGATCCCCGACCCGGAACGAGTCCACGGCCCGCCGCAGCGACGCCACTTCCCCGGCCGTGTCCTTCGCCGCCGCCGCCAGCTCTTCCGCGGTGCCTGCATTCTGCTGCGTGATCTGGTCGAGGCTCGCCACCCCCGCCGCGATCTGCTTGATCCCGTCGGCCTGCGCCGTCGACGCATAGGCGATTTCCGACAGCACCGCGTCGACTTCGGCGATGCGGTCGGCGATGCCGTCCAGCGTGCTCCCGACCCGGCCGGCGATCGCCGCGCCCCGCTGCGCACGTTCGGTCGACTCCGTGATCAGCCGCGCCGTGTCGCGCGCCGCCGCCGCCGAACGTTGCGCCAGCGACCGCACCTCTTCGGCGACCACCGCGAAGCCGCGCCCCGCCTCGCCGGCCCGCGCCGCTTCGACCGCGGCGTTGAGGGCCAGCAGGTTGGTCTGGAACGCGATCCCGTCGATCGCCGCGATGATCTGCCCGATGTCGGCCGAGGCCTTCTGGATGCCCGCCATCGCCGCCGCCATCTCGCGCACTTCCTTCTGCCCTTCTTCGGCGGCGACACGCGTCGTGCTGGCGATCTCGCTGACTCGTTCGGCGTTCTTCGCGTTCTGCTGCGTGATCGACGTCATCGTCGCCAGTTCGCTGCCGACGTTGGCGAGGTTGGCCGCCTGGTCGGTGGCGCCGACTGCGACCGTCTGCGTCGCGTTGCCGAGCTCGTTGGCCGCCTGCTGCAATTGCCCCGAACTCTCGGTCACCTGTTGGATGACCGAACCCAGCATGCCGACGAAGTCGCGGAAGCTGGCGGCCAGGTGGCCGACTTCGCCGCGCGAGCGCACGTCGAGCGACGACGTCAGGTCGTGCGTCTCCTGCATGTGTCGCACCCGTTCGGTCAGGGCGCGCAGCGGTGCATTGGCCCGGCGTTGCAGCACCCTGTGGACGACGAGGAACAGGACCGATCCTGCGGCCACGAGGCCGGCCAAGGTCCATGTGCTGGTGGCGACGAGCAGCCCGAACATGCGCGCTGCATCGTGGCCTGCGCAGCGGGGCCAGAACCGCAGAAGAGCGGTGGGCGGTTCGGCGTAGCCGCGCGCGGGTGCGAACGGCCGGCGTCAGCGCGCCTTCTCGAACTCGTCGCCCGGCGCCCAGGTCGGCCGCGCGTCGGCATTCGCCGTGCGCACCATGCACTCGAGCAGCACTTCGAGGTCGTCGACCGCGCCGTCGAAGTTCCACCAGGCGGCCAGTTCGTCGTTCGGCTGGTGGTACTGCGTCGTCGTGTAGCTCGCCTTCATGCGCCGCCGGTCCTCGGGGCGGTCGAGGAACTCGCGGCCGCCCTTGAAGTAGGCGGCCGGCACGCCGATGCGCGCGAAGTTGAAGTGGTCGCTGCGGTAGAACAGGCCCTTGTCCGGTTCGCTGTCCGGCACGATCACGCGGCCGCGGTCCTTGGCCACCGCTTCTGCCAGTGCGGTCAGGCTGTTCTTGCCGTGGCCGATGAACTCGATGTCGCGCGCCTTGCCCCAGACGTTGAGGCCGTCGACGTTGAAGTTGGCGACCAGCTTGTTCTTCGGCACCGTCGGGTTCTGCGCGAAGAACTGCGAGCCGAGCAGGCCCGACTCCTCGGCGGTCACCGCGACGAACAGCATGCTGCGCCGCCGTTGCGGGACCGCTGCGCAGGCGCGGGCGAGTTCGAGCATGCCGGCACAGCCCGAAGCGTTGTCGACGGCACCGTTGTAGATCGCATCGTCGCCGCGCGGCTTGCCGATGCCGAGGTGGTCCCAGTGCGCCGTCACCACGACGTGTTCGGCGGCCAGTGCCGGATCGGTGCCGGGCAGCACGCCGACGACGTTGCCGGACTCGATCTCGCGCACGGTGTTGGCGATCGCGAGGCCGAGCTTCACCCCGAGCGGGACCGGCGCTTGCGTGCCCTTCTCGGCGTTTTCGCGCAGTTCGTCGAGTTCGTGCCCGCCGAGCGCGCACAGGCTCCTGGCGACGTCCTCGGTGACCCACGCGCGGATCCCGAGCGTCGGTTCGCCCTTCGCGAACGGCAGCCAGAAGTTCTCGCGGCCGTGGTTGGCCTGCACGACCTGGAACGGGTAGCCCGCCGACGGCGACGTGTGGATCACGATCGCACCGAGCGCGCCGCGCCGGGCGGCTTCCTCGTACTTGTAGCTCCAGCGGCCGTAGTAGAGCCGGGTCTTGCCGGCGAAGCGGTTGGGGTCCCGCTCCGGATCGTTGTTCATCACCAGCAGAACCTTGCCCTTCAGGTCGACGTTGCCGAAGTCGTCCCACTGCTGCTCGGGCGCGTGGATGCCGTAGCCGACGAACACCAGCTCGGCGTCGTTCCACGCCGCGGTCGCGTCGGGGCTCCCGGCCACCGCGGTGAAGTCGTTCGGCGCCTGGAAGGTGGCGGAGCCCGAACTGGTCTTGGCGACGAGGGTGGAGGTGACCTGCGAGGTGATGCCGAGGATCGGCACCTTCTGCATCCAGCCGCCGTTCTCGCCGCCTGGCTTGCACCCGAACGACTGCAGCTGCGTCGCCAGGTAGAGGCGCGCGAGCTGGTCGCCGCGCGTGCCGGGGCCGCGGCCCTCGAGCAGGTCGTCGGCGAGGAAGCGAACGTGCGCGGCGAGCGCGTCCTTGTGGATCGTGGCTGGCGGTGCGGCGGGCGTTTGCGCGTGCGCGAACGCAGTGGCCGCGACGGCGACGGCGGGGAGCAGCAGCTTCATGGCGGCAGGCTACCCGCGCGCCGCCGTTCCGTTCACGGGAACACGACCTCGGTCGGCGCTCCGGCGACCACCACGACGGTGCGTTCGAGCGCCGCGGTGCCGTCGGCCGGCTCCAGCCGCACGAGCCACGTGCCGGGCAGCACCGGCGCCAGCGTGAGCCGGCCGTCGTCGCCGACCGCGACCTGGCGCAGCCCTGCCGGAATGCGCTGTTGCGCGCCGTTGCCGGGGACCAGCTCGAGCCGCGCGCGCGCGAACTGCGGGGCCAGCGTGCCGCGCAGCGAACCCAGCCGCAGCGACGCGGCTGCGACGGTGTGTTCGAGTTCCGCCTGCTGGCCGACGACGACGCCCGGCTCGTCGAGCAAGGCGGTCAGCAGCGTGTCGCATTGCGAGCGGTAGTCCTCGGGGTTGGCAACCACGTCGGCACGCCAGCGGCCCGGGCCGAGGCCCTCGACCACGTAGGTGCCGTCGGCGCGCACGAGCCCGCGCCGGCGCAGGCCGTTGTCGTGCGTGCACACCACCGCGGCAGCGGCCGGCCGCTCGCCGTTCACGGTGCCGACGAGCCTGGTGCCTTCGGGCAAGGCGAGCGCGAGTGCTGCGTCGTCGGCGCCGACGAGGTCGAGTTCACGTTCGAGGAACGCACCCTGCTCGGCGGCGACGACCAGGCGGTAGCGACCGGGAGGCACCGCCGGCATCAGCAGCCGGCCGTCACCACCGACCGACACCGTGTGCTGCGGTGCCTTGGCGGCGGGCACGGACCACAACTGCGCCATCGCGTGGATCGGGTCGCCGCGCCACGTCACCGTACCGTGCACGCGGCAGCCCGGCGCCAGCACGAGGGTGAGTGGTTGCAGTTCGTCGGCGAACGGGAACGGCGCGGTCGCCACCGTGACCCGGTCGGGGGCCATCGCCTGCACGACGAGCCAGGCGCCCTCCGGTGCCGGCAGGTCGAATGCCGCGTTCGCGTCGACGGCGTGCGTCAGCGACGGGTCCAGGTCGGGGTTGGCCCCGATCGCCTGGGATTGCTCGCCGTGGTGGATCGTGCGCACGAACACGCGTGCATTCGGCAGCGGACTGCCGTCGCTGCCGACGACGCGGCCGCGCACGCGCGGTTGCGGCACCAGCTCGAAGTCGAGGCGTTCCTGTGGGTGCTCGATCGAGCGCAGCTCGGTCCGGTGGCCGGTCGCTTCGACGCGCACCGTGCACGGCGGCACGAGCCCGGCGACGAACAGGAATGTGCCGTCGGCGTCGGTGGTCGCACGCTGCACCAGCGGGGTCGGGGTGCCGGGCTCGCCGAGTTGCGGCAGCAGCGTCACCTCGGCGCCGGCGATCGGCCGACCGCGTGCCCGCACGAAGCCGTGCCAGGTCGCGGCCTCGCGCATCGTGAGTTCGCCGAGTTCGAGGTGGCTGCCCTCGGCGCGCTCGGCGAACAGGTCGCCGAGCTGGATCGTCTCGCGGCGCGCCGCTTCGACCCGGATCGCGACCGGGCCCGGCGGCACTGCGAAGAGCGTGAAGTGGCCTTGACCGTCGGTCGCCACACCGGGCGGCAGCGGCTCGGTGCCGAGGACGACGAACACGCGGGCATCGGCAATGGGGCGACGCGTCGCGTCGACGACGGTGCCGGCGATCGAAGCGTTGCTCGACGCGGCCGGCGATCGGCCGACGACTTGAGCGGCGCCGACGACCGGCTGGTCGGACGGTGGTTGCGGGGTCGGCGTGGTTGCCCCGGGTTCCGGTGCGGGCAGCCAATCGCCGCGGGTGAGGACGGCGGCGATGCCGACGAGCAGGAGCAGAGATACGAGCAGGAACCGCACGGTCGGCGCAGTGTAGGGCGATCGACCGCCGCGGGCTCGCGTCACTGCACCGCAGCCAGCAGGAACGAGAGGTCGCACGGCGGCGCGAACTCCTGCGGCGGCTGGCCTTGCCGGAACAACCGCGCGTTCGTGCTGCCGCGCAGTTCCATGCGTTCGCCTTCGACGCGCAGCATGCAGCCTTCGCGCAGGCCCAGCACCGGCGTCTCGTTCTCCTCGTGGAACTGCCGCAACCGCTCCTCGCGCGTCTCGCCCATGTGCGTGCTGTTCGGGTCCGGGTCGAGGTAGTGCGGGTTGATCTGGAACGGCACCAGGTCGAGCGCCGCGAACGACGGCGGCATCACGATCGGCATGTCGTTGGTCGTGCGGATCGACAGCGTCGCGACGTTGGTGCCGGCACTGCTGCCGATGTACGGCATGCCTGCGGCGACGCGTTGGCGGATCGCGCGCAGCCAGCCGCGGTCGTAGAGGGCCTTCAACAAGCGGAACGTGTTGCCGCCACCGACGAAGACCGCGTCGCACGCGTCCAAAGCACGGGGATCGCGAACTTCGTGGGCCGACACGAGGTCGTGGCCGAGCGCTGCGAACGCGGTGCGCGCCTTCGCCGCGTAGCCGGCGTGGTCGTGCAGTGCGTACGGCACGAACATCACGTGCCGCTTGCCGCCGAGGAAGTCGCGGATCTCGCCGGCGCAGTGGCCGAGGTAGCTGCCGCCGTGCATCGTCGAGTTGCTGATCAACAGCAGCCGGCGGTTCTTCGCCAGGTCGGCGATCGGGTTCAGGCGATTCGCGACCGACTTCGCGTCGAGGCCATGCCGGGCCAGCGCACGCGCGGCGATGGTGTCGGGCACGGTCGCCAGCGCGATGAGGCAGTGTTCGGTGCCGAGACGGTCGTCCCCGCGTGCCGTCGCGCATTCGAACATGCCTTCGAGGACCTTCTTCGCCTGGGGCGTGAACGGCAGCTGCGCGCTCTTTGTGGGCGGGTGCTGCGTGCAAGCGGCCAGCACAGAGGCCCGTACCGCCGCCGGATCGGCGCCGCACGCGCGCAGCAGCGCGAATCCGTTCGCGGCCTCGCACTGGAGCAGCCCGAGCAGCAGGTGTTCGGGGCCGATGTATTCGTGGCCGAGTTCCAGCGCCTGCTGGCGGGCGAACGCCATCAGCCGTTTCGAGTTGTCGGAGAAGCGGTCGAACATGCGCGCAGGATACGGAACGCGCCCCGTCGCGGCAGGTCAGCGGCGCACGATCGCCGCGAGGGCGGTCATGGCGACGCATGAGACGTGGGCCTACGACGACTTCAACCGGGTGGTCTCGGCGCAGACCTGGTGGAGCACCTACCCGCACTTCACGGGGACGCAGCCGCCGAGCCTGGTCGAGGCGGTCGACGGCTTCGACGGGATCGGGCGGCAGGTGCTGGAACGGTTCCGCTACCTGGACGATCCGGCCGCCGGGTACGTGCCGATCGCGACCAAGGATCTGGTCTACGGCTACACCAAGACTGGCGGCGGCGAAGACCGATCGTTCCGGCGGTCGATGGCGACGAGTGCTGGGTTCACGATCGGCTCGGCCCCCGACGGGGCGGGCAAGCTGGCGTCGATGACGCTGGCGGGTCCGGGCATCGTGTCGCAGCCGCTGGCAGACTGGAGGTACGGGGGCAACCGGCCGATCCGGCGGAGCTTCGTCCCGGGCATCGCGAACGGGACGGAGATCGTCACGGAATACAGCTACAATCAGCTCCGGCACATGACGCAGATCACGGCCACGCGAACTGGAACGACGGCGCCCATCTACGATCTCGGGATGGAACGCGACGGCGAAGGCAACGTGACGCAGCACCGCTACACGAAGATGTCGGGTGCGGCGGGCGACTGGTTCCAGTTGGACGGCTGGGATCGGCTGCAGGAGGCGAAGCTCGGGGTGACGGGGTTCACGGGGACGTACGCAGCGGCGACGTTCGACAAGAAGGTCACGTATGCGCTCGATGAAGCGCACAACCGGAACCAGGTCGACGAGACAACCGCGACCGGGATGGAGACGACGTCGTACCAACGGAACGGGGCTACCAACGAGTACGCGACGGTCACGCAACCGAACGGCGACGTGCAGTCGTGGCTCTACGACGGCAACGGCAATCTGTTGAGCGACGGGTACTACCTGTACGTCTACGACCACCTGGACCGGTTGTCCGAGGCGTATGTGTTGACCTACCCGGGTGGCGCCTCGGACGTGAATGCACTTGGAGCGCCGACGATCCAGGTGTTTGGGGAGGGAGTGCAGAAGAAGCGCGAAGGCAAGGAGACGGTGGTGCCGCGGCAGCAGTGGCGCGATCGGGTGCAGCAGGCGCGAGCCAGGGCACAGAGTGCAAGGGCTGCGGCCGGAGTCGCGGCGAGCGATCCTCGGGTTCCGAACGGGGTGAACGCCGGGACTACGGGATTGGCGGCGGCTTCGGTGGACGAGGCTGTGCCGGTGGTGGTGGCCTACTACGGGTACGACCCGGGCAATCGGCGCATCGGCAAGTTGTTGGCGGATGCATCGGCGCAGTTCTACGCGTGGTCCGGCTGGGACATGGTGGAGGGCTACGACCTGTTCTTCCAGCCGACCACGGTGTGGTTCGAGGGCGCGGTCATCGACGAGCACCTCGGGTATGCAACGGTCGCAGGCGGAGCCTGGGTGCGGCGGGGGTATGTCCAGGATCACACGCGCGGCATTGCTTCCGTGACCGATGAGGCAGGCGTCGAGATTGAGGTCTGCGAATACGATGCCTATGGGAGAATGTCGCGGACGAGCCTGGTGGGTGGCGGGGCGGGGACGGTACCATCGGTTGGCGGGCAAGTGTATGGGTTCGCTGGGCGTCAAATAGATCCAGAAACCGACCTATACTACAGCCGGAATCGTCACTACTCCGCTCATCATGGGCGGTTTCTGCAGTCGGACCCAGTCGGCATCTTCACGGATGGCATGTCTTCTGGGAGCGGTTACTGCTATGTAGGATCATCCCCTCTCAATGCGATTGATCCGTACGGACTGCGTACAATCGTTGTGTTCGTGCTCGGAAGCGACCCGGCGGATAACGCATTCTTGCTCAGTAATGCGGCCGATCTTTGCAGTCGTGACCCAGAGGGGGGAATGGTCATCTCTATCTCCGCAAACGGAGAGATTGCGGACATGTCGGTATTTGGTGGGACGCTGCCTGGGTTTCCCGGAGACACATATTGGCCAGGGCACCTGCGCCTAATGCTCATTGGTCACGGATGGAGGGGTGGTGTGGGAGGGGCCAAGCGAGGCCACCTTGTTTCAACGGGGACAGCGAATTGGAGGGTGGCCGAGGACTCTGCCGTGGCATTCATTGCCGTTCTTGCGAACTGTGCAGACACTGATCCAAGGTGCCCCATCATTGTGAATGTCTGTTACTCCAACGACCAGAGTTTGCCTCAAAATGATCGACTCGTTACGGATGTCAGCAGGGCTTCGGGAGGAAGGCGTACCGTTGGCCACAATGGCGCGGGGGCGCTCATAAATGGGGTGATGATCCAGGGTTACCAAGGCGTCGACTCACCTGAATGTAACGTGACGAGCATACTTCCTAGTGGGCGGCTCCATGATGAATCGTATGGGCGTGGAGGGCCAATGGAAGTCCCGCTAGCGAAGCCGCCGAACACCCCCGCACTATTGGGAATGGACTTGTAGAGTTTTAGGAGATCGAACGGTCTAAATATGAATGCACTTCCAACATACATCTCCTTGTCGGTGCTGATGGCTGGACATTGTCTTGCCCAGATTGACGCGGGTCACGGCGATGGGAGGGCGCGGCTTGAGCGTGGGCTTGCGGTGTCGTACATGGACACCTGGGAACGCGAGGAGTCGTCAAATCTCGCAGTAGGACCTGAAGTCGCTGGCGAAGGTGTCTTGTACGGAATGATGGTGGTGGTCCGACAGGTGCATCACCGCCTGCTGTCGAGCGTGGCTTCTAGTCGTCGGTCTCGAGAGATCGACCAGGCCGAACGAGATCGTGTCCTTCGAATTCTGGATTCGGGCACAGCCAATGAAGTCGTTGACTTGACGACGGATGGGTACGTCTTTGCATGGCCGTCGACGCGAGCGGCGACGATGGTCGGGGTCGATTCATTCCTTTCTTCGAAGTCAAAAGATTCCCTGGACGCGACGCGTAGGGAGGCCCAGGTTGAATTGCTCGGGCCCATTTGGGGCTTGCGAAGTGTCGGAAATTGCTTGGCTCCGTTGTCTGACACGAGTCGGCTGGCGGTGTACAGTTGGTTGGAGAGTCACGAAAGCGAACCGGGCTGTCTGCACTTGATTGCCAGTGGCTTGCAGCGGGGCCGCCGCGAGACGATTGTACGCCTCGTCAAGGCGATCGAGATGTGGCCAGAGTCGAGCCCTTTGACGTTCCGAGAGCGGTGGTTCTTATCGGGAACTGAAGCCGCGACACTCCACGAATGCCACCTTGTTGGTGATCCTGACGAATGGGCAATGGTTGGTAGGGCGGCCAGAAGGTTGGAGGTTGTGTTGGATCGTCTAATACGGAGTAGCCAAGGACCGGAAAGGGACTTAGACGGCGGCTATCGCGAGGCCGAAGTCGTCAGAATCCTCATAAGGGACATCGCTGAAAAGTGCGAATTGTCCGAGCGGCACTTGCGGGATGCGTGTGCGGGGCTGGAAAGTGACAAACGCTTTCTGTTGGTGCATGGTCTTTGCCGAAGCTCCGCAAGGCTTTCCGAGGGAGCCGGGTGGTTGCCAATCATTCCTGGAGAGGCTGCGAGGTTCGCGATTGCTGGATCGACGCCAAAGCATGCAAATGGTTTCGCATGGTGTCGTTGAGAATCTGTGTCGCTCTGGTAGCACGCTTCTGCTCTCTACCCGGCCGGGCGATCGCCGCGCCCCGCTGACGCGTTCGGTCGACTCCGTGATCATGCGCGCGGTGTCCAGCGCCGCCGCCGCTGAACGTTGTGCCAGCAACCGCATCTCTTCGGCGGCCACCGCGAAGCCGCGCCTCGCCTCTCCGGTCCGCGCCGCTTCGACCGCGGCGTTCCGGGCCAGCAGGTTGGTCTGGAACGCGATCCCGTCGATCGCCGCGATGATCTGCCCGATGTCGGCCGAGGCTTTCTGGATGTCGGCCATCGCCGCCGCCATTTCGCGCACCTCCTTCCGTCCTTCCGCGGCGACGAGGCTCGTCGTGCTGGCGATCGCGCTGACCCGTTCGGCGCTCTTCGCGTTCTGCTGCGTGTTCGACGTCATCGTCGTCAATTCGCTACCGACGTTGGCGAGGTTGCCCGCCTGCTGCAGTGCTGCAGTTGCCCCGAACTCTCGGAGATGACTGTTATTGCCGTTGCCGGCGGCGCACGATCGCTGCGAGGGCCTTGGCGACGAGGGTGTGCCCGGCCGCGTTCAGGTGGCCATCGCCGGAGGCGGGCCACGGCGCTTCGCCGCGGTCGAGTGCGTCGCCGAGAAGCGGAGCCAGGTCGATCGTCCGCATGCCGGCGGCGTTGCCGGCGGCCATCACGGCGGCGTGCGTCGTGCGTTCGGCCGCCAGGATCGCATCGAGCCCGGCGATCGGCGCCTGCCGCCGCGTGGCCCAGTTCGCGTAGACGAACTCCTTCGTCGGCAACACGACCAACACGGGCTCGGAGGCAGGCGCGGCGGTGCGGCACGCGGCTGCGATCGCCGCCAGCGCCCGCTCCGTCACCGCGATCCCGTCGCGCACGCCGCTCCTCGTCGGGTCGACCGCGGGCATCCGGTAGGACGGGCGCAGGATCGTCGCCAGCGCGGGGACCGAGTCGAACGCGAGGTCGCCCGGTCCGCGGTCGAGCGCGCCGCCCTGCAGCCGCGATTTCACGACGCGCGCCGCAAAACCGAGCACGCGCGAACGGTCGAGCACGCCGTCGACCAGCGCCATCGCCACGTTCGGAGCGCGCTGCGGGTGGAACTCCGGGTTGTCGCGCACCGTGTAGGCGACCCCGGGCGAACGCAGCGCTTCGGCGCCGTCGAGGCCGGCGTAGTCGTGCGCATCGACGAGGTCGTTGCCGAGGTAGACCGTCACCACGACGTGCCGCGGACGCAGCGCGAGGCCCTGCCGCACCAGTTCGACGTACTGCACGGGACCCCACGACCCGTTCGCCATCTGGTAGGTCGCCTGCCCGGTCGCCTGGTGCAGCAGCGCCGCGAACGTCGCGTCGCGGCCGACACCGAAGCCCCAGGTCTGCGAGTCGCCGACGAACAACACATCGGTGCGTTCGAGTGCCGTGGCATTGCGGAAGCCGCGCGCGTCGGTGCCTTCGGTGAACGGTTCGTTGCGGTGGCCCAGCCGCGTGTCGGGCAGCAACACGCCGGGGCGCTCCGGTTCGGGTCCGAACAGCCGCACGCCGAGTTCGGTGGCCAGCAGCAACGCGCCGAGCGGCACCGCCGCGAACAGGACGCGCCGCCAGAACCGCCGGGCGCGGTCGCGCAGCAGCACGATCGACACGAACGGCAGCGCCAGTGCGGCGCCGAGGGCGCAGCCGACGATCTGGTATCGCCCCAGCGAACCCGCGGCGAGCGCGTCGTACGCGAGCCATGCGCCGACACCGGCGAGCAGGCCGGGGCAAATGGTCGAAGCGCGCGGCGACATCACCGCGGCAGCAGCTGCTGCAGCTTCGCCGCGAGTTCGGCGTTGC
The DNA here is from genome assembly GCA_016794485.1 of Planctomycetota bacterium. Classification (GTDB taxonomy): domain Bacteria; phylum Planctomycetota; class UBA1135; order UBA1135; family UBA2386; genus UBA2386. The sequence continues at coordinate 13,681 of JAEUHV010000069.1, forward strand.
CGGCGGCCGCGATCGCCTTGTGGATGCGGCCGGCGATCGCCCGCGGCTTGCGCTGCAACCCGTCGCTCTCGTCGAGGCTCGCCGGGCGCAGTTCAGCGGCGCGCAGCAGGTCGGCCGCGGCGTCGTCGGCGTGGCCCTTCTGCAGCAGCAGCTCGGCGCGGCCGGCCAGCGCCAGCACCGCGTAGTGGTGGGCGCTGTCGGCGAAGTCGGCGTTGCCGGCGGCGCTGCGCCCGAGGCGATCGATCGCGTCGGCGTAGGCGGCCAGGGCACGGTCCACCAGCAGGTCGCGCGTGTGCTGTTCGGCGGCGAGCAGGCAGCCGTAGCCGGCGAACCACTCGGCGGTCGGCTTGTCCTTCGCCGTGGCGACGTGGTCTGCCAGGCCCTTCTGCACGGCGGTCCAGCCGAGATCGATCGCGGTGCGATTGCGCCAGCGTTCGTGCGCGGCGGCGGAGGCCGGGAACGCCGCGACGACGCCGGCGAGGCGGGTGCGGGCCTCCTGCCGCAGGCCGGCGAACTCGAGCAGGCCGATGCCGGCGAGCAGGCCGCGTTCG
>JAEUHV010000371.1 GCA_016794485.1 Planctomycetota bacterium
CTGGTGCGCGGCATGCCGACGGCGCGCCTGCAGCAGCACGGCCTCGTGCTGGGCGGCGAACACGGCAGTCGCCTGCCGGCGCATTCCGAGTTCGCGCGCGAAGACGAGTGCCTCTTGCGGGCCCGCGGGCTGCAACGGGGCCGCCGCGCGCCGAACCCGCTCTACGCGCACCTGTTCGCCGCGTTCGAACGCGCCGCGCGCCATCCCGAACTCGCCATGCCCGATCTCGAGGGGCAGATGGGCCGCTGGCTGCCATGGGCCGATCCGCTCGAGGAGCGGCCGTTCACGTTCGGGCTCACGCCGTACGGCACCTACCTGAAGTTCCGCACCAACGTGCAGGAACATCTCGACCGCCAGGACCTCGCGGCCGCCGACGGCTACGCCGACGTGCGCCTGCGCGGCGATGGCGAAGCGCTCGCGCGCGTGCGGCGCCTGCTCGCCGAGGCCGGCGAACTGCCGGCCCGCCGGCACAGCGACGCCGAACTGCGCGAACTGTTCGTGCTGCTGTGCGCACACGACAGCCTGTTCCTCACCATGGAATGACCGCGGTTCAACGGACCGCGAGAGCGGCGGCGAACTCGCGCGGCATCGGCGCCTCGACCACCAACGCGCGCCCGTCGCGCGGATGGCGCAGCGCCAATCGCTGTGCGTGCAGGCACAGCCGCGGCCCGCGCGTGCCGTAGCGGTCGTCGCCGACGATCGGGTGGCCGAGCCAGGCGAGGTGCGCCCGGATCTGGTGCTTGCGGCCGGTGTCGAGCGCGACTTCGAGCCGGGCCCGCGCGGGTCCACGTTCGACGGTGCGGTAGCGCGTGCGCGCCGGCCGTGCGTCCGCATGGTCGCCGACCCGTACACGCAGAGTCTTGTCCTCCCACAGCGGCCGGTCGACGGTGCCCTCGGCCGGGTCCGGGTGGCCTTCGACGACCGCGGCGTAGACCTTCTCGACCTCGCTCCACGCCGCTTGCACCGCGTCGCGCATCGCCCGCGACCGCGCGAACAGCAGCACGCCCGACGTCTCGCGGTCGATGCGGTGCGCCGGCCACGGCCCTTCGCCCGCCGGCGACAGTTGCGCCCGCAGCATCGCCTGGGCCGTGCGTTCGCGTTCGTCGTCGCTCGCCACCGACAGCAGCCCCACCGGCTTGTCGATCGCGACGAGGTCACTGTCGACGTGCAGCAGCGTGAGCCCGCCGCCACGCACCGGACGCGCACTCTCGCCCTTGGCCAGGATCGTCACCACGCAACCCGCCGCGACCGGCTGGTCGGGCCGCGCGGCCACGGTGTCGTCGACGACGATGCAACCGAGCTGCAGCCGTTGCCGCAGCGTGTTGCGGCTCCAGTTCGGGAACTGGACCGTGAGCAGGTCGAACAGGCGGCCGGCGGCCGCGGCGACGAAGCGGTCGGCCATCAGGGCACCTGCACCTGTGCTACCGGCAGGAACGTGCGGTCGAAACGTTCCGCGAACTCGCGCAGCAGCACCGCGACGTCGGGCTTCGCCGTCTTCTTGACCGGCTTGTTCTGCCAGCGCACTTCGCAGGCCCCGTCCTTGCCGAGCTGCGCTGGTTCCAGCAGCAGCGTGAATCCGGCCACCAGCTTGCCGTCGGCGACGAACTTGCCGCCGCCCTTGTCGTCGACCTGCAGGCGCGCCGTGACGGTCGCGTAGCGATCGTGCAGTTGCGCCCGCTGGCCGGCTTCGTCGAGTGTTGCGAACGATGCCGACACCGTCGGCTGCGCGTCGGGCCGGGCCGAGCCATGCACCTTGCCGAGTTCGACCCAACTCGCCCGCACCTCGGTCGGCTCCGCGGCGACCCGGACCACGCGCGCAGGGCGCGGCGTGCGCCGGCGCGCGAAGAACGCCGGCCAGTCGACGACGCCGAGTTCCGCCGAGTGCCCGAGGTCGGGGAACTCGCGCAACGTGGCCTGCTTCGCCCCGGCTTTCTGCAACCGCGCGAATGCGAGCCGAACGTTCAGCAGCAGCAGCGGATCGTCCTGCGACCCCTGCAGGTCGACGATCGGCAGGTGCACGACGTTGTCGAGGTAGCGCAGGTTGTTCTTCGGGCCGATCTCCAGGCGCGGACCGCCGACCACCGGCAGCATGCCGGCGAACAGATCGGGATGGCGCAACGCGAGATCCCACGCCTGGTGCCCGCCCTGCGACCAGCCGCCGACGAACACCGCGTTCTCGTCGACGTTCGCCTGCCGCCGCGCCCAACGCAGCGCCGCCAGCGCCGCGGCGCGTTCGCGCGGCGAAAAGTGGTAGCCAGGCGTGCGCTCGACCGACGTGATCGCCAGCACCAGCAACCCGACGCGCTCGGCGACGGCTTCCCACTGCAGGTACTCGCGCGCGCCGGTGCCGCCGGCCCCGTGCCCCCACAGCAGCAATGGCGCGGGAGTCTTCGGGTCGTAGCCCTTCGGCACGAACAGGAACACCTCCACCGGCACGGTCTCGTCGAGCACGTGCAGTTCGACCTTCTGCCGCGATGGACCGGGCTCGAGCGCTGCGAACGTGCCGAACGACGCGCACGCCGCGCGCCACGCGTCGAGCGGCGCGAGGTTCTGCTTCGCCAGCGCCTCGGCGGCGGCGCGCCGTTCGGTCGCAGTCGGCAGGTCGACGAGGTGTGCGAGTTCGGCGGCGAGGTCGGGGCCCTGCGGGCTGACGAGCAGGATGGTGGTGAGGATCGGCGCGAACACCGGGGAGAAGGTAGCCGGCGCGACCACGTTCCCCCACCCACTGTCGTGCCCGACAGCCGTCGACCACGGCACCGCGGCACGGCCGACGCCGGGGACGGGCTCGCGAAGGCACCGTGCCGTTCCTGCCTGGAGCGGCATGACCTCGCCAAAGCGCGGCGGGGAGGTTTGAGACCCGAGCAACGGATCAGCGACGGCCATTCTCGAGCGAGTGGCGGGCCTGGCGCCGCACTGACTCGTCCGCATCGGACTCCATCGCCGCAGCCAACGCCTCGCGCACGCCGGGCACGTCGAGGTAGTTCTCCAGCGTCTCCGCCGCCTCGTCGCGAACCCTTGCCTCGCCATCGCTCTGCAGAGACTGCATCAAGGCAGGAGCCAACGCCGGGTGCTTGCTGCGGCCATCGGCCTGCCGCCACACGTCCGCGCGGGTCTCCGGATTCTTGCTCGCCAGCCCGACCTGCACCATCACCGCGACGGTCGCGTCGTCGTAGGCGTTGTCGAGGTTGCGCAGCTGGCGCCACGCGGCGATCTGGTCGGCTTCGTTCGCACCGGCGGCGACGATCGCGAAGCGGTGCTCGGCGGCGGTCTTCTTCGGCGCGCTGGCTTCCGTCGCCGGGTCGCGAACCACCGCCGACCGTGCCGCCTGGTTCGTCTGCTGCAGGCGGGCGACGGCCGTCTCCAGCGACTCGAGCCGCTGCCGCGCGTGCCCGTCGACGACTTCCGCCGGCTCGCGGGCCGGATCGACGGAACGTTCCGCGGCCACGGCGGGTGCAGGCACGGCGGCAGCGAAGCCCAGCGCCGCGACCTTGGCTTCGAGCTCGAGCAGCCGCGGCAGCAGTTCGTTGGCGGTCGCGGGCACGACGCCCGGATCCGCGGGAACCGCGAGCCGACTGCCGAGGATGCCGGCGGCGGCACCGGCGAACAACGCGACGACGAGGGTGGCTACAGGGTTCATGCGATGGACTCCGCGGCAGAATCGACGGAAGCGAGGCGCGGCGGCACCGGGACGGCGATGGCCGGACGCGCGTAGGCTCGGGTTCGTTCGCACAGCCGACTGCCCAGCACACCGACGGGCCCGAGCAGCAGGATGGCGCCGAGCCAGAAGCGCTGCGTGCCGGGGTCGGCGCCGAGCCGCCGCAGGCGCCGACGCTCGGCGGTGGCAAGGGCCGCAGCCAGCGCGATGCCGACCGCGACGAGCCACCAGCGACGACCTTCGGCGACCATCGGGTCGAGCAGCCAGTGGCGGTTCGTGTTGTGCGCGCCTTCGTGCTGCGGATCGTCGATACAGCCCGACACTGCCTGCAGCACTGGCGGGCGCATCGCCGCCAACGCGAGTGCGAGGGCGGCGTACGTGCGTTCGGCGAACGTGCGCGGCACGAAGCGATGCTGGAACGGGGCTCCGCCTTCGCCGACGGTGAAGTCGATCGTGAACGACAGCAGATCGGCGTCGTAGGTGTTCGTCCTGATGCGCGGGCCGGATTGCGTGTCGCGTTCGACCTCGCGGGCGACCCGGTGCAGCGTCGTGCCTCGGAGCACGTAATCGGCCTGTTCGCCGCAGACGAGGTTCTCACCCGACTGCAGGACCACCTCGCCGGCCGCGGGTGCTCGCGCATCGCGATCGTCGCGGTGGTAGTAGCGCAGTCGCGTGAACCGGTCGCCATCGGGCAACGGCACGCGCTCGAACCCGGCCGTGGCGGGATCGAACAGGAACACCGCGTTCCCGTCCGGTTCGGCCAGTGCCAGGACCCCGATGCGATCCGGACCGCGCGGCAGGTTGCCGACCACCGTGCCTGCGGCGAAATCCCGTTCGCGGTCGGACTTGGCGAGGCGCCGCAGCGGTTCGCGGAACGGCTGCCAGTAGGCGGAGCCGTCGGCATCGACGTACACCGTGCCCATGCCGTGGCTGCCCTGGCTCGAAGCCATCGCGGTCCGCGGTGCCTCGACGCGCAGGAACGAATCGACGAACACACCGTAGCCGGCCCGGCCGATGGAGTTCCCCTTGTCGAGGCGTTCCCCGGTCGGCCGATGCTCGGCATCGACGACGACCCAGGGCTCGTCCCATTCGGGCCGCGTCGCCAGCACGACCCGCTCGCCGTCCCGCACCACGCGCGGCCATGCATTGCGCAACCAGTCGACCGCGGTGGATTCGAGCGCGGCCAGCACGAACGACGCCACCAGCATCGCCAACGCCAACAGCGGCAGTACCGCGGTGCGCCGCGCCTGCGGAGCGAGCGGCTGGTCGGCGTCGTAGCGCACGCCGCGACCGAACCAGGCCAAGCCCAAGGCCAGGGCCGCGATGGCGAAGTGGCCAGCGACGAACCACGGCCACGCCGTCGCTTCCGCGGGCGCCGAGCGTTCGAGCCAGAACACCACCGAGAACGACAGCGCGAACGAAGCGCCGAGCGCCAGCAGCCGCACCGGGATCGCGAACGGCAGCGACCCCGCGGCGAGGCCGAGCGCACACGCCGACACCGCCGGCACCATCGTGCCCCACATCGTCGGAATCTGCTGCCAGTGCCCGAACTGCCAGGCCGGGTCGATGAAGAAGAACGCGGCGTAGGCGACCACCGGCACCAGCAGGAACCAGCTGGCGAGCACCAGGGCGCAGCCGACCATGCGGGCGCGCAACAGGTCGCCGGCGGCGAGCGCCCGCTGCATCAGGAACTCGCGCATGCCGAGCATTTCGTCGAAGCTCGCGGCCGTCACGCCGAGGCCCATGCCGCAGGACCATGCCAGGTGGAACAGGGCTTCGCGTTCGCCGCGCGCGACCACGAACTCGCGCACGAACGGGTAACAGCAGAGGACGGACACCATCGCGGCGATGCCGCCGGTGCCGAACATCGCGATCCACTGCCGATCCTTGCCGAGCAGGGCCTTCATCGTGCACCTCCCGCCGCAGTCGTCACCTCGTCGCGCAACAAGCCCGGCCCGCCGGCCCCGGTGACGTCGAGGAACAGTTCTTCCAGCGTCGGCGGGGCCGCCTGCAGCAGTTCGCCGCGCGCGCGCAGGTCGACGAGCAGGGCCTCCGGCGCGTCGAGCAGCGTCAGTTCGTGGCCATGGCGACGTGGGCCGGAGCGCAGCACGTGCGGGCCGGCCGGCGGCGCTTCGCCCGCGCGTGGCACCCACAGGCACCGCAGCACGCGGCGCTTCACGTCGTCGAGCGTCGCGTCGACCGCCAGTGCCCCCTGGTGCAGGATGCCGACGCGGTCGGCGATGCGTTCGACGTCGGTGAGGAAGTGCGAACTGAACAGCACCGCACAGCCGGTGTCGGCGAGCAGGTCGATCAGCGCGTCGAGCAGTTCGCGCCGCATCACCACGTCGAGACCCAGCGCCGGGTCGTCGCAGACGAGCAGTTCGGGATTGCCGGCGACGGCGAGCACGAGGCACAGTTGCGCTCGCTGGCCGCGCGACAGCTTGACGATCCACTGGTCCGTGCCCAGGCCGCAGCGCTGCAGCGCGCGCTCGGCGAAGTCGCGGCGGAAGCCGGGTCGGGTGCCCGCCTCGAACGCGACCGCCCCGCCCACCGTCATGGTCGGGTACAGCCGATGCTCTTCGCCGACCCAGCCGATGCGCGCGCGCTGCAGCGGGCCGAGCTCGCGGCTGTCGACGCCGAACACGGTGGCCTGCCCGGCGTGCGGCGCCAGGAAGCCGAGCAGGATGCGCAGCGCCGTCGTCTTGCCGGAGCCGTTGCGGCCGAGCAGCGCGTAGACCTGGCCCGGATGCAGCTGGAACGACAGCCCGCCCAGCACCACCCGCTTGCCGAACCAGCGTTGCACGCCGGCGAACCTCACCACGGGCGAATTCATGCCTGCCTCCGTTTGCTTTCGAACTGCACTTCCTCGAGACACTGCGCCAGGGCCTTCTTCACGTCCTCGGCCTGGAAGCCGAGATGGAACGCCTCGGTGACGGCGCGCCGCAGCGACTCCTGCAGCTGCCGCCGCTTCTCGGCCAACGCCAGGTCGCTGCCGCGGTCGCTGACGAAACAACCGGCCCCCTGCCGCCGCACCACCACGCCGTCGCGCTCGAGCACTTCGTAGGCGCGCACGACGGTGTTCGGGTTGATCGCCAGGTCGCGCGCCAGTTCGCGCACGCTCGGCAACCGTTCGCCCGGGGCCAGGATGCCCTTGGCGCAGGCGCTCTTGACCGCGAACACCACCTGTTCGAACAGGGGCTCGGGCGACTGGGGATCGATGCGGATCAACACGGGCGGGGCGTCCTACTGTTCTAGTCATACTAGAACAGTCGACACACCTCGTCAAGCCCGCGGCGTCACTTCCGGCGGCGCCGCACGGCCACCGGCCGCCGCGGCATCGCCCCGAGGTCCGGCGAACGGTCGCCCGGCACGTGGTACTGCTTCAGGATGCGCGGCATCGCCGCCTTCGCGGCCTTGGCGGACAGCAGCACCGTGGCACCGGTACTGAGCTTGAGCACCACCTCGCCGCGGGCCGCGTCCATGCGGGCGATGAAGTCGCGCATGTCGACCGGGCTCCTGCCGTTCACGGTCGCGACCACGTCGTTGGCGAACGGTTCGTAGCCGACGTTCACCGCGTCGGCCAGCACGTGCGACAGCACCACCACTTCCTGCTGCTCCGGCTTGCGCAGCCCGGAGTAGTAGAGGTGCAGCAGTTCCTTCGGCGCCTTGTCCCACCAATGCTCGCCCCAGATGCGCAGGAACTCGGCGGTGAGCCGCTGGAACACCAGCCCGCCGTACAGGAACCACATCGGCCGCCGGTCGAACTCGATGCGCGGCACCAGCCACGCCATCGGCTGCATCACCATGCGCAGCTTCACGACCTTGCCGGAACGCAGCACCGTCGCCGCGACCACGTCGCCACAGTGGTGGTCGCCGATCACGGCGTCGAACTGGCAGCGATGCCGGCCGCGGTAGCGCACCGTGCCGTTGTCGGCGATGCGCAGGCCGTCGAGCTCCATCAGCACGTCGCCGACCTGGAAGTGCCCCCACGCCGAACTGCCGAACTGCACCGCGGTGACGAGCACGCCCGAATGCACGGGCCGCATGCCGAGGTGCGCGCGCAACGCCGGGTTCTCGAGCGGCTGCGTGGTGATGCCGATGCCCGGCACCTGCGCGTCCTTGCCGTGCCGCACGCCCGCGAGGAATCGTTCGATGATCGTCGCCGGCACCATCTCGCCGATGTTCTCGGCGTCGGGCAACGCCTGGAACGCGATGCCGACGACCTTGCCGCGCGCGAACACCGGCCCGCCGCTGTTGCCCTCGTTGATCGCCGCGTCGACCGTGACCGCGAGCAGGTGCCGCTGGCTGTGTTCGTAGCGCTGCACCTCGATGCGCGAGACGACGCCTTCGGTGATCGAGACCTCCTCGCCACCGATCGGGTAGCCGACCACCTGCACCGCGTCGCGCAGCCGCGGCAGTTCGCCGATGCGCGCCGGCTTGATGCCGCGCGTGAACGTCGGGTCGTCGAGTTCGAGCAACGCGAGATCGCAGTCGTGGCTGATCGCCAGCACGCGCGCCGGCACCTTGCCGACATCGTCCTGCTTCTGCACCTGCACGAACGTCGAGTTGGCGACCACGTGCGCGCCGGTCAGGATGCGGTTTGGAGCCACGATCACGCCCGAACCGGTGCTGCCGCGCGGGGCGACGCTCTGCCACGGGCACTCGTAGTCGGGATCCTGGTAGGTGCTGTAGACGCGGACGACTTGCGGATGGGTCATTGGGCGGCAGCGCACCCCGAACCAGGTCGGATGCGGGGCGAACACCGTAGCGACCGCGCCCATGGCGGGCGACAGCCGAGCCGGGAAGGGAACCTCGGCGCTCTTCCTGTCGTCCGAGGGCACGCCCCCTCGTCGCCCCCCTCTCGCATGCATCGCCTCACTTCGGCCGCATTCGCGGTTCTCGCCCTCGCCACCGTTCTCGCCGCGCAGGGCATCGATCCTGTCGGCCGCATCCACCCGAAGGCCCAGGCTCTCGCCAGCGTGCGCACCCTCGCGGTTCCGGCCCTCGACCGCACCGCGATCTCGATCGCCGACGGCCACCGCCGCGCCAACGGCCAACCGGCCCGCTTCGCGATCCCGAATGCGGTGTCCGCCAGCCCCGCCACGCACGGCACCTGGGAACAACTCGACGCGACGTGGTCGCTGTGGCGCCTGCGCGTGCAGTCCCCGGGCGCCAGCCACGTGAACCTCGGCTGCAGCCGGTTCTTCCTGCCGGCGAACGGCCGCATGATGGTCTACAGCTCGGACTACCAGGACGTGGTGCGGCCGTTCGACGCGACCGACCATACGCCCACCGGCGAACTGTGGTTCCCGGTGGTCGCCGGCGAGGAGATCACCGCCGAGATCTACGTGCCGACCGCGAGCCGGGCGCAGGTGCAGTTCGACCTGGTGCACATCGGCTCGGGCTACCGCTTCTTCGGGGCCGGCCCCGACGCGGTGCCGAGCGGCATCGACGGCAGCGGCACCTGCAACGTCGACGTCGTGTGCCCACAAGGTGCTGCGTGGGCTGCGGAGATCCCCGCGATCGGCGCGATGTCCATCGCCGGCTCGATCTTCTGCACCGGCTCGCTGATCAACAACACGGCGCTCGACGGCAAGAACTACTTCCTGACCGCCAACCACTGCCTGTCGATCCAGGCCGATGCGACCTCGCTGGTCGTCTACTGGAACTACCGCAACACCACGTGCGGCGGCACGGGGGCCGGGCTCACGCAATTCAGCAGCGGCTCGACGCTGCGTGCGACCTGGGCGACGTCCGACTTCACGCTGCTCGAACTGAACAGCACGCCGAACCCGGCCTGGGGCGTCACGCGCGCCGGCTGGAACCGCGGCACCGGCAACGCTCCGTCGACCTCGGCGGTGGCGATCCACCACCCGAGCGGCGACGCCAAGAAGATCTCGTTCGAGGACCAGGCCACCAGCGTGACCAGCTACGGCGGCACCGCGGTGCCGGGCAACAGCTCGCACGTGCGCATCACCGACTGGGACACCGGCACCACCGAGCCGGGCTCGTCGGGTTCCCCGTTGTTCGACCAGAACCACCGCATCATCGGCCAGTTGCACGGCGGCGGGGCGGCGTGCGGCAACAACTCGTCCGACTGGTACGGTCGCTTCGCGCTGTCGTGGACCGGCGGCGCCACCAATGCCACGCGCCTGTCGAACTGGCTCGACCCGATCAACAGCGGCGTCACGACGCTCGACACCCTCGGCGGCGGCACGGTCGCCGCGGCGACTCCGTACGGCACCGGCTGCTACACGTCGTACGGCGCCTACGCGCAGACGTTCGGCGCAGCGAGCCCGTTCGACCTCGGCGGTACCGCGTCGACCACGGTCACCGTCAACCACGCGCCGATCGCCAACGGCTACACGGTGCAGAGCGGTCCCAACGCCTGGTTCACGCCGGTCGCGGCGAACCTCGGCCTCACCGACGACTCGCTCAGTGCCGCGATCACGCTGCCGTTCACGTTCAACTTCCCCGGCGGTTCGACGACGCAGATCCGCATCTGCAGCAACGGCTACGTCTGGCTGAACGGCACCTCGACCCTCGCCGACTACCAGCCGTCGGTGACGACGTTGGCGGCCGGCCCGGCGCGCCTGGCTCCGCTGTGGATGGACCTCAACCCGGCCGCCGGCGGCACCGTGCACTACGACGTCGAAGCGGGAAACGCCGCCGTCTACGTGACCTGGAACGGCGTCTACCAATACAACACGACGGTCGCCAACACCTGGCAGCTCGTGCTGCGCAACACCGGCGCCGTCGAGTTCCGCTACCGCACGATCGGCAGCACCACCGCGACGAGCCTGGTCGGCCGCAGCCGCGGCGTCAGCAGCGTGCCGCCGAACACCGACATCTCGGCGGCGATGCCGTTCCCGATCACGGTGGACGCGTCGGGGCTCGCGTTCACCGCGGTGAACCGGCCGATCCTCGGCACCACGCAGACGATCAACCTGACCAACGCGCCGAGCCCGGCGACCAGCATCGGCCTCGTGGTGATCGGCTTCACGCAGGTCAACCCCGGCAACGACCTGGCGATCATCGGGGCGGCAGGCTGCCTGCTCTACACGCCGGCGACCATCACGCAGACGCTGTTCCCGGTGACGGCGACGACGCCGTGGAACCTGGCGATCCCGAGCACGCCGTCGCTGGCGAACACGCACCTGTTCGTGCAAGGCGCCGTGTTGATGCCGGCCGGGAGCGTGAATCCGTTCGGCCTGCTGACCAGCAACGGCATCGACCTGCTGCTCGGCACGCTGTAGCCGCAGCGGCGACGGTCGGCGCGACTACAGGAACCAGTCGCGCTGTTCGCGGCCCGGCGCTTCCACCGGCAACGGCTTGCCGGCTTCGACCAGTTCCTCCAGCCACCAGTTGGTGCTGTTGTAGAGGCAGGTCACCTGGCCACACTCGTGGCTCGCATCGAAGTCGGCGAGCAGCCGCGCCGTGCCGTGCTGCCCCGCCGGCGGCACCGCCCACAGGTCCTTGCCGCCGAGCTGCGCCTTGTCGACGCCGCGGTGCGCCGGGCAGTTGAACGTGCCGAGCGGCGTCACCACCTGCCGCAGCATCTGCATGTGGCAGACCTTCGGCTGCCTGGTGTAGTCGCGCCACGTGCCGGACATCAGCACGCGCAGGTTGGTGCTGGCCAGCACCCGGAAGCCCGGCCGCACGCTTGCGCGCGCCTGCTCGAGGTTCTGCTGGATGCGCGCGATCACGGCCTGCAGCTCGGCCTCGGTCTTGGCCGGATCCATGACTTCGGCGCCGTCTTCCTGCCGTTCGAGGAACGGCTTGAACGAGATGTAGTCGAACATCGCGTCCGACGCGCGTTTGCTCGCCTGCACCATCTCGTGGATGTTCTCGATGACCTTCACGTCGCCGCGGCTGCCGCCCTTCCACGTGATCACGAACGAGAAGCCGACCTGCAGGGCCGGGTTCGCCGCCTTGATCTTCGGGATCCAGCTGCAGATCTCGTCGAGGTTGGTGTTCGGGCTCGACGGGTTGTGCATGCGGCGGAACACGTCGTTGCTGCCCGAGTCGAGCGACAAGCGCACCCAGTCGCCGTCGGTGAAGAACGGTGCGGCCTGCAGCAGCTTCTCGCCGCGGCTGCCGTTGCTGACCACCGCGACCGCCAGCCCCAGCTGCTTCAGGAACTGCACGAACGGCACGAAGCCCGGGTAGAGCGTCGGCTCACCGCCGCCGATCAGGATCACGCTGCGCAGGCCGCGTTCGGCCATGCGCTGGATCGACGCGCGCAGCTCCTCGTCCTCGTGCTTCTCCTTGCTGTTGAGGATGTCCCAGTCGATGCAGTGGTCGCACTTGTAGTTGCACGCCGTGGTGAGGTCGAGGTTGATCGACAGAGGTGCCAGGTCGGGCAGGTCCGGGGCCGGCTTGCCGGCCTTGGTCGCGGCGCGTTGCGCGCGCTGCCACTGCACGTAGTCCAGCACCTTCGGCCACATGCTCGGCTGCTGCAGCTTCTGCGCGAAGTCGTGCACCTTCTCGACCGACTTGCCGTCGACCGGACGGGCCTCAGCCGAGGGCTTGCAGGATTGCGGCGTAGAGCCGGATGCGGAGGGCGAGGTCGGCAGGGGCTTCGGTTCGTTCACGGGGGCCGGGCAAAAGGGATTGGCCGACACGATACACGAGCTCCTGCAACGGATCCCGCACGTTCATGCTGCGTCCGTCCGGAGTCGCGAACGAGATCGCGTAGCCGGCCCCGATGCGGCGGTCGATGCGGCAGCCGTTCACGGCCAGCCAGGCCGGCCGCGGCTGGGACGGAACGACCTGGAGATGCAGCGAAACCTCGACCGGACCGGCCGCTCCGCGTACGGCGAACGCCACTTCGTTCTGCACCGCCGCGGGGTCGCGGTCACGTTGCCGGACCGAGCTGGGCATCGTGTCGGGGGGCAACGGCACCAACGCCTGCAGCACGCTCAGCAGGTGCGACAGCGAGTCCGCGACCATCGCCCGGCCCGGCAACGCCGGCGAAAGCCCCATCGCCAGCGACCGCACCGGGGCACCGACGAGCCCGGGATGCAGCGCGAGCAGGGCCGGCAGCACGAACGGCCACTGGCAGTTCTCGAACAGGGCGAGCCCGCGCCGCGCGAACTCGGCGACCCGCTGCAATCCTGCATCGCGTTCGACCGCGGCGACCAACGGTTTCTCGCACAGGCACGGCACGCCGGCCGCGAGGGCAGCATCGAGGCCGGCCAGGTGCGCCTCGACCGGTGCGGCCACCACCAGCAGGTCGACGGTGGCCGCGAGTTCGCGCGCCGAAGCGAACGCCGCCACGGGTTGGCCGAGTCCGCCCGCGAGTTCGCTGGCAGCCCGTTCGGCACCGGCGGAATCCCGCCCGCTCACGCCGGAAACCCGCCAGCCCTCGGCCGCGAACGCGCGCGCCAGGAACGGCCCGAGCCCTTGCCGGCTGCGGCCGGCCCCGACGATGCCGACCCGGCGACGCAGCGAAGTGGCGGGCGGATCGGCGGGCGGCGACACGCGCCGCACCCTACCGCAGATTCCTGCAACTTTCCGCGCCGCACCGGTGGATGCCGCGCACGGGCATGGGCCCTGCCGCGGTGGCCGACTTCTTGCTGGAGCGCGTCCACCACTCGATCGCTCAGCGGCCAGGTGCCCACGGGCTCCCTGGCCGGAACTTCGGGAGAAGGAGAACAGGCCGTCCGGTGCCCCAGCCGGACGGCCTGGATTTTTCCGCGGCGGGGCGGCTGCCGCCTTGTCGGCGCCCGCGAAGTCAGCAACGCTTGCCGCATGCGCAACGCAGTGCCGACGTCGTTCGTGCTGTGCGTCGCCCTGGCGCCCGCGCAGGACACTCCACCGCCGGTCGACTTCGGCCCGATCCAGGCCCACCTGACCGCGGCCTGCGGCGACTGCCACGACGGCGAAGAGGCCAAGGGCCGCTTCGACCTCGTCGGCCTGCCGGCGCGCGGGTTCTCGGCCGACTGGCTGTCCGGCCTCGCGCGCATCCGCGAACGCGTGCGCACCGCCGAGATGCCGCCGCCGCACCGAGAACCCCTCGCTGCCGCCGACCGCACCGCCGTGCTGGCGTTCTGCGACTCGGCCCTGCTGACCGGCGTGCCGAAGTTGCCGTGGCCGGCCGGCCGCGTCACCGTGCGTCGCCTGTCGCGCGGCCAGTGGGAGACCAGCGTGCAGGCGCTGTTCGGCGTCGCGACCCCGCTGGCGCAGCAGTTCCCGCCCGACGATCTCGGCTACGGGTTCGACTCGATCGGCGACGCGCTGTCGTTCTCGACCTTGCACCTCGAGCGTTTCCTCGCCGCCGCCGACGACGTCGCGGCGCGCGTCGATGCGCTGCTCGGCAATCCTGGCCCCACCGAACGCCGCTATGAAGCCGAGTCGATGCCGCTGGTGGAAGGCCCGGGCATCAGCCAGGACGGCGACGTCGCCGGTTTCTACACCCGTGCAACCATCGTCCAGAAGATCGACCTGCCGCGCGCCGGCGACTACCGGCTGACCGTCCGGGCCGGCGCCGACCAGGCCGGCGACGAACCGGCGCGCCTGCGGCTCCGGCTCGACGACCGCGACCTGGCCGAGATCGACGTGCCGCAGCGCGCGATGCAGACCTTCCCGCTGACGACGCCGCTGCCGGGCGGCCCGCACACGCTGACGCTGGCGTTCGTCAACGACCACTACGACCCGAAGCACCCCGACCCGGCGCGGCGCGACCGCAACCTGCGCGTCGACTGGCTCGAACTCGCGGGCCCGCTCGATCCGCCCGTCGTGCCGCCGCAGGCCGCGTGGCTCGCGCAAGCCCTCGCGACCAAGGACCCGAAGGCGCGGTCGCGCGCCGTGGCCCAGGAACTGCTGCTGCGCGCGTGGCGCCGTCCGCCGTCGGCGGACGAGGTGGCCCGGACCGCGGCGTTGGGCCCGCGGCTTTCGATCGCGGCGGCGCTGGCTTCGCCGAACTTCCTGTTCCGGATCGAACCCGACACCGCGGGCCGCGACGAGGCCTTGCCCGACCTCGCCCTGGCGACCCGGTTGTCGTTTTTCCTGTGGGGCTGCGGCCCGGACGACGATCTGCGCCGTGCGGCGCTGCAGCATCGGCTCGCCGACCCGGCGCAACTGGCCAACGCCGCGCTGCGCCTGCTCGACGATGCGCGCGCCGAGTGGCTCGCCACCGACTTCGCGGCGCAGTGGCTCGAACTGCGCGCGCTGCCGGAACGCACGCCCGACCCCGGCCGGTTCCCAGGCATCACCGACGAACTGCGCGCGTCGATGCGGCGGCAGACCGAACTGCTGTTCCTGACCGTGCTGCGCGAAGGCCGCGACGTGCGCGACCTGCTCGCCTGCGACTTCACCTTCGTCGACGCACGGCTGGCGACGTTCCACGGTCTGCCAGCCAAGCACGGCGACGGTTTCGAACGGCGGCCGCTCGCCGCCGACGACCGCGCAAGCGGCGGCGTGCTCGGCCAGGCCAGCGTGCTGCTGCTGACCAGCAACCCGACGCGCACCTCGCCGGTGAAGCGCGGCAAGTGGATCCTCGACAACCTGCTCGGCGCCGCCCCGCCGGCCCCGCCGCCCGGCAACGACACGCTCGCCGGCGAAGCGAAGATCGACAGCACCGCGTCGTTCCGCGAGCAATTGGCGCAGCATCGCGCGAAACGCGAGTGCGCCGGCTGCCACGTGCGCATGGACGCGCTCGGCTTCGCGCTCGAGAACTTCGACGCCGTCGGGCGCTTCCGCACCGCCGACCGCGGCGGCGCGATCGACACGCGCGGCGAGCTGCCCGACGGCCGCATCGTGCAGGGCCTCGCCCCGCTCGCCGGTGCCATCGCCGACGATCCGGCGTTCGTGCGCACGCTGCTGACGCGACTGTTCGTCTACGCCGTCGGCCGCGACGCCACCCCGATCGACCGGCTGCACCTCGACGCACGCGCCGACGCCCTGCGCAATACGGGCAAGGTCACGCTGCGCGACCTCGTGCGCGAGGTCGTGCTGAGCCCGCCGTTCCGGCGCCGCAGCAGCGCCCCTTCCCCCGCCCCCGCCGTGCGACGATGATGCGCGCCCCCATGCCGCCGCTCCGTCGCCTCGCCCTCGACCGCCGCACGTTCCTGCGCGGCACCGGTGCCGCCATCGCCC
The DNA here is from genome assembly GCA_016794485.1 of Planctomycetota bacterium. Lineage (GTDB taxonomy): Bacteria > Planctomycetota > UBA1135 > UBA1135 > UBA2386 > UBA2386. The sequence continues at coordinate 15,755 of JAEUHV010000371.1, forward strand.
TGCCGTGGCTCGAGGCGATGCAGCCGGCCCTGGCCCCCACCCGCGCACTGCCGCGCCGCGCGCTGTTCGTGTTCGCGCCGAACGGCAAGAAGATGGACGACTGGACGCCAGCGCAGACGGGCCGTTCGTTCGCGCTGCCGTTCCTGCTCGAACCGCTGGCGCCGGTCCGCGACCGCGTCACGGTGTTTTCCGGGCTCGCGATCGACGGCGGCCGCGCGCACGGCGACGGCCCCGGCGACCACGCCCGCGCGGCGGGTTCGTTCCTGACCTGCGCGCACCCGAAGAAGACCGGCGGCGCCGACCTGCAGGCCGGGGTGTCGGTCGACCAGGTGCTCGCCGCACAGACCGGCGGCGCGACCACGTTCGCCTCGCTCGAACTCGGCATGGAGAAGGGCAACCAGGCCGGCATCTGCGACTCCGGCTACTCGTGTGCCTACTCGAACAACATCGCCTGGCGCAACGCGGGCACGCCGGTGGCGAAGGAACACGACCCGCGCGCGGTGTTCGCGCGGCTGTTCGGCGACCCGGACCGGGCCCGCGACGCGGCGGCGGCCGAACGCGACCGCGCGACGCGGCGCAGCGTGCTCGACGCCGTGCTCGCCGACAGCAAGGCGCTGCAAGGGCGGCTCGGCAGCACCGACCGGCAGAAGCTCGACCAGTACCTCACCGCAGTGCGCGAACTGGAACAACGGCTGCAGCGCGTCGAGGCCCCGGCCGCGGACCAGCCCGCACCGCCGGCCGGCGTGCTGGCGGCGCGCACGTTCGCCGACAAGCTCGCTGCGATGTACGAACTGCTGGCGCTGGCGTTCGCGACCGACCGCACGCGCATCGCGACGTTCATGCTCGGCAACGCGGGCAGCAACCGCGGCTACGACTTCCTCGGCGTGCCCGAAGGCCACCACGACCTCAGCCACCACGGCAAGAAGCCGGAGAAGCTCGCCGGGATCCGCAAGATCAACCGCTTCCACACCGAGGCGTTCGCGGTGTTCCTGCAGCGGCTGACGGCGCATCGCGAAGGCGACGGCGGCCTGCTCGACCAGACGCTGGTGGTCTACGGCAGCGGCATCGGCGACGGCGACCGGCACAACCACGACGATCTGCCGGTGCTGCTGTGCGGCGGCGGTGGCGGGGTGCATCGCGGCGGGGCGCACGTCCGGCTCGGCAAGGACACGCCGATGGCGAATCTGTACCTGGCGGTGTTGCAGGCGTACGGTTGCCGCGACGAACGATTCGGCGACAGCACGGGCACCCTCGACCTGCGGTAGTTCTTGATCGTGCGTGGTCTCCACGCACCAGCTGATGCAGCCTGACCAAGTCGATGGACCAACCCGGCGACTCATCGATCATGGTGCGGGAATGGGCGAAGAACGCACCGCCTGGTCTGCACTGGCGACTCTGGGGCAAAGCCCGCCCCCAGGACGGAGACCACGTTCCAGCCCATCCGCTGCTGTACCACATGCTCGATGTGGCAGCAGTTGCCGTCACATTGCTCGACGGGCGCATTCCCGAGGCGCTTGCATCCCGCCTGCGCACTCCCCTGGCTTTGCCCGGGGACTCGGCCACGAATCTGTTGGCCTGGGCCATCGCGCTGCATGACTTCGGCAAAGCGACACCCGCCTTCCAGGCAAAGTCACCCGTTGGAATGGCACTGAGCGGCTCTGGTCTGCCGTTCCTGGTACGCCCCGGTGACATGGACCACGGACGCGTTGGCCTGAGTCTCCTCGAGAAGGCGATGAACCCGCAACTCGGCGAACTCGCACTCCCTGTCGCGCGTGCCGTAGCGGCACATCATGGCGAGTTCCCAGCAAACACCTGCCTCGACCTGAGTCGGCGTGAAAGTGGCGGCGAAGCTTGGGACCGGGTCCGCGACCATCTGCGGCAAGAGTTGCATGACGTGCTGCAGCCCGTTGCTCTCGGCTCGTGCAACCTCTCCACCGACCACCCTTGGTTCGTGCTCGTCGCAGGTCTCACCAGCGTCGCCGACTGGATCGGCTCCATGGTCGAGTACTTCCCCTACGAGCAACCATCCTTGCTCGCTGCGGACTATTGGCTGCTCGCAAAGAGGCGGGCGGTTTCCGCCCTGGACGCGGTTGGACTGCACCGTTTTCCCTCGGCGAACCGACGCGGCTTCGACGAGTTGTTCCCCGCCCTGACTCCATGGCCGCTCCACACCGAAGCAGACCGCATTGCGGCTGGGCTGATCGAACCCGCCTTGATCGTGATCGAAGCGCCGATGGGCGAAGGCAAGACCGAGGCGGCGCTCACCCTGGCCGAGGCGGCGAGATCGGCGAGCGGCTGTGGCGGCGTGTTCATCGGGCTGCCCACGCAAGCAACCGCCAACCAGATGCTGGGGCGCGTGGAACGTCACCTGCGAGCGAATCACCTCGGCGAAGCGAGCCAACTCGTCCTGGCCCATGGCGAAGCGAGCCTCGTCGATTCGTTCCGACTGCTCGTCCGCGCCGTTTACGACCCCGAAGAGGGAGGCGATGTGCACGCCAACACGTGGTTCCTGAAGAGCAAGCGGACCTTGTTGGCGGGAAACGCGGTGGGCACGGTGGATCAGGCCCTTCTCGGCGTGCTTCGCATCCGGCACGGCTTCGTCCGCCTCACAGGCTTGGCTGGCAAGGTCGTGATCCTCGATGAGGTCCACGCCTATGACACCTTCACGTCCACGCTGCTCGACCGCCTCGTCCAGTGGTTGACGGCGATGGGCAGCACCGTCGTTCTGCTGTCGGCAACCCTGCCATCGAACCGTCGTGCAGAACTTCTCGCAGCATGGGGCCGCGACGATCGCAGCAAGGAGCACCCCGCGATGCCGACGCCGTATCCACGCATCGCTGTCCGCACCCGCAGCGGACTCAAGTACAGCACCTTCTCCCCACGCTCCTCTCCCGTAGACGTCGCCCTGGTAAAGGAGCCCGACGACCTACCACAGCTCGTCGACACACTACTGCGTCAATTGCGCGACGGCGGGTGCACAGGGTGGATCTGCAACACCGTCGGCCGCGCCCAAGCGGTGACGCAAGCCGTGCGCAGCGCCGACCCGAACCTGCAGGTGTTGCTACTGCACGCCCGCATGCTGCCGCCGGATCGCCTAGCCCGCGAACGAACCCTGCTCTCCTGGTTGGGCCGCGACGGACAGCGTCCTCACCGCTGCCTTATCGTCGGGACCCAGGTACTCGAACAAAGCCTCGACATCGACTTCGACTGGCTGCGCTCGGACCTGGCACCCGTCGACCTGCTGTTGCAGCGAGCCGGACGGCTTCATCGCCACCGACGAACGGGCCGCCCAGACGCGCACGCCTCCCCACGCCTGTCCGTGGTGGTCCCCGACGGGCCATGGCATGAAGCCCCACTCGACAGCATCGCACCTGTCTACTCCGAACTCGTGATGAGGCGGACGCTGCGCATCCTCGAAGGCCGAAGTTCCATCCGCTTGCCAAGCGACATCGAGCACCTCGTGGAGTGCGTATATGTGACCGCGGACCCACCGGAGGCAGCCAACCTGCTTGCCCCGTGTATGGCTCGACACGAGCAGCAAAGTCTGGCCGACAAGGCATCGGCGAAGGGGCGACTGATGCCGCGGCCCGATGACCCCGACGACTTCCTCGGCGACTTCCTGGTCACATCGCGCGACGATGAGGATCCGGCCTTGCACGAATCTCTGCGCGCAATGACGCGCCTTGGCCCCCCGGCCGTGGATGCAGTCTGCTTGCACTTGATCGACGGCCGAACCTGTCTGGACGCAGCCGGCAGCCAGCCCATCGATCTGGAACGGGAACCGACGCACGCTTCGGTCGATGCGCTGGTGCGATGCTCGGTCAGCATCTCACGGCCGGACATCGTCGCGGCGTTGCTCGCGCAAGCCCCACCTGGCGAATGGCGCAAGCAGCCTCTACTGCGCCACCGACGCCCCCTGGCCTTTGTGCGGGGCATCGCGGACATTGCGAACTGTCGGCTGATGCTGGACGAGGTACTCGGGCTAGTAATCGAGCGGCGACCTCGATAAGGGTTGCCCGCGATGAAGGCGCCCGCGGAAGAGTTCCATTTGTGCAGCGAGCCTTGGCTGCCATGTACGGACAGGGCTGGTAACGTGGTCCACCTCGGACTCGTCGAAGCCCTTACCCGTGCGCATGAGTTGAAGGGGCTATCCGAGCCTTCCCCACTGGTCACCGCTGCGCTGACGCGCTTCCTTCTGGCGATCATCCACCGCAGCATCGACGGCCCAAAGACCATGGCTGCATGGGTCGACCTGGCGAAGCAAGGCAGGTTCCCGGAAGCCAAAGTCCGCGACTACCTGCATCGCGTGCGCGATCGCCTGGATTTGTTCGACCCGGTACGGCCGTTCGCACAGGTGCGTGGACTCGACGTCGAAGCCGCAGATCCAAGCACCTTGCTCACTCCACGGTCCAATTGGGGAGCCGGCACGGGACTCTTCAACCACAGACCAACGGGAAAGGGAGCACCGTTGGAGCCGGCCGTCGCGGCGCGGTGGCTGATCGCTCGCCAGTCCTTCGACGTCGGCGGATTGGTCAGCGGACGCCCAAAGTCAGCGACCGCCGGACCGTTGACCGCCACCGCTGTCATCCTCGTGCGAGGTGAAACGCTATTCGAGTCTCTGGCGTGCAACCTGCTCGTCTACGACCCTTCGCGCGACGTCCCGATTCCGGGCGGAAGGGAGGATCTCCCCCACTGGGAGCAGGCTCCACAACTGGCCGACATGCGGTGCTCGGACGAGCCGAAACGGGTGCCCCTTGGGTGGCTCGATGCCCTCACCTGGCTGTCGCGCCGGATCGAGCTCGTCGTGGACAGCGGCATGGTCGTCGGATGGAAGCGCGCAGCTTGGCAAGGCCAGGCAGCCGAGGCTGCTCGCGACCCCATGGTGGCTTGGACAGCGGACCCGAAGAATGGATGGCGAGCAGCTCGCATCGACAGCGGTCGGGCGTTCTGGCGGAGCAGCCACGCGTTGTTCCAGTCCGTCGAGCAAGGAGAAGCACTCCATCAGCGACCACGAGCCTTGGCACAACTTGCCAGCCGAGAGGCCAGGGCCGTCGTGCCTGCCAACCGCCGTTTCACGATCACCGCGCTTGGCATCGCGACCGACAAGGCAAGTGTCGAACTTGAGCGATCAGACGAAGTTCATGCTGCTGCCAGCCTCCTTGGCGACGCGGATGCCGCCGCGGAAGTGCGGCGGGCCACGACCACCCTCGACTCGGTTTTCCGCGTCCTGCGGGACGGCCTTCGGTACTTCGCGAAGCTCGCACTGGCACCGGGCGGACGCGATCCCGACGCCGAGGATGTCAGCAGGCTGGTCACCAGCCTCGGCGTCGAACCAGCCTACTGGGCCAGTTGCGAAGCTGTGTTCTCCTCCTTCCTCGACCGACTGTCGGCCCAGCAGGCTGAAGTGGCGCACAAGGAGCTGCTCGGCGCGGCCATCGAGATCGCAAGGGCCGGCTACTCCAGAGCCATCGCGAGCCTGGGCGAACAGGCGCGCATGCGCCGCGCCGCGGCAATTGCCGCGGCGAAGTTCCGCCGTCAACTGGGCGCAGTCTCCTCTCCACGCGAGGTCGCCTCATCGTGAGCCATCTACAGCCGACTGCCCCTCTGGTCTCCCACCTCCTGGAACTCGCCCAGCGAGACGACCGCCGAGCTCTGGCGGCTCTGCGCCGAAGCCTCGCCCCGGATTGCGAGGCCGCGGCCTACCCAATCGTGGCCCGGTTCTTCCCCAGGGACCGTCGACCCAAGATCGAGCGAGCGATCCTGACCGTAGCCGGCTTGTTCGCGCTGCACCCGTTGCATGGCTCCTGCACGCTCGGAGGTGCCCTCCGACGATCCACCGAGAAGAGACGTTCGCAGAGCATCGAGAGCAGGTTCGTCGCCATGCTCGATGCCAGCTTCGAGGATGTCGGCCAACATCTCCGACAACTCGTAGCCATCCTGGCCACCGAAGGAATCGGCCTCGACTGGAGCGATTTGCTGCGCGCACTCAAGAACTGGGACTTCGACGAGAACTGGGCGCGTCGCGATTGGGCCAAGGACTTCTGGGGAAGCGTCAGCGAAGAGAACCAAGAGAAGGAACCGCAGTCATGACCAAGATCGAACTTCACATCCTGCAGAACTTCGCCCCCTCGAACCTCAACCGAGACGACACGGGTGCCCCGAAGGACTGCGAGTTTGGCGGTCATCGCCGCGCGCGCATCTCGAGCCAGTGCTTCAAGCGCGCGATTCGCGAGGCGTTCAAGGTCGGTGGCGAAGTGGACGCTTCGATGCTCGGAGCTCGCACGAAGCGCCTCGTGGAGCAGGTTGCGGAGGCCTTGGTAGCCGAAGGTCACACCGACAACGACTCCATCGCCGCGGCAACGGCAGCCGTCGAGGGCGCTGGATTCGGTGTCAAGGGCGCGGAGGAGAACCACAAGACCGAGTACCTGCTGTTCCTGCCGATGCGTGCCATCCAAGACATCGCCAAGCTCCTGCACGAGAACTGGCCGGCGATCGCGCAGGTCGTCGAGAGCGGGAAGGGCAAACCCGAAAACGACGACAAGCCGAAGAAGCAAGGCGCGAAGAAGGCGCAGGCAAAGGCCGAGTTCCCCAAGGACCTCGGCAAGCGCATTGCCGAAGTGATGAAGAACGCGACCAAGACGCCCGACATCGCCCTGTTCGGCCGGATGATCGCTGACGACCCGTCGTGGAATGTGGAGGCCGCATGCCAGGTGGCTCAGGCCATCTCGACCAACCGCATGGCGATGGATTTCGACTTCTTCACGGCAGTCGACGACCTCCGCAGCGCGGACACCACCGGGTCCGACATGATGGGCACCGTGCAGTTCAGCAGCGGCTGCTTCTACCGCTACCTCGTGGTCGACTGCGCCGCATTGCGCACCAACCTCGGCGATGGCGACATGCTGGAGCCGAGCCTCCGCGGCTTCCTCCGTGCAGCGATCGAAGCGATTCCCACGGGCAAGCAAAACAGCATGGCTGCCCACAACCCCCCGAGCTATGTGCTCGCGATCGTACGGTCCGGTGGCGCGCCCGTGTCCCTCGCCAATGCGTTCCTGAAACCCGCTCGGCCCAGGGAAGACAGCGATCTCGTCGACGTTTCGATCGCCGCACTCGAGAACTACTTCGCCAGCGTCAAGGGGATGTCGGGAAGCCGACACCTCCAGAAGTGCATCTCAGTCGCCGACCGCACCCTGCCGGCTGGCGACGGCATCACCCGCGCCAGCGAGGTCAACGCCCTGATCAGCGCGGTACTCGCTGCGTCGACCGACGGAGCCGGTCGAGCATGAGGTCCCTGGTGTTGCGGCTCGAAGGGCCGATGCAAGCATGGGGAACGAGAGGTCGTTATTCGATCCGAGACACCGACGCCGAGCCATCGAAGAGCGGGGTGCTCGGCCTCCTCGGCTGCGCCTTGGGCATGCGCCGCGATGACCAGGACACGCTCGACCAGCTCCGTCGCCTGCGCATGGCCGTGCGCGTGGACCGTCCTGGCAGGATCATCCGCGACCTGCATACCGTCGGCGCAGGGACCTTCCGCGGCGAGCCTCACTCGATGTGGGGTCTGAAGGACAAGACCGTGCTCACGCAGCGCTTCTACCTCGTCGATGCGGCCTTCACAGTCGCAGTCGGTGGTGACGACAACGCCCTGTTGGACCGGATCGCAGCCGCGGTCCAGGACCCGGTGTGGCCGATGTTCCTCGGTCGGCGATCATGCGTCCCCAGCGAGCCCATTTTCCTCGCTGTCGCACCAACATCCCCCGAAGACGCCCTGCGTCACGCCCCCCTCGCACGCGGCGCAGAGTCACGCCTCAGGGTGATCATGGACGCGCCGGCCGGTATCGCAGGTTCGCCTCGGCCCGACGACCCGATTCGCCTCGCTTCCGACGATCGCCAGTTCGCCTTCCGGCAGGTGCACGAATGCTGGCTGGACTTCGCACCGGAAGGAGGATCGAGCAGCCCGTGAAGATCTCCCGATTGTGCCTGGATCCAGCCGACCACGTGGTGCGCGCTGCTTTGGCCGACCCACAGCGAATGCACAGCCTCGTGATGGCCGCATTCCCGCGCACCGAAGGGCCCGCGCGTGCGGCCATGGGAGTCCTGCATCGCGTGGAGTTGGATGACCACGGCAACTGCACGCTGCTGGTGCAGTCCAACTCCATACCGCAGTGGCAGCACTTGCCGAACTCGGCGCTCGTGGCGCGAGATCGAACCAGCATCGAGATCCGCGACCTCGATGCCGACCTGGCGACGGTGCAGCCGGACTCGATCCTGCTGTTCCGTGTACTGGCCAATCCGACCCGGCGCATCGACACCAAGACCCGGGAGGACGGTCGCCGTCGCCACGGCAAGCGGGTCCCCCTTCGCGACCACGCAGCCAGGGTGAACTGGTTGCTGCGCAAAGCCGCCGCTGCGGGCTTCGAACTGGTCGCTGGATGGTCCGGCGAACCCAACCTTCGCATTCTCGATCACGCGGCCGTTCGCGGGCGGCGCGGTACCGGCGACGAGGCCCGCACCGTGACCATCGAAGGAGTGACGTTCGAAGGCGTGCTGCGGGTTACCGACGTCTCGGCTTTCCGCAAGGCCGTCACTGGCGGGATCGGCCCGGCGCGCGCGTATGGATTCGGCATGCTGTCCTTCCGCCCCATGCGGTGAGCGATGCCACGCGATCTGCATGCACTGCCCAGGCTCTCGGACCGCTGGAGCCACCTCTACCTCGAGCACGGCAGACTGGAGAAAGAACACGAGGCGCTGGTCTTCCTCGATGCGAAGGGTGGCAGCAGTCGCCTACCTCTGGACCAGTTCGCGACGATTCTCTTGGGCCCCGGCACCACGCTCACGCACGCAGCTGCGCGCATGCTCGCGGACAACAACACCCTGTTGTTGTGGTCAGGCGAAGAAGGCGTTCGCTTCTACTCGTACGGCACCGGAGGAACACACAGCGCGTCGCGATTGCTGACGCAAGCTGCAGCCTGGGCCGCGCCTGACCGACGCCTGGCAGTGATCCGCCGCATGTACGCCAAGCGCTTCCCGGAGATCATTCCCGCCGGCACAACTCTGGAGTCGATCCGCGCGATGGAGGGCAACCGGGTGCGCAACCTTTACCGCTCCGAGGCTGCTCGAACCGGAGTGACCTGGACAGGTCGCAACTACGACCAGGCATCGTGGCACCGCGCGGACCCGATCAACCGAGCCCTTTCGGCCGCCAACTCCTGCCTCTACGGGATTTGCCACGCAGCGATCCTGACCGGCGGTTACTCACCTGCCATCGGCTTCATCCACACCGGCAAGCAACTCTCCTTCGTCTACGACGTCGCCGACCTCTACAAGGCCGCGATCACGGTCCCGATGGCCTTCGACATCGTCGCTACCGGGCAACACGAGGAACTGGAGCGGCGAGTTCGCATGCGCTGCCGGGACGAGTTCTACCGACAGCGCCTGCTCGAACGCGTGCTGCCGGACATCGCGGAGGTGCTCGATGCTGGTGATGCTGGTGGAGAGATCCCCGACGAGCTTGCGGGGACTGCTGAGTCGCTGGCTGGTGGAGGTTCGATCGGGGGTCTTCCTGGGGAATCCCAGCTCCCGGATCCGGGAGATCCTGTGGAGAACGGCGATCCACCGGAACCACGGCGGATACTCGATCCAGATATGGAGTGATCGCACACCACAGGGATTCTCTTACCGGACTTTCGGGACCGGCACAGCTGAGCTGACCGACCTCGACGGCTTGTGCCTGCTTCGCCGGCATCCACGAAAGGCTGGCGAACGTCACCCGAAGGCGGGCGACACCGACGGACTTTGACAACCAGGGTGTGCACTGACTGCACGCAGCTCTTGCGGCCCAATTGCAACCAAGGCACCATTCGTTGGTGTCGTCCCCGCGCACGCGGGGGTGAACCGGTGATCGCCGACCGCGAGGCCAAGCGCGAGGAGTCGTCCCCGCGCACGCGGGGGTGAACCGTGGAACGTCGGCCTCGTCGTCGAGGCGTGGCCGTCGTCCCCGCGCACGCGGGGGTGAACCGAAGGCCGGGAAGGTGCGCAAGTGAACTCGGACGTCGTGCCCGCGCACGCGGGGGTGAACCGTCGCTCGGCGCTTCCTTCCACCGTGTCGGGGCGTCGTCCCCGCGCACGCGGGGGTGAACCGCGTTCGACCGCTACTGGCGCGTGCTCTCCGTGGTCGTCCCCGCGCACGCGGGGGTGAACCGTCGCTCGGCGCTTCCTTCCACCGTGTCGGGGCGTCGTCCCCGCGCACGCGGGGGTGAACCGATGCCGTCCTGGTCGTTGCGCGTCGAGGGGCCGTCGTCCCCGCGCACGCGGGGGTGAACCGGAAGAGCGCGTTGCCCACGAAGAGGGCTTCTGGTCGTCCCCGCGCACGCGGGGGTGAACCGTCGCGCGGGTTCCAGGCCGGCGTGGCCGACGAGTCGTCCCCGCGCACGCGGGGGTGAACCGCCAGACCAATCCGGCCGCCAGGTCGTGCGCTGGTCGTCCCCGCGCACGCGGGGGTGAACCGCACGTTCTCGCCGCAGGTGTTCGCGATCGAGGGTCGTCCCCGCGCACGCGGGGGTGAACCGCCGACGGCTGGCGAGATCGTCGGAGACGATAGGTCGTCCCCGCGCACGCGGGGGTGAACCGGCGACACGACGCCCAGAGGGTTCGATCTCGATGTCGTCCCCGCGCACGCGGGGGTGAACCGCCGGGCGGCACGGTCGCGACCATGTCGGGGACGTCGTCCCCGCGCACGCGGGGGTGAACCGATGGGGCAGGATCTCGACCTGGTCATCAAGGAGTCGTCCCCGCGCACGCGGGGGTGAACCGATGAAGGCGTATCTGGACACGCTCAATCTCGCGTCGTCCCCGCGCACGCGGGGGTGAACCGTTGTACTGGATGACGCGCGGCGCAAGGTCGTGGTCGTCCCCGCGCACGCGGGGGTGAACCGCCTGGACGGTCAGCGCATCAGCCAGGGATCCAGTCGTCCCCGCGCACGCGGGGGTGAACCGGGGCGAGGCGAATCGACCGTCAGCGCCGGCCCGTCGTCCCCGCGCACGCGGGGGTGAACCGACCCTCACCACGTTCGTCACTCAAGGAGGCTAGTCGTCCCCGCGCACGCGGGGGAAATCGCCCCCTGTCCATTAACACAGAACTGACCGAACCCTCCTGTTCCAAGACCGCCCCGGTCGGTCCACTGCCGCCATGTCCGCCCGCGCGTCCCGGCTCCTTCCCGTCTTCGCCCTGGCACTCGCCGCCGCGGCCACGGCCCAACAGCCGCGCCTCGACACCGACCGCAAGGCCGGCAAGGAACTGCTGCGCTTGCCGAAGGAAGAGGACGCGTTCGGCTTCGTCGTGTTCGGCGACCGCACCGGCGGCCCGGTCGAAGGCATCGAAGTGCTGAAGGTCGCCGTCGCCGACACCAACCTGCTCGACCCCGATCTCGTGTTCACCGTCGGCGACCTCGTCAACGGCTACAACGCGACCGACGCCTGGCTGGCGCAGGCGAAGGAGTTCAAGGACGCGATGGGCAAGCTGCGCATGCCGTGGTTCCCGGTCGCCGGCAACCACGACATCTACTGGCGCGGCGACAAGAAGCCGGTCGGCGAACACGAAGGCCACTACGAGACGACGTTCGGTCCGCTGTGGTACTCGGTGCGGCACAAGCAGTGCCTGTTCGTGGCGCTCTACTCCGACGAGGGCGATCCCAAGACCGGCGAGAAGAACTTCAACAAGCCCGAGTGCCAGCGCATGAGTCCCGAGCAGTTCGCCTGGCTCGACAAGACCCTCGCCGACAACAAGGCCGCGCGGCACGTGTTCGTGTTCCTGCACCACCCGCGCTGGCTCGCGCAGTACGGCGACGACTGGGAGCGTGTGCACGGCCTGCTGGCCAAGGCCGGGAACGTGACCGCCGTGTTCGCCGGCCACATCCACCGCATGCGCTACGACGGTGTGAAGGACGGCATCCAGTACTACACGGTCGCGTCGGTCGGCGCGCACCTCGAGATGGAAGCGCCGCAGGCCGGCTACCTGCACCAGTACCACGTCGTCACCGTGCGGCCCGAGGGCATCACCGTCGCGGCGCTGCCGGTCGGCACCGTGATCGACCCGAAGGCGATCACCGGCGAGATCAGCGAAGACTGTGCGCGCGTGCACGCTGCCCTCGAACCCAAGGTGACCGCATGCGTCGCGGCGGGCAGCGGCGCCCCGATCGGGGCGGACGGCAGCGTCGACGCGATCGTGACGCTGCGCTGCAACAACCCGGCCCGGCGCCCGGTCGAGTACGAGCTGATCCCGGTGCCGCAGGAAGGCTGGACGTTCACGCCGGACCACCAGCACGTGGTGGCACCGGTCGCCGGCGACGGCACCACGACGTTCGCCGTGCGCCGCACCGGCGACGCGGCCCAGCCGTTCGTGTTGCCCGAGATCGAGGTGCGCGCCGACTATCTCGCCGCCGACCGGCGCGTCGGCCTGCCGCGCCGCCGCTTCGGCCTGCAGCTGCCGCCGCCGGCCGACCTCGGCCGCACGCCGGCAGCGCATCCCGGCGCCCTGGTGCTCGACGGCACCAGCGCGTGCGCGTCGTTGCCGAACGACCCGACGATGCTGCCGGACGGCGCGTTCACGGTGGAGCTGTGGGTGCGCGGCGAGG
>JAEUHV010000111.1 GCA_016794485.1 Planctomycetota bacterium
CCCGGCACGACCTCGGCGGCGCCGGCCTGCGCGCGCAGCAGGGCCGTGGCGATGTCGACGGCCTCGCCGTGCGAAAGCGGCGGATGCACGAGCCCCGGCCGCCGCGCGTCGGGTTGCTGCAGGAACGCCGCCAACGTCGCATGGTCGGTGCGCGCCGCGAGCCCGGCGAAGTCGGCCGGGGCGTGGCACGCCTGGCACGCGAGCTCGCGCACGAGCCGGTCGCCGCGTTCGAGCGCCGCAGGCGAAACCACCACGTGTGCTGCCGTGGAAGCGGGCGCTAGCGAAGCAACGTACGCGTGCAGGTCCGCGGCCGCGTCGCCGCCGTGGTGCTGGCGCAGGAACGCGCCGCCGTCCGGAGTGCGCCGCCACGCCGCAGCCACAGCCAGGGCCGGCCCCGCGACGGGCGCCCAGCGCGCGTTCGTGCTGGTGGGCGCCGCGTGGCAGCGCACACAGCCGCTGCGCGCGATCGCCACCTCGGCCGCGACCTGCTCGTCGTTCCACCCTGGCGACGGTGTCGCGGGTGGCGGCGACGCGGCCCCGGTTCCGGACGAAGGGCGGCCGCAAGCGACGAGAACGAGCAACGGTACCAAGGGCACGAACCGCAGCATGGCCCGCCGAACGTAGTGCGCCGCGCGCGGCGATGCTCGCCCGATCTCCCGCCGGCCTCGCCTACGGCAACGACACGACGACGCGCGGCAGCTCGGCCGACACGGTCACCGGCCGCGCGCCTTCGTCGGTGCCGACCACGTTCACGGTGTAGGTGCCCGCGCTGCGGTTGGCGAACCAGGCCTTGCCCTGGTCGTCGATCTCGGCGATGGCGACCAGCAGCCCCGCGCGACGCAGGTGCACGTAGCCCGAGCCACGCGCCTGCCGCGCGACCGCGACTTCGATCGTCGAGCCACGTTCGAGCCGGATCACCAGCGGCTCCGGCGCCAGCACGTCGTCGGGCAGCGTCAGTTCGATCGCCTTGCTGGCGTGTCCGGGCGAACGCACCAGGACCTTCCGGGCGCGACTGCAGACACCCTGCAGCGCGAACGTGCCGTCGGCCGCGGTGCGCACGCCGGCCTCGAACGACTCGAGGTCCGACTCCTCGCCCAGCATCACGATCGCATTGTCGACCGGGTTGCCATCGCTGCCGACCACGCGCCCCAGCAGTCGCGCCCCGGGCTCCAGCAGGATCTCGCCGAGGTCGTGCACATCGTCGGCGGTGAGGTCGCGCCGCAGCGAGAACGGGGCATGGCCATCGCACCAGATCTCGATGCGCACCGGACCCGCCGGACAGTGACGCCACTGCAGTTCCCCGTCGGCGGTCTCGGTCCAGCAGGTGCGGGCATCCCCTTCCTCGTCACCGACCATCGGCACGAACCGCAGGCGCGCCGACGGCAGGCGGCTGCGGCCGGGCAAGCCCGCCAGCCGGGCCTTGATCGTGCACACCGGCGGCGTGTCGAGCCGGATGTCGATGCGATCGCGCGTCGCGGGCACGGCGACCACCGAACTCACGGAACGATCCGGCGCGGTCACCTGCAGTTCGACGGAGCGCACCGGCAACTCGACCAGGAACGTGCCGTCGTCGGCGGACACCGTGGTGGTGCCGCGACCGCCGCGCACGGCGATCGCCGCACCGGACAGCGGCTGGCCGTTCCGGCCGAGCACGCTGCCGGCGACGGTTCGGCCCGATTCGAGCACGATGCGCAGGTCGGCCAGCGCCTGACCGTCGCCGACGCGCACCGTGCGCGGCGGACTGCCGGCGGGCTGGGTCGGCAAGCGGGCGCGCACGCGGTAGTCACCGGGGGCGAGATCGTCGAGGACCCAGTTGCCGTTGCCGTCGGTGACGGTCTGCGCCTGCGCGCGCGTTCCGGTGTCCATGGCCGAAACGGTGGCGCCGGCGACCGGTCGGGCGCCGCGCATCACCTGGCCGCGCATGCGACGCCCCTTCGGCATCGTCATCTCGCCGAGATCCTGCTGCGTCGACGGTTCCGTCATCACCAGCCGGAATACGCTGCCGCGGCCACGCTGCGTCATGCGCAGCAGACTGGGGCCGCGCTTCACTCCCACCAGTTCGAACGACCCGTCCTTGGCGGTCGTGGCCAGCAGTTCGTCGCGATCCGAAACGAACAGCTGCATGAACTGGTTGCCCATCGACGACAGGTCGAGGGCGTTGGCCGCATCGGTGAACTTGTCGCCGTCCGGGATGGGCTTGGTGCGCACGATCGCTGCACCGACGACCGGCGCCCCGGCGTCGTCGACGAGTCGGCCGCGCACGATGGCGGGCGCGATGACGCCGAGCTCGAGTTCGTTCGCGGCGATTTCCTCGAGCCGCACGTCGACCTCCAGTTCGACCGAACGCTGGAACACGAAGCCGCCCGCGACGACGCGCACGTTGGCCCAGCCGGGCGACAGCGGCTCCGGACAACGGAAGCGGCCTTCGGCGTCGGCGGTCACGAACGCGACCTGGCCGCCGGCGTCGCGGATGCGCAGCACTTCGCCGCCGCGCAGCGGCACCGGGCCACGTTCGGCGACCAGCTGGCCGCTGACGACCGTGCGCCGCGGCAGTTCGATCTGCAGTTCGGCC
>JAEUHV010000115.1 GCA_016794485.1 Planctomycetota bacterium
AGCGCGGCATGCCGGTGCTGTCGCGGGCGGTGGTGGCGCTGGCGGCCGCGGCGCCGATCACCGCCCCCGACGAAGGGCTGCGGTTGCCGCCGGGCCTCGGCCAGCAACGTGTCGACAAACCGCCCGGCGACGCACCGGTGGTGCTGCCATGGCACCAGGTAGGCGTGCCGATCCAGCTGACCGCACGTTGGCCGAACGTGCGCAAACACCAGATGCTCGGCCCACTGTCGCCGCCGGGCGAACCCGGGCAGGTCGTCGACGTGACGGTGGCGCTCGGCCCCGAACACGTGGTCGTCGCCGGCCGCCTCGCCATCGGCGGCGCCGACCCGCAGCAACTGCAACCGGTCCGCGACACGCCGATCAACACGGCGTTGTGGCGCGTCGACCGCGACCTGTTCGAGACCACGGTCGACCCGGTCGGCGACGGCAGCTTCGATCTCGTGCTGCCCCCGCGCACCGACGCCGAGCAGTTCGTGCTCGAACTGCGCCTGCCGTTGCCTGCGGCCCCCGCCGGGGTAGCTGCCCCGTCCTGCCTCGGCGCGCGGGTGAACCTGCCGGCGTTGCGCGGCGGCCAGCGCATCGAACTCGGCACCGTCGTGCTCGGCGAACTGCCCGCCCTGGTGGCCGGTCTCGTCGTCGACGACGAAGGCAATCCGGTCGAGAACGCCGACGTCCAGGTGCAGTGGGAAGTCACCGGCGAGGGCCGCAACGAACGCGACCCGTGGCGACCGATGGCGATGTTGCGCACCCGCAGCGGGGCCGACGGCCGGTTCCGCATCGACGGTCCGTTGCCCAACGGCAAACTGCGGGTGCGCGCCGACACCGACCAGCATTTCGCGGCTTCGCTACCGCTCTGGCAGCAGGGCCAGGAAGTGCGCATCCAGATCGATCGCAACGGCGTCCTGCGCGGCCGGGTTCTGCTGCCCGATTCGCTGGCCGATGGCGCGCTTTCGCTGCAGCTGCGCCCGGTCGACGAATCGCTGCGCCGCAGCGAGACCCGCGCCACCGACCTGTCGCGCCGCCGCGGCGGCCGGTTCACGCTCGAGCCGCTGCGTCCGGGCCGCTACGACGCGCTGGTGCTGCTGCGCAACGTCGCCGAACCGGTCGCCGTGCTCGGCGACGTGTGGATCCGACCCGGCGAGACCCGCG
>JAEUHV010000149.1 GCA_016794485.1 Planctomycetota bacterium
GTCGGCATGCCGCGCACCAGGGCCCGCGCGTCGGCGGGCTTCAACACCACGTCGCCGTCGGCGGTGCGGGCCGGCAGACGACCGCCGACGAGCTGCAGGCGCGCGAGCCGCAACGCGTGGCGCAGGCCGAGGCCACCGCCGGTGAACTGCGGGTGCGGCCGGATCTCCTGCACGAGCCGTGGGCCGGCGTCGCTGCGGCGGGCGACCACGACGAAGTTGCCGCGCAGCTCCTGCCAGAGGTCGAGGTGGTCGAGCACGAAGCTCTGGCTGCGGTCGCGCAGCAGCAGGCGTTCCGCCATGCGGTCGGGTTGCGCCCACGGCCGGTGGAACCAGTGGCCGGGCTCGAGGCCGGCGGCGTGCAGCATCGCGCCGAGCTGGAAACCGGTGAAGCCGCGGTCGCCCGCGTGCAGGAAGCCGTCGACGACGCCGGCGTCGTTCTTGCTGTCGGCGTAGGTCGTGAACGCGAAGCGCAGCGGATGCGCGCGGTCGAGCCGGCGCACGAACGTGCGCAGGGCGTGCGGATGCGAGCGGTCGCCGGCGTGCAGGCCGAGCAGCTGCGCCAGTCGCTGCAGCTGGAACACGCGCGATCGCGACCACTGCGGGTAGACCATCAACCGCAGCACGCCGTGCTTCGTCAGCCGGCTGGCGAGTCCGCGCAGCGTCGCCAGCGGGTCGGCGACGTTCATCAGCACGCCGTAGCACTCGATCAGGTCGAACTCGCCGTCGGGCCAGGTCGTTGGGTCGTCGAGGTCGACCGGCGCGAAGCGCACGTTGCGGCGCCGGTGCAGCAGGCAGCGCCGCCGCGCGATCGCGAGGCTCGGTTCGCTGAGGTCCGTCGCGACGATCTCGGCGTTGGGGTTCGCCACCGCGAACGCGTACGGCTGGAACGTGCCGCAGCCGGCGATCCAGATGCGCGGTCGTTCGGGGGCCGGCCCGCTGCCGGCGCGGTCCCACAGCCAGCTGGTGTGCAGTTCGAACGGGTGCGTGCTCGGCAGCGACGCCAGCAAGGGCAGGGCCGGGTAGGGCCACGCCTGGTACTGCACCTTCATCGCCGCCGACTTCGCCACGGTCGCCATGACCGCGGTCTCATCGGCAGTTCGGGGGGCCGTGGTTCAGCCGTCGTACATCGTGTGGATCGACGGCACCGCGGTGGCGAGGTCGTCCGGGGCCTTCACCGGCAGGAAGCGGGTGTGGCGTCCGTCGCGCGTCACCCGGAGCCAGCTGGTCGGCAGGTGGGCCGTCAGCTCGCCGACCAGGTGTTCGATCTGCACCGCCTTCTTGTCCTCGACCGACTTCTCGACGAAGTACCAGCCGAGGTCGAAATCGCGGTCGAGCGCGCCGGCGTCGAACCACATCGTGTTGGTGTTGAACACGTCGACGATGTTGGGGTCGAATCCCGGCGGGAAGCGCAGTCCTTCGACCAGCTGCACGCGACCGTCGAGCACGTAGGGCGCGCCGCCGACGTCCTCGGGCCACTTCGGTGCCAGTTCGACGGTGGCGCTGCGGCCGCTGTGGATGTGGTGGCCGAGGATCAGCGGGTCGACGCGGGCGCCGAGATTGTCGACGTTGCGCACCAGCAGGTGGCGGCCGCCCTGTTCGCGGAACTTCTGCATGGCGCCACAGGCGCGGAACGCCGCGGGCAGGTCGCCGTGGCCGGGACCGTACGGCGAGACTTCGCCGTTCTGCTGCACGAACAGGCTGCCGTCCTTGTGCATGCGCAGCGCCACGAATTGCGTGAAGTGCGTGATGGACTCCGGCTCGGCGCCGAAGTTCGCATGCTCGGCGAAGTGCGCCTTGGTCGCGCGGTCGGTGGCGAAGCTGTTCATCAGGAACAGCGGGATCGTGCCGCCGGCGTCCTGGCCGGCGCGGCGCAGGTCCTCGACCACGAGGGCCAGGAACGAGCGGGTCGGCGACAGCACCGGCACGACGCCCTTCACCACGCCGCCGAAGCGCGTCGCCATGCCACCGTTCAGCACGACGACGCCGAGCTCGCCGCGTGCGATCGCGTCGCGACCGATCTGCTCGAGCTCGCGGGCGCGCGGGCTGCCCGGCGAAGGCAGCGTCTCGATCGTGCCCGGATGCGGGGCGGTCATCGGCGCCTGGACCAGGTTCTTGTCCTTGGCGAGCCGGCCCGAACGAACGTCGGCCTGCCAGCGCGCCTGCAGCGCTTCGTCGAATCCGTACTGGCGCAGGAACGCGAGCTGGTGCGCGGGGATGGTCACGGCGCGAGCAGGCTACCACGGGCCGCCGTTCCGTGGCGAGGCCGCGGGCGCTACACCTTCGCCGATGCCGAAAGCCGTCGATGCGAACGCGAGGATCGCGCCGGACGCGGCGGTCTCCGTGCTGCCCGGGGTGGGACCGACCGCCGCACGCCGCCTGGAAGCCGCCGGCATCCGCACGGTACTCGACCTGTTGACGTTCTTTCCGCGGCGCTGCCGGCCGTTGCGCGAACTGGCCGCTCCCGACGAGACCGCGGTCGGCGAGCTGGTGCGGCTGTCGGGCAAGGTGCACACCGTGCGCAGCGCGTGGCTGCCCGGGCGTCGCTCGATGACGACGGTCGTGTTCGCGTGCGCCGACGGCAGCACGTTCGAGGCGCCGTTCTTCAACCAGCCTTGGCTGAAGAAGAACTATCCCGTCGGCCAGGCGCGTCGCGTCGAAGGCGTGCTCGCGCAGAAGGGCCGGCGGTTCGTCGTGCAGCAGGCGAAGGTGTTGTCGTTGGCCGCCGAGCCGAGTGGTGAGGTGCAGCTGCGTTACGGCGAGATCGAGGGGATCGGCGCGGCGCGGCTGCAGCAGTGGCTCGCGCACGCGCTCGCCGGCCTCGACGTCAAAGGCCTCGCGTTGCCGCCGTTGCCGGCGGGCCTGCGCGAGCACGATCTCGCGCCGGGGCCGCTGTTGCTGGCGATGCATCGTCCGCCCGACGTCGCGACGCACGAACGCGCCCGCCGCCACTTCGCCGTGCGCGAAGCGGTGGAGTTGTTCGCCGCGGTCGAGCGGGCCCGGCGCGCGCGGTCGGCGCGGTCGGCGCGGTCGTTCCCGGTCGACGACGCGCTGGCGGCGCGCATCCTCGCGCGCATTCCGCTGCAGCTCACCGACGACCAGGCCACCGCCCTGCGCGGCATCTGGGGGCGGCTCGCCGGACCGGCGGCGATGGGGGCGCTGCTGCAAGGCGACGTGGGCTCTGGCAAGACCGCGGTCGCGATCGGTGCGGCCCTGGCGGTGCTCGCGCGCGGCTCTGCCGTGGCGTTCCTGGCACCGACCGAGCTGCTCGCCGAACAGCACCACCAGAACGTCGCGCGCTGGCTCGCCGGCACCGGGGTCGCCGTCGTGCTGCACACCGCGAGCAGCAAGGCGCGACTGCCGACGGGCCCCTTGCTGGTGTTCGGCACGCACGCGCTGCTGACCGGTGACGTCGCGCTGCCCGGGCTCGGCCTCGTCGTCGTCGACGAACAGCATCGCTTCGGCGTGGCGCAGCGCATGCAGCTCGTGCAGAAGGGCGACAATCCGCACGTGCTGGTGATGACCGCGACGCCGATCCCGCGCACGCTGGCGTTGGTGTTGTTCGGCGATCTCGACGTGCTGACGCTGCGCAAGCGGCCGCCCGGACGGCGTGCCGTGCGTGCGTTCCATCTGCCGGCCGAGAAGTGGGCCCGCACGCTGCGTTCGATCCGTCGCGCGATCGCGCGCGGTGGTCGTGTGTTCGTGGTCTGTCCGGCGGTCGGCGAGGAAGGCGAGAAGGGCGGCGTCGTGCGCGTGCACGAGTCGCTGCAGCAGCACTTCAAGTGCGGGCTCGTGCACGGCCGCCTGTCGACGCCGGAACGGCAGCGCGCGCTGGCGTTGTTCCGCGAGGGCATCACCGACGTGCTGGTCGGCACCACCGTGCTCGAAGTCGGCGTCGACGTGCCCGACGCCACCCTGATCGTGGTCGTCGCCGCCGATCGCTTCGGCATCGCGACGCTGCACCAGCTGCGCGGCCGGGTCGGGCGCGGGACGCGGCGCGGCCTCGCGCTCTTGTGCGGGCCGCGCACCGAACGCGTCGCCGCGGTGTGCCGCACGACCGACGGCTTCGAACTGGCCGAAGCGGACCTGGCGTTGCGCGGCAGCGGCGAACTGCTCGGCACGGCGCAGAGCGGGTTCGGCGAACTGCGCGCGCTCGACCCCGTGGACGACCTGCCGCTGCTGCTGCAGGTGCGGGCCGCGGTCCAGGACGCCGCCGCGGAGGCGCAGGCGTGACCGGCGAGCGCATCCTGTCGGTGGCGGAGGCCCGGGCGATCGATCGCGACGCCGCCGAGCGGCTCGGCATGCCGACGATGCTGCTGATGGAGAACGCGGCGCGTTCGGTCGCCGAGGTCGCGCGCACGTTCGGCGAGCGCTTCGTCGTGTTCGCGGGGCCGGGCAACAACGGCGGTGACGGGCTCGCCGCGGTCCGCCATCTCGGCGTGTCGCGCTGCACGATCCATCTGCTCGCCGAACCGGATCCGGCCAGGAGCCCCGACGCAGCGCTGCAGGTGCGCATCCTGCGCGCCGCCGGCGTGCCGGTCGTCGTCGGAGTCCTGCCCGAGCCGATGGCCCACGTCGGCGAGGTGTGGATCGACGCGTTGTTCGGCACCGGGCTCACGCGCGAACTGGTCGAAGCACCGCGCGCGTGGGTCGAGGCGTGCGACCGCGCTCGTGGACCGAAAGTCGCGATCGACATCCCGTCCGGCCTGCACGGGGACACGGGCGAGGTGCTGGGGGCGGCGGTGCACGCCGACTGCACGGTCACGTTCGTCGGCAAGAAGCGCGGCCTCGTCGCCGGGGCGGGCCCTGCCCATGCCGGCCGCATCGTCGTCGCCGGCCTCGGCTTGCCGGTCTGAGTCGCTACCCGCCGTGTAGTTCTTGCACGTCGACGAGCACTTCCTACGCACTTCGCACCAGCTCAGAACCGATGGCTCACGAGGATTCCGACTTCGTCGTCGGTGGCGTAGGGCAGGATCGACAGGGCGTTGTCCGGGTTGCCGAGCCCCGCATCGTCGACCGCCCCCGTGGCCAGGAAGCCGATCCACCAGCCCAATACCACCTGCGAGAAGTAGTGCCGTGAGCCCTGCAGGCGGGCGCCGGCGACCAGCAGCGATCCGGCATAGCAGGCGCAGTCGATCGCCACGTCGTCCTGCATGCGGGCGACGGTGAGGAACGGCACCGAACCGATGAAGGCGTGCCCGCTCACGCCATTCGAGTAGTCGAACGGCTCCCACTCGGACTTGCGGGTGTTGGTCGGATCGTCGGGGCGCCCGGCGCCGATCAGCCGCTGCAGGGCCAGCATCGGGGGCGCACCGACAGCGATCGCGCGCAGAGACCGTTCGCCCCAGGTGCCTACGGCATCGCTGCCGAGCCACGGACCGGCGAGTGCGGCGGTGGCCAGCACCGGCAGCACGACGGTGCCTTCGCCCATGGGCAGCACCGAATCGCGAAACTCGCGCACTTCGTCGGTGCGCCACTCCGGCAGCACGTCTTCGTAGATGTCGCGGTCGAGCTGGGAATTGGCCGACAGGCCGGCGAGGCCGATGCCCGTACCGAGTCCGAACAGCGTGCCACCGTCGTAGAACGCGCGGTGGTCGGCGACCGTCGTCGCCCACACCCGTTCCGGCCACGACGTCGCGGGTGCAGCTTGCCGCGGTGCGGCCGGGACATCCGGTCGGCCCGATCCGGCGAACGGCCGCGCCCAGGAGGTGCCTCGTCCGGTGCTGCAGGCGGCCGCGAGGGACGCGACCAGCAACAGGGGCAGGGTGCGAGGCGTTCGTGGCGAGCAGCACAATGCGGGGGAAGCGGTCCGCGAGTTGCTCGATGCGTGCATGCTGAGCCGACTGCATCTCAATCCCCGTGCCGCGTTCTGGCTGGTGGCGCTCGCGTCGGCGTGGATGTGCGCGACGTTGCCGGTGTTTTCGCAGGAGGCCTACTACTGGACCTACGCGCAGCACCCGGACCTGTCGTACTTCGACCATCCGCCGATGGTCGCGTGGTTGATCTGGCTCGGCACCCACGTCTTCGGCGACGGCGCGTTCGGGCTGCGCTGCGGCACCTGGTTGTGCGGGCTCGGTACGACGTGGCTCGGGGCGCTGCTGCTGCGCGACTTCGGCGTTGGCGCGCGTGGCGAGACCCTGTGGATCCTGCTCAGCGTGGCGACACCGGCCCTGGCGGTGGTGCACTTCCTCGCCAACCCCGACCCCGCCCTGGTGTTCGGTTGGACCGGCGTCATGTTCGCGATGTGGCGGGCACGCCGCGGTGCGCTCGGCTGGTGGCTTGCAGCCGGCCTCGCGGCCGGCCTCGCGATGCTCGCCAAGTACTCGGCGGCGTTCCTGCTGCCGAGCGGCGTCGCGCTGTTGCTGGCCGATCCCATGCTGCGGCGGCAACTGCGGCGACCGGGGCCGTACTTGGCGGTGGTGCTGGCGTCGCTGGTGTTCCTGCCGGTGGTGGTCTGGAACGTGCAGAACGACTTCGAGTCGTTCCGCTTCCAGACCGGCGAGCGGTTCGCGAAGGGCGAGTTCGGACCGAAGTGGTTGTTCGAGTTCGTCGGCGGGCAGGCGCTGGTCGTGCACCCGGTGTTGTGCGTGGCGATCGCCAGCAGCCTCGCGTGGCTCGCGCGCCGCCTGCGGATCGACCCGCGCGCGCGCTGGCTGCTGGCGTTCGGGCTGCCGCTGCCGGCCTGGTTCCTCGCCAACTCGCTGTGGATCCAGGTGAAGCTCAACTGGCTGGCTCCGGCATGCGTGCCGCTCGTGCTGGGTGTCGTGGTGTGGTGGGTCGAACGTGGCGCCACCGCCGTCCGCCCGGCGCTGGCGCGCGCGGCTGCGTGGACCCTGCTGGTCGTACCGGCGGTGGTTCCGTTCGCACCGTTCCTGCGGTTGGTGCCGGCGGGCAGCGGCACGTCGTGGTCCGGGTGGGACGAGATCGCCGCGCATGCCGAAGAGTGGGAAGACAGGCTCGACCCGGCGGATGGCGTCGAGGGCAACTTCTTCTACTTCGCGGCCGACTACCGCGACGCTGCGCAACTCGGCCGCAACCTGCTGCTGCTGCGGCGTGGCGAAGGCCCGCTCGAACATCCGGACGTCGCCGACATGGCCTTCGAGCCCACGATGGCGCAGAACGTGGTCGGGATCCGGGCCCTGCAGTACGACCACTGGAGCCGGCCGTTGGACCGCATCGGCCAGGACGCGCTGTTCGTGCTGCCGCGGCCGGAGCGGCGCGGAGAGATGGTCGACGAAGCGCGTCGCCACTTCGCCAGCATCGCGCGTGTCGAGCGTCTGGAAATCCGGCGCCTGGGCCTGCATCAGCTCGACGTCGACCTCTACGTCTGCCGTGGCTACAAGGGGCCGGTCGTCGCCGATTGAGTGGCCACGTCGGCCACTTCGCACGGGTTGGAAACCTGTGCCCATCCCGCGAGTCTTTGCTTTCCTCTCCTTCGCCGAACATGTCCTCGACCGTGAACCTCCAACTATCCTCGGACCTTGCGGAGTTCGTACGGGCCAGGGTCGAGAGCGGTGCATTCCCCTCCGCCGACGCAGTGGTGGGCGAGGCGCTGCGTTGCTTCGCCGCGAGATGGGCCTTGGGGGGCGATGGTGAGCCGGCATTGCTCGAAGGGCAGGAGCAGGAGATCGACCGCGAGCAAGCCAGTGTCGCGCTCGAGCGCCTCCTCCAGCTGCGGAACGGCACGACGCTGGGCCCCGGCCTCACGGTGCGCGACCTGCGACGTGACGGCCAGAGGTAGCACAGCTCCTCCGTGTCCCGGCCCAACCGTTCGCGGTCGCTTCGTACCCAGACGGGTCAGCGCCAGAAGCCGCCGACGGCGGCGGCGAACGCGGCGGGGCGTTCCATCGGCACGAGGTGCGCTGCTCCCGGCACGACGATGCAGGACGCCCCGGGAATCGCCCGCGCCCACGCTGCACTCTCGGCTGGCGGCGCGATCGGGTCGTCGGCGCCCGCTACCACGAGCGTCGGCACGGTGATGGTGGGCAACAGCGGAGTGCGGTCGGGCCGGTCGCGCAGGCCGCGCAGGTCGGCGACGATCGTCTCGACCGGCGTGCCTTCGACCATCGTGCGCACGCGTCCGACCAGCGCCGGGTCGGCGTCCTTGGCCAGCAGGCGCGGCAGCATCGCATCGGCGATCGGGGCGCGGCCCTTCTGCACCACGGTGGCGATCGCACTGTCGCGGCCGGCGCGCGCCTCGGGCGAATCGGCGATGGCGCGCGTGTTGGC
>JAEUHV010000178.1 GCA_016794485.1 Planctomycetota bacterium
ACGCGGGGTGGAGCAGCCCGGTAGCTCGTCGGGCTCATAACCCGAAGGTCGGAGGTTCGAATCCTCCCCCCGCTACCAGATGAAACCGCCGGGCGAACAGGACTCGTTCCTGTTCGCCCGGCGTAGTTCCAGGGGGATGCCTTGGCGGCGCTTGCGGCCGTGGTGTTCCGACCCCCGAGTTCGCTCGATCTGGCGGCGAACGCGCTCGGCCTCACGGCGAGCAACGCCGTGCTGGTCCAGACGGGATCCGAGGATCCTCGCGAGAATTGCTGGGAGCTCGAACGCGGACTCAGCCGAGCTGTCGTTGGCGCAAGGCCCGGAAGCCAACCAGCTTCTTGCGCGATTCGCACCACAGCTTCAGGCCGAGTGCCCGCAGGCCCTGGCGGATCGTCAGCGGCCGCACGCCGTGGAACAGCGGGTCACTGGCGTGGCACCGTTCGAGGTTGTAGTTCGGGATGCGCGGGCTGAGGTGGTGGATGTGGTGGAAGCCGATGTTGCCGGAAAACCACTGCAGCACGCGCGGCAGCCGCAGGAACGAACTGCCTTGCAGAGCGGCGCGTTCGTAGTTCCAGTCGGCGCCACGTTCCCAGTAGGCATCCTCGAACTGATGCTGCAGGTAGAACAGCCAGACGCCGGCGGCGCCACCGACCATCAGCACGACGAGTTGCAGCACCAGGAACTCGACCGTGCCGAACAGGCAGCACATCCCGAACACCGCCCCGGCCAGCGTCAGGTTGGTGAGATACACCGACCAGCGTTCCCGGGTCGGACAGCCGACGCGCGTGATGCGGTGCAGCCAGAGGAACATCACCAGCGGCGCGACCACGAACAGCACGATGGGATTGCGCGAGAGGCGGTAGCTGAAACGGCGCCAGCGCGAGGCTTCGAGATACTCGCGCACGGTCATCGTCCAGATGTCGCCGATGCCGCGCCGGTCGAGGTCGCCGGCGGTGCCGTGGTGGATCGCGTGTTCGCCGCGCCAGTGCAGGTAGGGAGTGAACGTCAGCAGGCCCGTGATCGCGCCCCAGATCGCGTTGGCGCGGTTGGACCGGAAGAACGAACCGTGCCCGCAGTCGTGGAAGATGATGAAGACGCGTACCAGCAGGCCGCCGGCGAGTGCAGCGAGCGGCAGCGCGAGCCACCAAGACACCGGCAGCGCCAGGTACATCAGGAACCAGGCGGCGACGTAGGAGCCCACCGTGTCGAACAGTTGGCGGATGGCGCGGCCGCGGTGTGGCCGTTGGTGCGTGGCCACCAGGTCGCGCCACGCGGCGCCTGGGCCACCGCGGGCCGACGGCGCCGTAGGGGCTGAGGCAGAGGGTGAGGAAGGCGCGTCGGCGTCGTTCGTCATCGGCTGGATTTCGTTGTTCGTCGGACGGATGGCTGCAGTCGGGCGGGAACTAGCGGATCGGAGTGGGGCCGCGGGCCGCAGGCGGCGGCTTGGCGCCGCATCGGATGGGCGCGGTCGGGGGCATCAGGCTGGGACGGGCATGTGGGCCGGTCTATGGGGCGGGTTGGCGAACGAGTAGCCCGAGTGGCCGAGTGCCGTCGAACGTCGCGCACGCTTGGACGATACCGATAGGACGCGGCAGCTCGACGCGGAATCCGGTTCCTGGCTTGGGCGGAGGGGGCATTCGGGCGGGGGGGGCGCTCGCTGGCTGGGGCACGATCTCGTGGTCGGCTATCGGGCGTCCGGCCGTGCCGGCGGGATCGTTGCGCCGAAGTGCGTACGGGCGAGGGTGGCGCCGGCGGCAAGAACGTCCTCGGCGCCCTGGTCGAGGGTGCGCCAGATGCGCAGCGCGCTGCCGAAGTGCGGGTCGTGGCGTGAGAACGCCTCGACCACGAGCCAGCCGTCGTAGCCGATTGCGTCGAGGCCGGTGCGAACGCTGGTGAAGTCGACCTGCCCGGTGCCGGGCGTGCCGCGGTGGTTCTCGCTCAGCTGCACGTGCCCGAGCGTGCCGCGGCTCGAGGCAATGGCTGCGGCGAGGGACCGTTCCTCGATGTGCGCATGGTGCGTGTCGAGCGCGCCGCGCACGTTCGGGTGGTCGATCGCGCGCACGAGTTCGGCACAGTCGGCGGCGGTGTTGAGGAAGTAGCACTCGAACCGGTTCAGGGGCTCCACCGCGAGCGTCACGCCGACTTTGGCTGCGTGGTCGCCGGCGGCGCGCAACACTTCGACGCAGCGCGCGTGCTCGGCGGCGGTGGGAGGCAGTTCGCTGAAGCGGCCGTAGGCCGAGTGGATCGGCCCGGCCAGCACGTCGGCGCCGAGCGTTCGCGCCTTGTCGCACAGGGCCCGCAGGTGGTCGATCGCGCGTTGGCGGCCGGCAGCGTCGGCGGCGAGCGGGTCGGCGTCGGTGGTCGCGAAGCCGACCGCGGTTGCGGCGAGGTCGTTCGTGTCGAGTGCGCGGCGGGTCGCCACGAGTTCGGCTTCGGTGGCGGCGACCACCGGCAACTCCGCGCCGTCGTAGCCATGCGCGCGCAGCCGCTCGAACCAGCGGTGGTGCGCGTCGGTTACGTGCGGCGTGAAGTAGAGGAAGCTGAAGCCCAGCCGGCGGTGCGTCGGGTTCACGAGGTGAAGGTCCAGCTCGGCAGGTCCTTGCGCACCCCACCCTGCATCGCCGACTCGTGGGCGAGGATGCCGACGCAGGTCCAGTTGGCGCTCTGCACCGCGTTCGGCCACGGCTCGCGGTCCTCGACCAGCGCCCGCACGAACTCGTGGGCCAGGTGCGGATGGCTGCCGCCGTGACCGCCGCCTTGTGTGAACGACAGGTGCTCGTTGCCGGCGAGGTCGTAGACGCCCTTCTGCGTGAACTTCTGGATGCCCTTCGGCAGCCGATGGGCGAAGTCGGGCACGGTGATGCGCTGCGGGATCTCGTGCTCGGGTCGCTTGGCGGTGTGTAGCACCGCCTGTTCACCCTCGACCAGTGGCCACTCGAACGCCTGCTTGCTGCCGTACACGTCGATGCTCTCGCGGTACTGCCGGGCCACGTCGAACAACGAACGGATGATGCGCGCCGAGAGATCGCTGTGGCGCAGCTTGATGTGCGCGGTCTCGACTGCGAATGGCGAGCCGTAGATGCCGACCATCTCGTTGCGGATCGTGCCACTGCCGAAGCACGACACGTACTCGGCGTCCTTCCGCGGCAGGCCGAGCATCGGTCCGACGCAGTGCGTCGCGTAGTACATCGGCGGCAGGCCCGGCCAGTAGCCCGGCCAGCCGTCCATGTCCTGCTGGTGGCTCGCCTGGAGGAACTGCAGCTTGCCGAGGTCGCCCTTCTGGTGCAGTTCCTGCAGGAACAGGAACTCGCGCGCGTACACGACGGTCTCCATCATCATGTACTTCTTGCCGGTGCGGGCGCACGCTTCGACGATGCGGCGGCAGTCGTCGACGCTGGTCGCCATCGGCACCGTGCAGGCGACGTGTTTGCCGGCCTCGAGCGCCATCAGCGTCATGCGCGCGTGGTCGGGGATCGGCGTGTTGATGTGCACGAAGTCGACGTCCTTGTCGCGCAGCACAGAGGCGTAGTCGCTGTAGCGCTTCTTCACGCCGAACGCCTTGCCGACCGCGGCCAGGCGCTTCTCGTCGCGCTGGCAGATCGCGTACATCTCGACGTCGGGATGGTTCTGGTAGATCGGGATGAACTCGGCGCCGAAGCCGAGGCCGATGATCGCTGCGCGTGGCTTTCGCATGGTCGGTTCAGGATAGGGAGCGGTGGTGGCGGTGCGGGTGGCTCACTTGCGGAGTTCGTCCGCGGTCCACATCGAGGTGCGTTCGGCGTTCGCCTTGCGGCGGGCGGCGACGTCGGCGGCGGTCACCGGCGCGGCATCGTTCGACCAACGCTGGCGGACGTAGGTGAGCACGTCGGCGATCTCGGCGTCGCCGAGCACGAAGCCGAGCGGCGGCATCGCGGTGTCGAACTTGACGTCGCCGACCTGGATCGGGCCGATCAGTCCGTGCAGCACGATGTCGATCGGTCGGTGCTTCTCGCCGGTCACCCAGTCGGAGCCGTCGAGGGGCGGGAACTGCGCGGCCAGGCCCTTGCCGTCGACGCCGTGGCAGGCGATGCAGGTGCGCGCGAACACCGCCGCGCCACGTGCGTGCACGTCGGCGTCGATCGCGAACGTGCGCGCCTTCGGGGCCGCAGGCGATTGCGCCGCGCGGCGGAAGGTGGCCAGCCCTTCGAGCGCGCCGGCGAGCGTCTGCGACGAGCCGATCGGCTCCAGCGAGACATCGTCGAACCAGGCCGTGCCCGACGCGCCGCCGTAGCCGCCGAACAGGCAGTGCACGACGATCTCGTCGTCGTTGCCGGTGTCGAACTCGGCCGAGACGCGCGTCCAATCGGTCGTGCCCTGCACGCCGGCGGTGCGCACGCCGCCGTGCACGTTGAGCATCGCGCCCTCGCCGGCGCGCGGCTCGACGTTCTCGGTGCGGATCCAGCCGGCGAGGCGGTAGCGGGTCGCCTTCTGCACCTTCACGACCGCAGCGATCCCGCAGTCCGAGGTGCGCGCGGTGGCGATGCGCAGGCACGGCGAAGCGTCGCGGCCGTCCGGCGATGGGCCGGCCTGGACGTCGGGCGCGCGCGCGCCGCCGTAGACGCGCAGGTCGTTCCAGCCGCGCACGACGGCACCGTCGAGTTCGGTGAACGCCGGGTTCGGCAGCAGGTTGGGCGGCGGGGCCTTCGTGGTCTGCAGCAGGCCTTGGGCTTCGGCCGCGGCGAGCACGGTGTCGGTGTGGCGCCGGGCCGCGATCGACCACGCGTCGCGCAGCGTCGGATCGTCGAACACCTCGCGTTCCCGTGTGCGGCCGAGCTGCACGAGCGCCTGCCCGAGCTCCGGATCTGCGGCGCTGCCGGCGAGGCGGACCAGGGCGTCGGCGAGCATGCGGCCGGCGCCGCGGAACGTGGCGTCGACCACGAACGCGCGCTTGATCGCGGCGACGTCGGCATGGGCCAGCGCCCGTGCGACGGTCGGCTCGTGCGGCGACCGCAGCGCGGCCTCGAGTTCGGCACCGGTGGTCGCCCCGAGTGCCTGCAGGACTTCGAGGGCGTGGGGCGCGGCGGTGCCGCCTTGCTGCAGGCGTTCGCGCAGGCCCGGAACGGCGGCCTGGTCGCGCCGTTCGGTCAGCAGCCGCTGGGCGTGCAGGCGCCAGGCGAGGTGCGGATGGTCGAGGGCGGCGACCAGGGCCTTCGTGTCGCCGAGGGTCGGCGCCGGCGTCGGCTTCGCGGCGCGCGGGAACGTGCGCCAGATGCGGCCCATCCGCGTGTCGCGCAGCGGCGTCTCGTAGGCGTTGCCGCGGCCGGTCTTCGCCGCGACGCCGGCACTGCTCTTCGTCGGCGTCGGGTTGTGCTGGACGATCAGGTTGTACCAGTCGCAGATCCACAGGGCGCCGTCGGGGCCGACCTCGGCGCAGACCGGGCTGGTCCAGGCGTCGGCGGACGCGAACACGGGGTTCGCCGTCTGGCGGGCGACGAAGCTGGCGCCGTCGCGGGCGAGTTCGAACGCGGCGACCAGCTTGCCGGTCGGCTCGCACACGAACGCGACGCGGTCGTGCCACGCCGCGGGCAGCCGGTCGCCGGTGCAGACGGCATGGCCGGCGGCGGCGGTGTAGCGGTCGAAGAAGTCGACCTGGCGGATGTCGGTCGACATCGGGAAGAACGGTGGATCGTCGTCGGCGCGCGGCGTGACCGGCGGCTCGATGCCGACGGCGCGGTAGGCGCTCTGGGCGAACGTGACGAAGAAGCTCGGGTTGCCGTTGGCGGTCGAGCCGACCACGTGGCCGGCGGCGGTGACACCGAGGCCCCAGGTGTTGTTCGTGGTGTTCTGCACGAACTCGACGGCCGAGCCGTCGGCGCGGAAGCGCAGCACGCCCTGGGCGAACTCGTGGCGCTGGCCGCCGACCTCGCCGTGGAAGCCGGAGTAGCCGATGGTCGCCCAGATCCAGCCGTCGTGGTGCGGCCGCAGGTTGGAGATGCCGGCATGGGTGTCGCCCATGTGGAAGCCGGTGAACAGCACCTTGCGCACGTCGGCCTTGTCGTCGCCGTCGGTGTCGGCGAGGAACAGGATGTCGGCGCCGTTGGTGCACACCACCCCGCCGTTTGCGAACGCGAGCGACGTCGGGATCGACAGCTTCTCGGCGAAGCGGGTGAAGCGGTCGGCCTTGCCGTCGCCGTCGGTGTCCTCGCAGATCGTGATGCGGTCGTGGCCGAGGTCGCCGCTCTGGAGGTTGTTCGGGTAGTCGACGGTCTCGGTGACGAAGGCGCGGCCGCGGTGGTCCCACGCGACGTGGATCGGATTGACGATGTCCGGTTCGCTGGCGAACAGCTGCAGCTGCCAGCCGACCGGGACCATCGCCAGCTTCTGCGACTCCGCGGCGGACAGCGGCTTCTGAGCGCGCGTGATCTCCTTGCGTTCGCGGTAGCCGGGCAAGGACACCGTCTCCTGTTCGAGCTGCGGCAACTGCAGCGCCTGCAGACGCGCCAGCGCGGCGTCGCCCGCGGCCCACAAGAGCCCGCGGCGCAGCAGCTGCTGGTAGGCGGGCAGATCCCAGACGCGGTGGTCGTGGCCGGCGGCGGTGTAGAACACGCGGCCCTTGCCCTGGGTGCGCACCCAGGTCCACGGCTCGCCGTTCCGGGTCTGCAGGATCGTGCGGTCGTCGCCGTGCTCGTCGTGCACGTAGGTCTCGTCCCACGCGGTGAAGCCGTCGAGCCCCTGCAGGACGGGGTGGTCCTTGGCGACGTTCGCGACCGAGAACTCCTCGCCGCCGTGGCTCTGGAAGCGGCCGCCGACGAGGCGCACGAACCGCGGCGAGCGGCCCCAGCAGGCCGAGGCGCAGTGCACCGGCACGAAGCCGCCACCGTTCTCGACGAAGCCGAGCAGCGCCTGCAACTGCGGTTCCGGCAGCGTTCCCATCTGCGCCCAGTTGCCGTACAGCAGCACCGCGTCGAACGGCGCCAGGGCCTCCGGCGTGAACGCCTGGGCCGGGTCCTCGACGTAGGTGAGGTCGATGCCGTCCACGCCGAGCCCCTTCTTCAGGGTGCGGTAGCGGGTGATCGGGTCGTGGTGGGGGCCGTTCGCGGTCGGGGCCCCGAGGAACAGCACCTGCAGGCGCCGTGCCCCCGGTTCGGGCCGCGCCGGCGCGTCCTGGGCGCCCGGCGCGGCGATGCACGAGAGCGCGGCGAGTACGGCGAGCACACCGGTACGAGATCGGCCCATGCCCGGATGCTGCCCGGCCGGCCGTGGCGCGGCTTGTAGGATTGCGAACGGCGTGTGTAGGATTGCGCCATCGTGGCGTCCGACCTGCAGCACGAGTGGCTCGACCGTCTGGCTCCGGGGCCGTTGCGGCACCTGTTCGACCATCTGCCGGGAACGCTGTTCTTCGCCAAGGATGGCCAAGGCAGGCTGATGCTGGCCAACCCGGCATTCGTGAAACACTGCGGCTACGACCGCGAGGAACAGATCGTCGGGCGGACGGACGACTGGATTTTTCCGCCGCGGCTGGCGGACAAGTACCGCCGCGACGACCGTCGGGTGCTACAGTCGCAGAAGCCCCTGCTCGGCATCATCGAGCTGTTCCCCAACGCCGACGGCAAACCCGAGTGGTTCGTCACCGACAAACTGCCGCTGTTCGGCCGCGACGGCCAGGTCGCTGGCGTGTGCGGCACCGTGCGCAGCTACGAGACGCAGCATGCGGCGATCCAGCCGTACCTGGAGCTCGCCGACACGGCCGAACACCTGAAGCAGAACTTCCGTGGTCCGCTCAACGCCGCGCGCCTCGCCCGCATGGCCGGCATGTCGGTGCGCCAGTTCGAGCGCAAGTTCCGCAGCACCTTCCAGAGCACGCCGCGCGACTACCTGATGCGCATGCGCATCCTGCACGCCTG
>JAEUHV010000184.1 GCA_016794485.1 Planctomycetota bacterium
GCCCGCCCTTCACCAGCGGGTAGCCCTGGCGCGGGCAGCGCTTGCTCGAACTCGTGATGCCGACCAGCTTGCGCCCGGTGCCCCCGGCGGCGAGCACCTTCTCGAGCGCGGCTTTGCCGACGAAGTCGTGGTTCATCTTCACGGCCCAGTCGAGCCCGGCCTCGAGCGGGTTCGTGCTCTCGTCGATCTCGTGGCCGTAGAGCGGCATGCCGGCTTCGTGGCGCAGCGTGTCGCGCGCGCCGAGTCCGATGGCGGTCATTCCGTGCGGCGTGCCGGACGCCATGAACGCGTCCCAGACCAGCTTCTCCTTGCCGCTCGGCATGTAGACCTCGAAGCCGTCCTCACCGGTGTAGCCGGTGCGCGACACGGTCGCCGGGATGCCACACACGGTGGTCTCCATCCACGCGTAGTACTTCAGCGCGGCCAGGTCGCCCTTGCAGAGCGGTTGCGTGATCTGCTGCGACAGCGGGCCCTGGATCGCGATCATGCCGAGGCTCGCGGTGCAGTCCTCGACCGTCACCTGGAACTTCTTCGCAATGTCGCGCATCAGGCCGAGGTCGCGCGCGGTGTTGCCGGCGTTGACGACGACGAAGAAGCCGTCGTTCTTCGGGTTGCGGTAGACGAGGATGTCGTCCTGGGTGATCCCCTGGTCGTTCAGGATCATCGAGTAGCGGATCCGGCCGGCCGGGATCGCCGCCACGTCGTTGGTCTGCAACCGCTGCAGGAACGCTTCCGCCTGCGGACCGTGCACCTTGACGCGGCCCATGTGGCCGAGGTCGAACAGCCCGGCCTTGGTCCGCACGGTGCGGGCTTCGTCGAGGATCGGACGGTACTGGACGGGCATGTTCCAGCCGCCGAACGGCACCATGCGGGCGCCGAGGGACACGTGGACGGACTCGAGTGCGGTTGCTTGCATGGCGACGTTGCGAGCGCGCGAGCCTAGCCACTCACGGCCATGCGCGCCAACGTGCAAGTGCGAACGAAGCGCGGCCCCGGATCAGCCGGACAGCTTGCGCAGCAGTTCGTCGAGGTCGCAGTGCGCGATCTCGGCCGACTGGATCGGGCCCAAGGTCCGGAACCGCTGGCGCTCGGACGCGGTCGCGCAGTCGTCGCACGATTCGAAGCCGTCGCCGAAACCGCGGCGGTCCTCGGCGGCGTCCTTGCCGGTGTCGAGTCCGGGCAGGAGTGCGTCGAGTCCGGCATCGAGCGAGTCGTTGGGCTGGGTCTGGCCCTTGCCGCCTGCAGTGGGGCGCAGCGAGCGCCAGGTCGCCCGGGTCCCGGTGCCGTCGAAATCGATCTGGCCTTGGGTCTCACGGTCGAACTGCGTACCGGCGAGTCGCGGTTCGAACAGCTCCAGCGGGTGGCGCAAGCGCGAGAACCGTTCCGGATCGAGACGCCGGGCGTGTTCGAGTTCGCGCCGCCAGCCGGCGTAGTCGCCGATGTCGAACGCGATGCGGCCGAGGTGGACGTAGGCGCGGAAGTCGGCCCCGCGGAGCGCCAAGACCCGTTCCCAATGGCGTCGCGCGCGCGCGCGGCAACCGAGCCGGTACGCGACCCAGCCCAGCAGGCCGTGGAGGCGTGCGACGAGCTGCGACAGCAACCAACCCGCGAGTACCATGCGCGGCGAGCACAGTAGGGCCGACCGTGGACGGCGGCAAGGTGGCCTGAAGCCGACGCGGCGAATCCCGGGCTCTGCGGCGGCCGCCGTCCGCAGGGGCGGGCTTTTCTGCAGCCACCTCAGGGTGTGGCCCAGGGCGGTCGATAGGAACGATCGACCCGGGATCGTCCGGACCACACCACGCTCATGGCTCTACGAGGGGATCTCGCCAGTGTAGATCTGGCCCAGGTGTTCCAGATGCTGGCCCTCAACAAGAAGGTCGGCCTGCTGAGCGTCCAGTCAGCCAAGCTGTGGAAGGTCCTGTACTTCGACCATCGCGGCGTCACGGTCTACCACAACGTGCACCAGGTGCTCGACCGCGTGGTCGCGGCGTTCCTGCGCACGGGGCGGTTGACCGAGGCGGCGGTCGACGAAGTGCGCGACCATGCCGCGCGCATGGGGCAAGCGCTGGCCGACAGCCTGCTCGCCGGGGGCTATCTCGAAGCGGCCGAGCTCGAGGACCAGTACCGCGCCGAACTCGACGAAGAGATCTACGACCTGTTCTTCTGTCGCGACGCGAAGTTCGAGTTCCATGAAGGCGCGACCACGCTGGACGGGCGGGAAGGCACCGTCGACGAGCGCTTCTTCAGCAACTGCGACAGCGTGGTCATGGAAGCCGCGCGCCGCATCGACGAGTGGACGTACATCAGCGAACGAGTGCCGACGACCGCCGAGGTGCTGGTCGCGACCGTCGACGCGATCGACGCCGAGGCCTTCGGCACGGACGGCACCGCGGTGTTCCATCTGCTCGACGGTCGGCGCAACGTCGCCCGCGTGGTCGAGATCACCGGCCTGTCGAACTTCCTGGTGTGCAAGGTCCTCAGCCAGTTGCTCGACGCCAACGCCGTGGCGCCGGTCGACCCGGCCGAACTGCCGGGCCTGGCCGCCGGTTGCTTCGACGAAGGCCGTCTGCGCGACGCGATCAGTCTCTACGAACGCGCGATCGAACTCGGCGTCGGCTTGCCGGACGCGCATTCGCACGTGGCCAAGGCCTACCAGGCGGCCGAAGAGTACGAGCACGCCATCTACCATCTCGAGTGCGAGGCGGAGCATCGTCTCGGCGCCGGTGATCGGCCCGGGGCCGCGAAGTGCCTGTTCGAGGTGCGCGCGCTGGTGCCCACCGCGCTGCAGGCCCGCGACCGGCTGGTCGAGCTGACGCTCGGTCCCGGTGGCGTGAAGATCCAGGGCTTCGATCCGCTCGCCGAAGGCAAGGAACTCGTCGACCTGATGGTCGAGTTCGGCGACGTGCAGCGGGTTCGCGCCCTGCTGGAACGCCTGCTGCTGGTGGCGCCCGACGACCCCGACCTGAAGAAGGCCCTGGTCAACGTGCACGTCAAGGCCGGCGACCAGAAGCGCATCGTCGAGCTGTACGAATCGATCGCCGACGACCTCGTTCGCCAGCAGAAGCCGTTGGAGGCCGTGGCCTACCTGCAGAAGGTGCTGCTGATCGACCGTTCGCGCGGCGACGTCAGCGAACGGGTCCGCAAGCTGTACGAGTTCGACGAGCGCAGCCGCAAGCGCGGGCGCGCGCTCGGGGTGTTGGGCGTCGTGTTCTGCGTGCTGCTGCTGCTCGGCTCGGCCTACTGGTTCTACAACGAACGGGCCGAGGAGGAGTTCGCGCGCATCGACGTGCGCGAGATGGTCGAGCGCGAGGATTTCGCCGGCGCGACCACCGTGTTCGACGAGTTCGTCGCCGGCCATCCGCTCACCACCGCGGTCGCCAAGGCCAACGCCGAACTGCAGCGGGTGGAGGTGGCGCGGCAGCAGTTCGAGGCCCGGCGGGATTCGGAACGCGCCAACCGCGAGCGCGAGACGAAGCGCCTGCGCGACGAGTACAAGGCCGAATGGGGCCGCCATCGCGAGCTGTTCCTCGCCGGCCGCCCGGAGGAATCGCTCGTGGCGCTGACGCGCGTGCGCGACCTGATCGGCAGCACGCCGTCGCCCGAAGACGCCGCGTGGGGGCTCGAGCAACAGGTCGAGCGCACGTGGATCCGTCTGCGCGAGTTCCTCGCCGAAGCCGAGAAGCTCGGGACGGACTACGACCGCCGGCTGGCCGCCGGGGAATGGGAAGCCGCGCGCATCGTCGCGCTCAAGCTCCTGTCCGACTTCGAGAACACCGCGGCCGCACGTCGGGCCAAGGTGCCGGTGCAGGTGGTGACGCGTCCGGCCGGTGCGACATTGGCGGTGGCCGGCACGGTGCTGGTGCGCAAGGACGGCGCGGCCGACGTGCCGATGACCACTCCGGCGATCGTCTTGCTGGGCCGCGAGCCCGTGCAGGTGGTCGCCAGCCGCGATGGGTTCGAACCGCGCGCGTTCGTCGTCGATGCCAAGACCGCTGCAGTCACCGAGGTCGTGCTCGAGGTCCTCGCCGACCGCCGCATCACGTTCGACGCGCCGGTGCAGACCGGGGTCGGCATGGGCGACGGTTGGCTCGCCGTCGGCCTGCGCGGCGGCCGTCTGGGCCTCGCCCGCACCGACGGCAGCAATCGCCACATGCGTGAATTGTCCGGCCTGAAGGCCGTCGACTCGACGCCGCACGTCCAGGGGGGCCGCGTGTTCTTCCTCAGCAACGAGAACACCATCGAGAGCCTCGCCCTCGACCGCACCGGGCCGGTGGCCGGTTGGCCGGTGTCGCTGGCGAGTGGTGCCGCGACCGAACTCACCGTCGCAGAAGGCCGGGTCGCCGTCGTCGACCGCGACAACGTCCTGCACTGCTGGGAGCAGGCCTCGGGGCATCAGGTGTTCGCGGTCGCGCTCGACAGCCTGTCGAGTGGCGCACCGTCGATCGACCGGCGCCAGGTGCACGTCGGCACGGCCGACGGCCGGGTGTTGGTGTTCGATGCCGTCGACGGCAGGGCGCTGGGCGTGCTGCGCAGCCCGGCGGCGATCACCACCCGGGTGCTCGCCGAGCGTGGCCAGGTGTTCTTCGGCAGCGCCGACGGCAACGTGCGCGCGGTCGACATCGCCGATGGTCGCGTGGTCTGGACCGCGGCTCTCGGCCGCACGCCGAACGACGCCGACATCGCGCTCGGCAAGGGAGTCCTGTTGGCGATCGGCGCCAAGGACTCGGTCGTGGCCATCGACCGGGACAAGGGACTGGTCACGGGCACGCTGTCGTTCGACGGCGAAGTGCAGTCCGGGATCCGGCTGCAAGGCGCCCGCGCGCTGGTGCAGGTCCGCCGAGGCAAGTCGCGCACCAAGCCCGCGCACGACGTCTTGGTCGCCATCGAGATCGACAAGATGGCGATCGCCTGGGAGTTCGTCGATGCGGGCCTGCGGCCCGGTTTGCCGGGGCTCGACGACCTGACGGTCGCGATGCCGAGTGCGGCCGGCGAGGTCATCCTGTTCCGCTGAGGCGGAGAATGCCATGCACCTGATCCAGCGGATGAAGATCTGGAAGGAGCTGCGCCGGCTCGAGCAACGCGCCCGCGAGCAACCGGCGCCGACGACCTTCGTCGATCTCGGCCAGGTGTTCATCAACCTGGACGAACACGCCAAGGCGGAGCGGGTGGCGGAGGACGGCCTGGCGCTGTTCCCGAAGTCGCCCGAGCTGCGCCAGCTGCTCGAATGCGCCCGGCGCGGCCTGCGCCAGAAGCGCATGGCGGAGCTGCGCGCCAAGGTGACCCGGTCGCCGGCGCCCGAGCTCTACCGCGAACTGGCGCAGGTGCAGGTCGAGCTCGGCGATTCCGCCGGTCTGCACACGACCTGCCAGGAATGGGGCATGCGCTTCCCCGACGACGCCGGCTGCTGGCTCGTGCTGGGGCAGGCGCGTCTCGTGAACTTCTACCGCGACCTGGCGTCGCGCGAGGGCCAGGAGGCCGTGCGCTGCTTGGAACGGGCGGTGCAGATGGCGCCCGAGGACGTGTCGGCACGACGGCTCCTGGGGGAGGTCCTCTACCGCATCGGTGCGGTTCGCGAATCGCAGAAGCACCTGACGCAGTTGCTGCAGTTCTCGCCGGCGGATGCCGAGGTCGATGCGTTGCTCCGCCACGTCGCCGCCCTCGCCGACCACGGCGACGACGTCGAAGCGCTGCTCGACGAGGTCGAGAGCCAGGGTTCGTTGCGCCACGCCTCGTTCGCGGCGGTGCCGCGGGCCGCCGGCGATGCCGGCATGGCCAGGGTGCGGGACGGTCTGGCGCACGTGGCCGACCTGCCCGGCGTGACCAAGGCGACGTTCATCCGCGGCTCGAAGGCGCTGGTGAAAGGGGCGATCCGCGACGGCAAGGACCCCTTCCTGCGCGTCGCCCGCGTCGTCGCGAAGGCGGCGCACCGGTTCGCGCGTCGGCTCGACATCGGCACGGCCAACAAATCGGTGGTCGAGGGGCCGTTCGGCGACATCTGCGTTTGCGTCTACGGGGAAGCGCTGGCTGCGGCGCAATGCGACGAAACCGCCGACCTCGCCACGGTGATGGCCGAACTGCAGGAGATCGTGGCCGGTGCGTTGCACGTTGTGGAGGAGGCGTGATGGGCAAGATCCAAGACGTCGTGGGCGAACTGCGCCAGGTGGCCGGA
Organism: Planctomycetota bacterium; assembly: GCA_016794485.1. Classification (GTDB taxonomy): domain Bacteria; phylum Planctomycetota; class UBA1135; order UBA1135; family UBA2386; genus UBA2386. Next base: position 6,170 of record JAEUHV010000184.1, read on the forward strand.
GTGAAGGGCGTCGCCGTGGTGACGCTCGACGGCCTCGTGATCGCCACCGCGCTGGAGGAGGGCACCAGCCCCGACGTGATCGGTGGCCTCGCCTCCTACCTGCTGATGACGACCAACAAGAGCCTCGCCGAAGGCGGCCTCGGCGGCTGCACGCGGTTGTCGCTGCACGCCACCCACGGCAAGGCCGTGTTCGTCGACCTGACGGACTCCTGCCTCGTGGTCATGGTCGACCAGTTCGTCGATCCGGCCAACGTCCGGCGCGAGATCGACGACGCCGCGCAGCGGATCCGCCGCGCCTCGCGCCTGTCGTGACGGTGGTGGGCGGGGCCGCGGGTGCCCCGCGGCGGGAATCGCGACGCGATTCGCCCCAGATGCTCAAGGGCGAGGCCATCCGGCGCCGATGAACGGAGCGTTGTCGCCGGCCCGTGACTCGCATGGCCCCGGTGGCACTAGCCCGACCGCGCCGAACCATGGTCCAGATCAACTTCGCGCTCAAGGAAGTCAACTGCAAGGTCGTCTACTACGGCCCTGGGATGAGTGGCAAGACCACCAACCTGGAGATCGTCCACCAGAAAGCCCCCGAGGAGAACAAGGGTGAGCTGACGTCGATTTCGACGGACGGCGATCGCACCCTCTTCTTCGACTTCATGCCGCTCGACCTCGGCAACGTCGCGGGGATGCGCACCAAGTTCCAGCTCTACACGGTGCCCGGCCAGGTCTACTACAACTCGACGCGCAAGCTCGTGCTGCAGGGCGTGGACGGGGTGATCTTCGTCGCCGACTCGGATCCCGAGAAGATGGACGAGAACATCGAGTCGTACGCGAACCTGATCGAGAACCTCGCCGAGTACGGCAAGGACATCCGCGAGCTGCCGCACGTCATCCAGTACAACAAGCGCGACCTGCCGACCGCGCTGCCGGTCGCCGAGATCGACAAGAGGATGAACAAGTTCGGCGTGCCGACCTTCGAGGCGGTCGCCTACACCGGCGAGGGCGTGTTCCCGACGCTGAAGACCCTCGCGGCGATGGTGCTCGAGAGCATCGAGAAGATCGACGGCCGCAACCCGCGCAAGGCGGCGGCCAAGCCGGCGACGCCGGCCAAGGGTGCGGCTCCGGCCCAGGCGGCTGGTGCGGCCAAGGCTCCGGCGCGCCCGGCGGCGGCGGCAGCAGCAGCCACCGCGGCGGCTCCGGCGGCAAAGGCGCCGGCCCCGGCTCGCAAGGCTGCGGCGGCACCCGCCGCCGCGGCTCCGGCCCGCACCGCCCGTGCGGCGGCAGCGCCGGCGACGGCCAAGTCCCAGGCTCCGGCCCGCGCCGAGGCGGCAGCGCCCGTCGTGGCCATGGCCAGGAAGGGCAGCAAGATGGGGCTCGTCGTCGGCCTCTCCGTGCTGCTGATCGCGGCCGCAGCCGGCGTCGCGTTCTTCTACCTCGGCAACCAGTAAGCGAGCTTCGCCGTCATGACCGACGCCAAACGAATGTCGCAGAACGAGCGTCTGCGCCACGATCGGTTGACCTTCTACAAGGAGGACATCGACAAGATCGACAAGATGCTCGCCGAGTTCCTCCGCCTGTCGGGCGCCAAGTGCGCGCTGTTGATCGACAAGGAAGGCCACCTCGTCACCAAGCGCGGCGAGTTGCGCACCATCGACATCGACACGATCTCGGCGCTCGTGGCCGGCTCGTTCGCGGCCACCAAGGAAATGGCCCGCCTGCTCGGCGAGGAAGAGTTCACGGCGATGTTCCACCAGGGCGAGCGCGACAACATCCAGCTGTCGCTCGTCGGGGACCGGACGCTGCTGACCATCCTGTTCGACGACCGCACCACGGTCGGCATGGTCCGGCTCTATGCCGGTGAGACCGCGAAGAAGCTGGCCGACGTGTACCGCGATGCGATGAACCGCGACGACGTCGATCCGGGTCTCGGCGAGGCCTACGGCAGCGACGCGAAGAAGACGCTCGACAAGTTGTTCGACTGAACGGGCGTTCGCGCCGCGAAATATTCCGCGCGGTCGCCCCGCGCCTTCGCCGCAAGGAATGTGCGACGAACCAGCAATCGCGGGTTGGATGCGATTCCGATTCGCAAACGCTGTTCCGCAGTTCGTCGCGACTATCTCGTTCGCGCCGGCCGAGTTCCGGTGAATTCTCGCGTCGGCATGGCCGATCTGGATCGTTGGCCGGATTCCCCAGGCTCCGAACGAGGAGCCGCGCCGGTCTTCACCAACCCAACCCTCGAGGATTTGAGCGATGGCTGCCAAGAAGAAAGCGAAGAAGGCGAAGAAGGCGAAGAAGGCGAAGAAGGCCAAGAAGTGATCTTCTGCCGCAGGCAGTGACCGCTCGCGCGGACACCGCCTCGCCTACGAAACGAAACGGGGTCCGGCATGTCCGGGCCCCGTTTCATTTCCCGAGGGCTCCCGCGCCGGGCCCAGGCAATCTGCGCGCCGTGGACCGCAGCCTAGTGCAGTCGTTGGCCCGGCTTCGCGCCCTGGTCGGGCGACAGCAGGAACACCTCGCCGTCGGTGCCGGCAGCGACGACCATCCCTTCGCTGAGGCCGAACTTCATCTTGCGCGGCGCCAGGTTGGCGACCATCACGACCAGGCGGCCGACCAGTTGTTCGGGTTCGTAGGCGCCCTTGATGCCGGCGAACACGTTGCGCGTCGGGCCGCTGCCGAGGCTCAACGTCAGTCGTAGCAGCTTCTTCGCGTCGGGAACGGCTTCGGCGGCGACCACCTTGGCGATGCGCAGGTCGACCTTCTGGAAGTCGTCGATGGTGATCTCCCCGGCCAGCGGTTCCTTGGCCAGGGTGTCCACGGCATCGGCAGCGCCAGCCGCAGCCGGCCCAGTGGCAGGGGCGGCCGGGGCCTTGGCGGCCGGAGCGGGGGCTTCGGCGACTGCCGTCGCCGGCACGAACATCGCCGCGACCTTGGCGGGTTCGACGCGCGCCATCATGTGCTCGAACGGCGCCACCTTGGTGCCGACCAGCGGCCGTTCGACCAGGTCCCAGCGGTCGCAGCTGCTGCCCAGCAGCTTCGCCGCCTTCGCCGCGAGGCTCGGCAGCACCGGCTGCAGGTAGACGACGATCTGGTGGAACAGGTTGAGCACCACCGTGCAGACGTCCTGCAGTTCGGCGGCCCGCGCCGGGTCCTTCTTCATGGTCCACGGGGCCTTCTGCTCGACATACTCGTTGGCGGCGTCGGCGAGCGTCATCGCCAGGCGCACGGCCTCGCGATAGTCGCACGCTTCGTAGGCTGCCGCGATGGCGTCGCGCATGCCGGCTGCGTGGGCGAACAGGCCGCCGTCGTCGGGATACCGGGTCGCCAGGCCCGTGGCTTCGACGAAGCGCGCCGAACGGCTGGCCAGGTTGACCACGCGACCGACCAGGTCGCTGTTCACCTTGCCGACGAACTCGTCCGTGCGGAAGTCGAGGTCGTCGATCTTGCTGCTGAGCTTGCTGGCGTAGTAGTAGCGCAGGCAGTCCGGGTCGAGGCCGGCGTCGAGGTACTGCTGGGCGGTGACGAAGGTGCCCTTCGACTTCGACATCTTCTCGCCGTTCACGAGCAGGAAGCCGTGGATCTGCACGCGCCGCGGCAGCTGGTAGCCGCCGACGTGCAGCAGGGCCGGCCAGAACAGCGTGTGGAAGTAGGTGATGTCCTTGCCGAGGAAGTGCACGACCTCGCACTGCGGGTTCTTCCACCAGCCGTCGAGCGACTGGCCGGTGCGGTCGCACCACTCCTTGGTCGCCGCGATGTAGCCGATCGGCGCGTCGAACCAGACGTACCAGTACTGGCCCTTCGCGTCGGGGATCTCGAAGCCGAAGTACGGCGCCGGGCGCGACACGTCCCAGTCCTGCAGCGGCTTGTCGAGGAAGTGTCCGGCCAGGTAGTTCGCGACCTCGCCCTGCAACGCGCCGCTGGCCTGCGTCCACTCGCGCAGGAACGGCTGCAGCGGCTCGAGCCGCACGAACAGTTGCGTGCTCGGCCGCAGTTCGGGAGCGGCGCCGGAGTGCACGCTGCGCGGGTTCTTCAGTTCGGTCGCCGGGTAGGTCGAACCGCACTTCTCGCAGCTGTCGCCGTACTGGTCGGCGGCCCCGCACCGCGGGCACGTGCCGACGACGAAGCGGTCCGCCAGGAAGGTCTTCTGCACCGGGTCGTACAGCCGTTCGACCGAGCGTTCGACGACCAGCTGCCGCTGGCGCAGCTGCTGCCAGATGCCGGTCGCGATCGCCAGGTTGGCCGGGCTGTTGGTCGAGCCGTAGTGGTCGAACGACATGCCGAACGCGGCGAAGTCGCGCTGGTGCTGCACCGCCATGTCGGCGATCAGTTGTTCCGGCGTGCGCCCTTCCTTCTGCGCGCGGATCATGATCGCGGTGCCGTGGGTGTCGTCGGCGCACAGGTAGGCGACCCGGTGCCCACGCAGGCGCTGGAACCGCGCGAACACGTCGGTCTGGATGTACTCGACGAGGTGGCCGAGGTGGATCGGCCCGTTCGCGTACGGGAGCGCACTGGTGACCAGGATCTGGCGCGTCATGGCAGGGCGAGAAGGCTAGCCAGCGGCCGCGGTGGATCCCATGGTGTGGGGCCGAGGTAGGATGCGGCGGACGTGCCCGAGGACCGGGTGCCGGAGACATGCCCATGCGATCTCTCGTCAGCTTGCTCGCGTCCTGCCTGCTCCTCGTGTCGGTGGCCGCACAGACCCCGCTGCGCCTCGACTTCGTCGTCGGGGGTCTCACCCGGCCGTTGCTGGTCACGGCACCTCCCGGCGACACCGAGCGCATCTTCATCGTCGAGCAGCCCGGCCGCATCCGCATCGTCAAGAACGGGGTCCTGCTGGCGACGCCGTTCCTCGACCTGACCACCAGCGGGATCGTCTCGTACGGCGGCGAGAACGGTCTGCTCGGGCTCGCCTTCCACCCGCAGTACGCGACCAACGGTCGGTTCTTCGTGTTCCACAGCGGCTGGCCGTGGCCGACCGAGCACGTCAGGCGGTTCACGGTCTCCGCCGGCAATCCTGACCTCGCCGATCCGTCGAGTGGCGTTGGACTGTTGCAGGTGCCCTCGGTGTACGGCCACCACAACGGCGGCATGGTCGCGTTCGGGGCGGACGGCTTCCTGTACGTGTCGCTCGGCGATGGCGGCAGCACGGCACCGTTGTGGCCGAACGATCCGCAGAACCACGCGCAGCGTGGCGACAGCCTGCTCGGCAAGGTGCTCCGGTTGGACGTCGACACCGTGCAGCCACCGCTGCAGTACGGCGTTCCGCCGGGCAATCCGTTCGTCGGCCCGGGCGACCCGCGCGACGAGATCTGGGCGTTCGGCTTCCGCAACCCGTACCGCTTCTCGTTCGATCGCCTGACCGGCGACCTGTGGCTGGCCGACGTCGGCGGCAACCGCGAGGAGATCGACTTCGAGGCCGCCGGTTCGGCCGGCGGCGGCAACTACGGCTGGTCGTGCATGTCGGGCACGTTCTGCACCGGCACCGCGTCCTGCGTCTGCAACGCCGCCAACCTGCGTTTGCCGATCCACGAATACCCGGTGGCCCCGAACGGCCAGGCGATCATCGGCGGCTTCGTCTACCGCGGCGTCGCGATCCCGGACTTGCGCGGCAGCTACTTCTTCGCCGACCACATCCGCGTCGAACTGTGGTCGTGCCGGCGCCTGGGCACGGGCGTGTCGCAGTTGACGAATCGAACGGTCGAGCTCTCGCCGCCGTCGCCGCACTTCCTGGTCGGTCCGACCGGGTTCGGGGAAGACGGCTTCGGCGAGATCTACCTGTGCGACCTGTCGGGCAAGGTGTTCAAGATCGTGCCGACGACGCCGGTGCAAGCGGGTGTCGTGCCGTTCGGCGTCGGCACGCCGGGCTGCAGCGGCGCGCACACGCTGGCTGCCGTCGGCTCGCCGGTGATCGGCAATCCGCGGTTCGAACTGGTCTGCACGCAAGCGCCGCCGCTGTTCCCGGGCTTGCTCGGCTTCGCCGGCATGGCCGACGTGCCCGGCTCGGATCCGCTCGGCTTCGGCGTGCTGTTGCACCTGGGGCTCGCGTCGCCGTTCCTGGTGCTCGAGACGATGCTCTCCGATGCCGCCGGTGTCGGATCGTTTCCGTTCGCGATCCCGCCGGCGCCGGCGCTGGTGGGGGCCGTATTGCACACGCAGGTGTTGTGGCCGTGGTCGCCCGCGGTGTGCACGCCGTCGTCGTCGGGCTGGTCGTCGTCGCCCGGACTCACCCTGACGTTGCAGCCGTGACGCCGCCAGCACCCGCACCGCGGTGCTTTGGCGACTGCAGCCACGCCGACGTCGCGGCGAGCGTCGCCACGGGAGCAAGGCCGAGCACATTCAGGAACGGCACGAACGCGGCGAACTGCAGGCCGAGCCCGACCCCGAGGCACCGCCATCGGGTGTCGCGGATCGCGGCGAGGCGTTCGCGCTGCTGCAGGCCACGGCTCGCCATCGGCGGTTCGAACCAGACGATCGCCGCCACCGCCGCGCCGAGCAGGGCGACGGCCGGCAGCCCGAGCCAGGGGACCAGCACGAGCACCAGGCCCACGGGCCACAGCAGGACGAGCCACGCGACCAGGCGGGCCCGGTCGCGGATGCGCAGCGAGCCGGGGCCAGGCGGTGGCGCGAACGCGCTGCCGAGCATGCGCCGTTCGGTCGCGAGGCGCAGCGGTTCCTGCGCTGCTCCGGCGATCAGGTCGAGCAGGGGTGGGCCGAGCAGCAGCCAGCTCACCAGGAGCCACAATGCGTCACCGGTGTCGCGATGGGCGCCGCGAACGCCGTCGAACAGCGGCCACGGCTGCGCGAACACCGCGGCGAACGGTGCGGACAGCAGCCAGTAGCCGCCGCCGGCGACGAGCACGAAGGCGATCGCGTTCATCGCCACCGGCAGCCGCAGCTGGCCGATGAACTCCTTGCCGTGCATGAGGGCGAACATGGCGCGGCGCACTTCGCCGATGCCGCGCAGCAGGTCGAGCGCGCCGTCGCGCGTGGCCGGTGCCATCGTCGTCCGGCCGTCCAGGGACCGCAGCATCCCCGGGCAGCGGGTGCACGCGGCTGCCGTTCGCAGGTGGCCGCAGGCCGGGCACGTCGTGGGCGCAGTGGTCATCGTGGGGTCGGGGCTCCGCCCAGGTGCGCAGGATCGGTCGCTTTCCTTGGCGCGGACACGCGTCTATCCTGCCCGCCCCGCGGAATCCAAGGCACCATGACCGATCTCTACAAGGCCCTCGACTTCTTCAACTGCGACGAACTCTACAGCGACGAGGAGCGGATGATCCGCGACACGGTCCGCGCGTGGGTGTCGGACAAGTTCATGCCGGTGATCGAGGAGCACAACCGTGCCGCCACGTTCCCGATGGACCTGATCCCCGAACTCGGGGAGATGGGCGTCTACGGTGCGTCGCTGACCGGCTACGGCTGCGCGGGGCTGAGCCCGGTCGCCAGTGGCCTGATCTGCCAGGAACTCGAACGCGGCGACAGCGGCCTGCGGTCGTTCGTGTCGGTGCAGGGCTCGCTGTGCATGTTCCCGATCTGGGCCTACGGCAGCGAGGAGCAGAAGCAGCGCTACCTGCCGAAGATGGCGGCCGGCAAGCTGATCGGCTGCTTCGGGCTCACCGAGGCCGACTTCGGCAGCAACCCGGGTGGCATGCTCACCAAGGCGGTGAAGGATGGCGACCACTACGTGCTCAACGGCAGCAAGTACTGGATCACGAACGGCACCATCGGCGACGTCGCGATCGTGTGGGCCAAGTGCGAAGGCACGATCCGCGGCTTCCTGGTCGACAAGGGCACCAAGGGCTACCAGGGCAAGCCGATCAAGAACAAGTTCTCGCTGCGCGCGTCGGACACGAGCGAGCTCGTGCTCGAGGACGTGCGCATCCACAAGTCGCAGATGCTGCCCGGCGTCGAAGGTCTCAAGGGCCCGCTCAGCTGCCTGACGCAGGCACGCTACGGCATCGCGTTCGGCGCCATCGGTGCGGCCCAGGCCGCGTTCGACGAAGCCTGCCGCTACAGCAAGGTGCGCATCCAGTTCGACAAGCCGATCGCGCGCTTCCAGCTCGTGCAGAACAAGCTGGTGTGGATGGCGGCCGAGATCACCAAGGCCCAGCTGATGTGCTGGAAGCTCGGCAAGATGAAGGAAGCCGGCACCATGCAGCACTACCACGTGTCGATGGCCAAGCGGAACAGCTGCTGGATGGCACTCGAATGCTGCCGCCTCGGCCGCGACATCCTCGGCGCCAATGGCATCACCGACGAGTACCAGATGATGCGCCACATGTGCAACCTCGAGTCGGTGATCACCTACGAGGGCACGCACGACATCCACGGCCTCATCATCGGCCGCCAGCTGACCGGCGAAGACGCGATCCTGTGATCGGCGCCGCCGCCGCATGAAGCTCCGCCTGCTGCACGTGCTCGCCGAGACCGGGTTCTCCGGCGGCGAGGTGCAGTTGCAGCTGTTGCTGGCGCACTTTTCGCGCCTCGGCTGGGACAACCACGTGTTGCTAGCGCCCGGCGCGAAGTTCGCCGCCGCCGCGCGCGAACTCGGCGCGACCGTGCACGAGGCGCCGTTGCGCCGCTGGTGGCGGCCCGACCTGTGGTGGAAGCTGCGCGCGTGCTACCGGCGGGTGCAGCCGGACGTCGTGCACTTCGCGTGCGGCCGTTCGCTGTTGCTCGGCGGCCTCGCCGCCCTGGGAACGGCGGCGAAGAAGTTCACCATCCGGCGCATCGACTACCCGGTGCGCCGCGGGCTGCTCGGCGGCTTCCGCTACACGGCGTTGTGCGACCACACGATCGCGATCTGCGACGCGATCCGCGATCGGTTGCTGGCCGGTGGCGTGCCGGCCGCGCGCATCACGCGCGTCTACGACGGGCTCGATCCGGCACCGTGGACGGGCCTGCGTTCCGGCCGCGCCGCGGCTCGAGCGAAGTTGGGCATCGCCGCCGACGCGCAGGTCGTCAGCTGTGCGGCGGTGCTGCGGCCGCGCAAGGGGCAGCACGTGTTGGTCGACGCGTTCGCGCAGCTCGCGGCGACGTTCCCTAAGGCGGTGCTGTTGCTCGCCGGTGGGGGCACGGAGCACGCGCGCCTGCGGCAGCAGGCGGAGCGGCTGGGACTCGCCGCGCGGGTGCTGATTCCCGGGCCGGTGAAGCCGGTGTTCGACGTCTACGCCGCGAGCGACGTGTTCACGATGCCGAGCTTCCACGAAGGGCTGTGCAACGCCTGCCTCGAAGCGAGCTTCGCCGGCCTGCCGCAGGTGGTCAGCGATGCCGGCGGCAACGGCGAGATCGTCGTCGACGGCTTGACGGGTGCGGTCGTGCCGAAAGGCAATGCGGCGGCGTTGGCCGCGGCCCTGGCGCGTTACCTCGCCGACCCAGCGCTCGGTGACGCGCACGGCAAGACCGGCCGCGAACGCAGCCTCGCGCACTTCACCGCCGCGCGCCTCGGGCCCGAGGTCGAAGCGGTGGTGCGGCGGCTGGTCGGTCGCGCCGATCAGTAGAAGTTGGTGACGAGCCCGTAGCTCGTGCCCACCGTGCCCGTGGCGCCGAGGCTGCCCGACAGGAACAGCCGGCTCACCGGCAGCGGCGTCGTGTAGGGCGCGACGATGTGGTGCATCGCGGCATTCGACGTCACCAGGCCGAACGCATTCGCTGCCGCGTCGAGTCCCCAGACCTGCGAATAGATCGTGACGCCGTGGTAGGCGGCCGCCGGCACGAAGGTGAGGGCGTTCGAACCGGCGCCGCCCGCCGAAGCGACGATCGGCGTCGCCAGCACGATGTCCGAATAGACGGGGCATGTCGTTCCCGGCAGCACCGCGGGGAGCGGAATGCCGAGGTACGAGGTCTTGTCGACGCCCATGCAGAACAGGTTCAGTCCGTTGGGCACGAGGTTGGTGCCGTTGACGGTCAGGGTCATCGTCGGCCCAAGCCAGTTCGTGGACTGCGTCGCCGTGGCCGTCATCGGGGTCGCCATGCCGGTTGCGGTGCAGCCGGTGCCGAACCGCCCGATCGCCACCGCGGGGTTGGCCGGCCCGCTGGTCGTCGAACTGCTGGCGCTGACGGCGTCGTAGAACACGCTGCCGGTCTGCGTCTTGGCGGTGACGTGCACCTCCCAGCACAGCGACGCGCCGCCGCCCGGGAACACGAACGGCACGTCGAACGGGTAGTCGAGCACGAACGCGCCGGGCAGGTTGCTCGGGTCCGAGTTGGCGAGCGTGTAGGTCCGGTTGAACACGACCTGGGTCTTGTCCACGCCGTGGTTGGTGTCGAACGTCGAAGACATCGCCGCCGACGCCGTGGCCGCGGTCGACACCCACGCGTCCATCGTGATCGAGTGGACGGCGTACACGTTCGCATTCCAGTTGTGCCGGAACGACATCCCGCTGATCACCATCGCCGGCACGTCGTCGTGGATCTGGCTGTAGCGGAACGGCGCGACCGTGCTGCCGAACGGGTAGAAGTTGTTCGCCGGACCTTCGGCATTGGCGAAGTGCGTGGGGCTCACGCTCTGGGCGAACAAGGCGGCAGCGGACAGTGCGACGCAAGCAAGACGGGCGAGCATGGGATCCCTTCGGGTTGGCGACTTGACGGCTCCGAAGCCTAGTCCAGCCCGCGGACCCCAACAACCTGCGGCGGCGCTCGGGCCGGCCGCCACCGGTCGATGCGATCACGCCGCAGCCGGCCACAGCATTGCGAACACCGCCCCGGTCGCGAGTGCGTAGAGCAGGCCGTCGAACAGGAACCGTGCGGTCGTCGACCACGTGATGCCCTTCCAGATCGAGTCCGCGACGCTGCTGAAGCCGTAGCCGAGCAGGCCCACCGTCGCCGCGATCCGGAACACGCGCAGGCCCGCCGCACCGGGCGCGCACGCCAGCCCGGTCAGGTAGGCGACGAACACCGAAACCACGATGCAGAACAGGAACCACTGGCCGAGCGCCTTGCCCATGTTGCAGCCGTCCGGCCCGCGCACGACCAGCGTGCCGAGCGGCCCCTGCTTCATCTTCGCCTGCATCTCGGGCGAGCCGAACTCCTTCATCGAGTTGCAGTGCGGGAACATGAACTGCCCGGCACCAACGCCGTGCTGCCGCAACGCCGCCAGCACCGCGTCTTCGTTCGGCAGCTTCTTGTAATCGCCGGCGTGGATCTGGAGCACCATGTGCACCAGCGAACTGACGACGAACACGGCGACGGCGGCGAGCAGGATCGGCAGCCAGAGGGTGGCGAGGGTGGTCATGGCGGAGTTCTGCCGAGTCGCGTCGCTTTGGACAATCGCCGAGTCGGAACCCCGGGCCGAATCCCGGGGAAACCCGTACCTGGAGTCGACGAACGCCGGGCCCGCAGCCGATAACTGCGCCCGTGACCGAGTTCGACCTCAAGACCGATTGCCGCCACGTGAAGTGGGACCGGCCGTGCGCGCCGCACAAGCAGCGCTCCAAGGTGTGTGCGACCTGCGACGAGTACGCGCCCATCCGCCATCGCATCCTGATGGTGAAGCTCGCCGCGACCGGCGACGTGCTGCGCACGACGTCGTTCCTGCGTGCGATCCACGCGACCTGGCCCGGCGCGAAGGTCACCTGGTTGACCCGCAAGGGGGCCGCGGCGCTGTTCGACGGCAATCCGCTGGTCGACGACGTGCTGGTCACCGACGACGCGATCACCGCAGCGCGCCTCGCGACCGAGACCTTCGACGTGGTGCTGTGTCCCGACGCCGACCCGGACGCGGCGGTCCTGGCGGCGATGGCCAAGGGCAAGGAGCGGCGCGGCTACGTGCGCGACGCCCAGGGTCGCATCGTGGCGTTGTCGCCTGGGGCGCAGCGCTGGCTCACGATGGGCTTGTCCGACTCCACGAAGCAGGCCAACACCGAGACCTACCAGAAGCTCGTCGCCGAAGTGCTCGGCCTCGATCCGCAGCTGGTCAGCGAACCGGTGCTCGAGCCGCACGCGCGCGACGCGGCTGCGGTGCGCGCGTTCGTGCAGGGCTTGCCTGGAACGGGGCCAATCATCGGCCTCAACACCGGCGCGGGCGGCCGCTGGGCCTACAAGGTCTGGACGCGCGAACACCAGCGCACGTTCCTGCAGATCGCGACCGCCGCCGGCGTGCGCGTCCTGCTGCTCGGCGGGCCCGAGGAAGTCGAGACGCACATGGACCTGCTCGCGGGTGCTGCGGGCCGGCCGGTGTTCGACGGCGGCAACCACAACTCGTTCTCGCGGTTCGCGGCGTTGGTCGACCAGTGCCGCGTCGTCGTCACCAGCGACTCGCTCGCGGTGCACGTCGCCGCGGCGCGCAAGGTGCCGGCGGTGGTGCTGTTCGGCCCCACTTCGGCGGCGGAGATCGAACTGTACGGCCGCGGCACCAAGCTCGTGCCGCAAGGTCTCGACTGCCTGTGCTGCTACTTGCCGCGCTGCGACCGCGTCCCGCACTGCCAGGCGCTGATCCCGCCGGCCCAGGTGCTGCAGGCCGTGCAGCACTGGCTCGCGGCCGCGGCCCGCTGAGCCCGTCGCCTACGGCTCGTCGGTCGCGATCTGCACTTCGCTGAACTTGCGGATCGTCAGGAACACCGCGACGTTCTTCACCGTGCCGTCGCGCGCGCCGCCCTGCACCTGCACCGCGGCCCGGCGGTGCGAGTGGGTGGACTGCGGTTGCTTCGGCGTCAGCGTGAGCGGCACCTCGCGCACGCGCAGCATGCCGCGGCGGTCCGCTTCGGCGCGCGCCAGCAGCAGCGCCAGGTCGCGCACCGGCACCGATTCGGGCGGCACCGCCGTTTCGCTGCCGAAGGCGAGCCGTGCCGCCGCGATCATGTCGTCGCCGCGATGCGCGCCGAAGGGCGCGATGCCGTCGGGGCCGGCGGCGACGTAGTAGAGCTGGCTGCCGGCATCGCCTTCGGCGACGGCGATGCGTCCCGGCAGGTGCAGCGACTCGGCGCCACCTTCGTGCCAGCGCACGGCCGGCGGATTGGTCCACGCCGTCTTCTGCCGCAGCAGATCGGCCGCCATGCGGGTCCGCAGGCGCGGCACGTCGTCCGGCGCCGGCTCGAACTTCTGCAGTTCCCGGTCCCACTCGCGCGTGCCGTCGCGGTGGCGTTCGCGCACGAGTCCCACGCCCGCGGCGAACCACAGTTCGCGTTCCACGGCGGGCGCATGGTCGAGCGTGCTCTTCACCAGCACCCGCGTCGCCTGGAACTTCCCGGCCGGTGTCTCGATTTCGGCGGCGACCCTGTCGCACGTGGCTTCGTGGCGGAACATCGCGCCGCCGGTGTCGGCGAGCAGATCGTGGCCGCCGGTCCATTGCCACGTCGCACCGGGCTGCAGGTTGGCCGGCAGCCAGGTCATCCCGGGGCTGGTGGCGTCGAACGAAGCGCGCCGCGTCGCGTCGCGCGGCAGCAGCTGGCGCAGCGCGCCGTCGGCGATCGCGAGCCACGCGAACGTCGGCGAAGCCCCATCGCGTTCGGTGCGCAGCTGGGTCACGCTCGTGCCGTCCGGCAGCCAGGCGGTGCCTTCGGCGACGACGACGACCGGCTTGCGGGCGCGGTTGGGCTGGGCGGAAAGGGCGGGCGGGGTCTCGAGGTAGGTCCAGCGCGTGCCGTGCTGCAGCGGCAGGTCGGCGGCCGTGACGACGGGCGTGCGGGGAGCCTGGGCCAGGAGCGGGACGGTGGCGAGTGCAACAACCACGAGCGGCGACACGGAACGCATCAGATCCTCCAAGGTGGGAAGTCGCCGCGCGACGTGTGGTTCGCGCAAAGACTCCGCTCCTGCGATTGCGCGCCGGGCCCGGCCCGCCGAACATCCCCGACGAGGCTGCCATGACCGACCCCGCTGCCGAACTGCAGAAGGACCCGTTGCTCCAATCGGCCCCGTCCTGCGAGGGCTTCAAGGTCCTCGAACCGGCCGTGCTCTACGCGCGGATCGGCGCCGGTGGCATGGGGGCCGTCTACCGCGGCCGCCACTTCAGCCTCGAATGCGACGTCGCGGTCAAGGTGCTGAAGCCCGAGCTGG
>JAEUHV010000187.1 GCA_016794485.1 Planctomycetota bacterium
ACATCGCGCCGCAGTCGTCGCCGTTCCCCTACTACGGCGTGGCGTCGCCGACGGCGATGTGGAAGTTCTACGACGAGGGCCCGCCCGGCGGGCCGATGGGGCAGACCGCCTTGGACGTGGGGATCCAGTTGGATTGGGTCAAACGGACGGGATTCAACTCCGTTCGGGTGTTCCTGTCCTACCCGGCGTGGTTCGCCGACAAGAACTCGCCGACGGGCAACGCGTTCGTTCGCCGGTTCAAACACTTCGTCGGCCAGTGCCACGCACGGGGCCTGCGTGTGATGCCCGTTTTGTGGGACGGAGTTGCGGTGCACCCCGACGAGGCGCTGCAGGCATGCCTGATGCACCCGGACTACTCGGATCCTTGGGGCGACGTTTGGGCGGTCAACGGCTACAACTCGAACATCTCGTATTGGCATCGCAATCCTGGCCAGAAGGTGATGGATGCGATTCAAGCCGCCGCGACGACGACGCCGTTCGAATACTCGGATGCGGGTCTCTACATCCGCGACTGCATCAGCGTCTTCCACGATCCGGTTCAGAACTACTCCCAGGCGCTGCTGATGTGGGACGTGATGAACGAGGCCCGGTGCGGAGACCTGCAGTGGTGGATCACGGAGTCGTTGCGCACGATCAAGTTCTATGCACCGGGCGACACCACGACCTGGGGTTGGATCGTCTCGAACCACTTCCCGGAGAGCCGGATCCTGTCCCTGCTGCCAACGTGCGACGTCCTCAGTCTGCACTGCTACAGCCAGCGAAAGGGTGCAGTCGAGGCGCAGCTGTACGACGCCGTTTTCTTCGACACCAGCGGCCAGGAGGCACACACGAAGCCCGTCATCTTCACCGAGATCGGGCACCCGGGGTTGGCCTACAGCTACCAAGACGCAGTGGCTTATTGTGCGGCTTCGCAACGACCGGGAGCGAGCGGTCCCAGTGGTCAGCCGGGCTCGGGGCCGAGTTCGTGGAAGGGGGTGGGGTTCATGCCTTGGCAGTTCTCCATCGGTTACTACCAGGCCGGAACGCCGCCCATCCAGGATCGCATGCCGTTCAGCAATTCGCAGGGCTTGTTCTATTCCGACGGCGAGGTTCGTGACCTCGACGTGATCGTGAGCTTCGTCGAGCATGCGAAATCGCACGGTGTCGCGTCCGGGCTCTGGGGCCAGGGTGGACTCGCCTTCCCCAACGAGAAGAACCCTCTGGATCCGCATCGCGTGCCAGAGGACTGGTTGGTCGAGTTTGCGTGCGAGCAGGACCAGGACCGCTTCATGACCCAACTCTGGATGTACTCGCTTCCCATCTGGACCTGGGAGCAGTTCGTGAAGGTGGACCTGATGTTGCTGGGGGTGTTCGCGAACGGCGTCTGGCCGGGCGCGATGTCGACGGACAACAAGAACCCCTGGTTGTGGCTCCCTGGGACGCCCCAGGGTGTGTCGTGGATTCCAGGATACGCGCCGTACACACCGACTCTGATCTCGCTGGCCTCGGAGGCCATGCCCTTCACTCCAGAGTTCGCAGCGATGCTGATGCGGCTGGAGGTCGCCCACCAACTTGCGCCCGGTTCGCTACGGCCGTGGGACAACGGGCCAACCAATCCCGACTGGCAAGCCGACATCGACCTCGTCGTCGAGCAGTTCCTCGGGACCTTCGCCCAAGAACTCGGCCAGTGTGTGGTGCCGCGCTGACGTGGCGTCTGCGTCAGCCGCCGTTCACCTGCCCGACCCACGCGCGCGCGGCCGCTTCGTGTCCCGGCGCGATCGGCACGCGCACCGTCTGCTGTCCGCCTTCGGTGATCGCGAAGTGGAACAGCAGGCCGTCGGCGTCGAGGTCGACGCTGCGCACCGTGACGCCGATGTCGTTCCACGGCCAGTAGCAGCCGGTGAGGTACATCCCGTCGGACCCCAGGCAGAACACGCCCTGGCTGCGTTCCATCTGGTCGAAGCGCGCGCGTTGGTGGGTGCGGATCAACGCGGCGACGGCGAACCCGAGCAGGGCACCGGCCAACGGCGGTAGCACCCAGGCCAGCGCGCGCGAACCGGCGATGCCGTCGCCGTCCTCGGCGAAGCCGGCGGCGGCACCGACACCGGCGAGGGCGCCGAGGCCGACCATGAGCAGGCCCAGGCGACGCGAGTTGCGTCGTTCACTGGCGACGTGCGCACGCCATTGCGCGTCCGGAATGGTCCAGCGCAGCGTCGCATCGCCGGCGAGCAGGCCGGCCGCGGTGCGTTCGTGCCGGCCGGCGACTGCGCGCAGCACCAGCCCGACCGCGAGCGGCGTCACGGCGAGCGAACCCAGCACCAGCGCCAGGATCTCGGCCGTGCACGCGGCGGCGACGACGGCACCACCGAGCAGGGTGAAGGCGATGCGCAGCCAGGTGTTCGCGTGGGCGCGGTAGGGCAGGACGACCTCGGCGGCGGCGGGCATGGCGTGGCGGAGGATACCGCGGCCGTTGCGGCGCGGACCGCGGTCACTTGCCCGCGGCGGCGTTGGCGGTGACGCGTTCGAGCACCGCGGCGAACCCGGGCATGGCGCGCAGTGGTGCGAGCTTGCCGCCGTCGCGCAGGCGGGCAGCGTCGGCGTAGCCGTGTTCGGCGGCTGCGGCCAGTTGGCGCAGGGCCTCGGCGGCGAGTTCGTCCTGCCGGCGCTGCCGATCACCAGACGTCGTGCGCTGGTCCGTGGCGGCCTTGGTGCTCGCATGCGCCAGCAACTCTGCGGCGATGCGGCACGTCTTGCCGTCGGTGGGGCGCAGGGCCACCAGGCGTCGTGCGGCCGCAGCTTCGCCGGCGTGGTCGCCGAGTTCGCCACAGGTCTGCGCGAGGAACCACGTGGCGTTGTAGCGGTACTGCTGCCAGCGCTCGTTGCGCGGGTCCTCGGTGGTGCACTCGACCGTCAACTGCTCGGCCTCGGTGAACAGCTCGAGTGCCTTGGCGAACGCGCCGGCGTCGATGTGCTGCGAGCCGATGTTGACCAGGGTCGCGGCGAGGTTGGCCCGGTTGTCCAGCACGATCGGGTCGGACGCGACGATCGTGCGCAGCGTCTGCAGCGAACGTTCGAGCCAGGTCAGCGCCTCCGCCGCACGGGCCGGGTCGGCTGCCAGCAGCAGGCCGAGCCCGTTCTCCATGTTCGCGCGCAGCCGCATCGCGTGGTGCTGTTCGGGGTGTTCGGCGAGGATGTCGGCGGCGATCTTCAGCGCCTCGCGGGTGCGCTGCTCCAGGACGGCGGGGTCGCCCCCGTCGATGCGCGCACGCAGCAAGGGCAGGCTCGCCATCGCGATCCTGGAGCTGATCGGGATGTCGACGACGGCGATGGTCGCCAGGATCGCCTCGGTGCGGGCGCAGGCGGTGCGCGCTTCGTCGATGCGACGTTCCTCGAGCAGCAAGCGCGCCTCGTCTTCGCCGGCGCACAGCACGTGGTCGAGGGCGACGTCGCGGTAATCGTGGCCGATGGTGGCGTCGCCACTGGTCCGCCAGAGTTCGGCCAGACGACGCAGCGAGGCTTCGTAGTCGGCACGCCGGTCGAGTGCGCGCATCGCCAGGGACACGCCGCGTTCGATGCCCAACAGGTGCACGACCGCCAACGGCTGCGCCGGCGCCCGGGCGAGCACGTCGCGCGCGAGCCGTTCGGCGGTCTGGAAGTCCTCGAGCGCGGTCTCCGGCTGGACCCGCATCAGGTGGATGCGGCCGCGGGTCAGCAGCGCGTCGGCGAGCAGCAGGGTGGCGTCGTCACCGGGGCGGCGAGTGCGCAGGCTCGTCGCCAGTTCGACGGCGCGATCGACCGTGCTCGTCGCGAAGTCGATCTGTCCGAGGCTGCCTTCGACGAACACCATCTTCAGCGTCGCGCGCGCGGTCCGTTCGAGCAGGTCCAGGTCGTCGGGCGCCATTGCGAGGAAGCGTTCGTAGAACGAACGGGCGCGTTCGAGCAGGTCGCGGCGCACGCGCTGCATCTTGGGCACGTCGAACAGGTGTTCCTCGGCGACCCGTTCCAGCAGGCTGTCGACGGCTTCACGGGACAGGTCGCGCTGCTCGTCGGCCAGTCGGCGCTGGTCGTTCGCGGTTTTCAGCGCGCCTTGGATCTCACGGTTGGCAGCCTTGGCCTGCATCAGGAAACCGGTCGGGGCACCCAGGAACAGCAGTGCGCCGGCGACGATCGCGGTGGCGCGGGCCGGATGGCGCTGGGACCAGCGGCGTACCTGCAACCAGACCCCCGGCGGTTGCGCGCGGATCGGGCGCAGTTCGAGCAGATTGCCGAGATCGTCGGCGAACGCGGCGGCGTCCTGGTAGCGGCGGGTCGGGTCGAGGTCGCAGGCCTTGCGCAGTACGGTTTCCACGTCGCGCGGCACGGCGCGGTTGCGGCCACGCAGCGGCGGCAGGCGGCCGGCCAGGACCTGCTCGCGCATCGCGCCGTCGGACTCGGCGGTGAACGGCAGGCGCAGCGTGAGCAGTTCCCACGCGGTGATCGCCAGCGAATACACGTCGCTGCGCGCGTCGATGGCCCGGGTCTCGCCACGCACCTGTTCGGGCGCCATGTAGGCCAGGGTGCCGAGCTGGCTGCCGGAGCGCGTCAGGCGCGCGTCGCCGTCGCCGACGGCGAGGCCGAAGTCGAGCAGCAGGGCGCGGCCTTCGAGCGTCAGCATGATGT
Organism: Planctomycetota bacterium; assembly: GCA_016794485.1. Lineage (GTDB taxonomy): Bacteria > Planctomycetota > UBA1135 > UBA1135 > UBA2386 > UBA2386. Next base: position 4,639 of record JAEUHV010000187.1, read on the forward strand.
TGCTGGGCTTGAGGTCGCGGTGCAGCACGCCGCGTTCGTGCGCATGGTGCAGGGCGAGGGCGACCGCACGCACCAGCTGCAGGCACGCCGTCGGCCAAGGTGCGTTGAACAGGGGGGCCGGCGGCGGTGCCGCCGGCAGCGTGGTCCCCGGCGGGAGGGCCGCGAGCAGCGCGTGCCACAGGTCGATCCCGCGCAGGGTCGCTGGATCGCGGTGCATCAGGCTCTTCGTCACGGCGTCGAGCGAGGCGCCGACGACGTGCTCCATCGCCAGCCACGGCACGCCGCCGTCCTCGCCGGCGTCGTAGACCGGGACGATGCCCGGATGCTGCAGCCGGGCGATCGCGGCGACCTCGCGCCGGAAGCGTTCCCGCGCGCCGGGCAGGTGCGCGAGGTCGAGGCGGACGAGTTTCAATGCGACGTTGCGGCCCAGCGACTGCTGGCGCGCGAGGTAGACGACGCCCATGCCGCCGCTGCCCAGTCGTTGCAGCAGCCGGAAGTCGCCGACCTGTTCGGGTGCGGTCGGCTTCGCCGCGGATTCGCCGGTGAAACCGAGGTCTTGCAGGCGCGACAGGTGCGCGCGCAGGCGGGCCGCGTGCGACGGGTGCGACGACAGCAAGCGTTCGACCGCGGCCGGATCGTCGCTCTCCAGCAGGCCGATCGCACGCACGAGCACGTCCTCGTAGTCGGCTGCCGGTGGTGGTGTCGAAGGCTCGGTCATCGGAGGAGCAGGGTAGCGTGGGGGACGAGGGGAGCGGCGGTCAGCCATGCGCCGCGACGGGTCGGGCTGGGGTGTGGCCGGGGCGGCCTGTGGTAGTCTCTCGCGACGAGTCTCCATGATGCACGACTCCGTTTCCCTCGCGCGATTGGCGGCCCAGGGCGACCAGGGCGCTCTGGCTCAGTTGCTCGAACGGCACCTGCCGTCGGTGCGGGCGTTCGTGCGCTGCCACATGGGGCCGCAGCTGCGTGCGCGCGAGTCGGCGTCCGATCTCGTGCAGTCGGTGTGCCGCGAGCTGCTGCAGCACCAGGACGCGTTCCGGCATCCGGACGACAACGGCTTCCAGGCGTGGCTGTTCACGACGGCGCGACGCAAGATCGCGAATCGCGCGCGCGACCTGATGCAGCAGAAGCGCGACGTGCGGCGCGAGGTCGGCGACCTCACCGAGTCGGCGATCGGCTCGCTCGGAGTGGCCTACGCCCGGGTCTCGACGCCGAGCGGCAAGGCGCTGCTCGCCGAGGAGGTCGAACGGCTCGAGGCCGCGATCGAGCAGCTGCCGGAAGAACAGCGCGAAGTGCTCACGCTGGCCCACCTGGCCGGTCTGTCGCGCGCCGAGATCGGCGCCCAGATGGAACGCAGCGAAGAGGCGGTGCGCGCCCTGCTGCACCGCGCCAAGGCGCGGTTGCTGATCCTGCTCGACGGCCACGCCGCCGGGTGATCCAGGCGTGGCCGCGCGGGCGTTCACTGCAGCTCGATGCGGTGGGCGTTCGAGGCCGACACGATCCCGTTGCGGGCCGTCGGGGCCAACAAGAACCCCTGCACGATCACCGTCGTGCCGCCGAAGCCGGGCGGAACGAACAGGCTCCACAGCCCAGGGGCGGTGGTCATCGTGCCGACTTGCACGCCGACGGCGTCGAAGCCCATGTGCATGTCGGGCAGCGGCCCGGCCGGCGGGGTGCCGCTGGTCGGATACACGTTGGCGCCGATCAGGAACAACTCGCCGCTCGAGACGCCGAAGCGCTGCACGCATTCGACGGACACCGTGGTGAACGCAGCAGCCTGCTTGGTCTCCGGCGTGACGGTTGGCGTGCCGTTCACGCCGGTGCGCAGTTCGCAGTGCTCGGCGGTGCCCTGCAGCGCGGCCGGCGAGGCGGGCGTGAACACCGCGAAGAAGTCGTTGTTCGGGTCGCTCAGGTTCGAGAAGTAGGAGGAGCCGTTGCCCAGCACCGACAGGAACACGTAGGCCGCACCGGTCGGCACTTGCACGACGGCACCGTTGCTCCAGCCGATGCGGGCGACGACGAAGTCTTCGGCGATGTTGGTCGAGTAGCCGCCGTTGTAGGTGTTGGCGGTGTTGGTCGGGGCGCCGTGCACGATCGGGATGGCGCCGGGCACGCGATGCACGAGGCCGTTCACCGGCGTCAGCAGCTGCGGGCTGCTGCTGAACACGGCGATCAAGCCGCGGCTGTTGTCGGTGGCGCCGGCGATGGAGAACCCGCCGATGGTGGCGATGTCGACCCATGCGCCCGGCGTGAGTCCGACGGCTGCGAGTGGGATGCCTGGGGCCGGCAACGCGCTGGGGTCGTTGGCGATGCCGAGGAAGGTGGCGCGGGGATTCACGGGCACCTGCACCTGGGCCGCGGTCGTGGCGACCGGGCCGGTGATGCAGAGCAGGACGGCGAGCAGGGAACGGTTCATCGGGGGATCTGGAGGCTGGTGATCGAGGGGGGAAATGGACCGGGGCGCGTCCCGCGATGCAGGACGCGCCCCGGTGGCATCACCGTGGCGGTCGCTCTGTGACGCGACCGCTCCGCATTTTCGCGCCGGTCAGGGTGCGACGCCGACGAGCATGCGGGTGACGTTCGAGAACGTCAGGCTGCCCGGCTCGCTCGAGTCGAGACCGATCCACTGGCCGAACACGATCGCGCCGTCGAGGCTCGCGGTGTTCGGTACGGCCAACGGGTAGATGCCCGTGCCGCTGGCAGTGGTCGGCACCGTGAGCATCACGACGCTGTCGGTGAACGCCGTGCAGTTGGTCCACCCGAACGACGTCAGCGACACCGGCAACGGGAACCCGCTGCTCAGGCCGAGATTGACGAACGCGACCAGGTTGGGCGTGGCGCCGGCCACGCGGAAGTTGAACGTCGCGCCGCGCCGGCCGTCACCGGTGTGCGCTGCCACCAGCGAACCGCAGCTCGAGCCGTGTTCGTTGGCGCCGGCGCAGTCGAAGCCGACGCGCATGCGCAGGCCGCCGTTGTCGGAGTGCGTGCCGGTCGTCGGCGTGAGCGACGAGAACGACGCGTAGACCCGTTCCTGCACGTCGCTGCGATGGAACGGTCCGTCGCCGGTGCCGGTCGTCGTCTGCACGTTGCCGCGCGCGGTGATGTCGACCACGACGTCGGAGTTGCCGTCGTAGGCGAAGCCGGTCTGCAGGCCCAGGTTGCGCCAGACGCCGCTGTCGTAGCGGAACGTGTACTCGTTGCTGCTCAGCACCGTGACCGGGTTCGGCAGGTTGGTCGCGAACGTGGTCGACAGCACGTGGCCCTGCGGCACGTGCGACATGCGAACCAGCAGGTTCGAGTTGTAGTGGTAGCCAGCACTCTGGCCGGAGAACGACAGGTCGGTGATCGTGCCGGCGGAGCCGAGCTGGCTGCGGCGCAGGATCGTCTGGTAGCGCATGTTCTGCGCCGTGTCGGTGTCGGTGCGGTGGCGCAGCGTCAGGTTGGCCGTGCGCGGGCTGAAGACCGTGCCGCTGAACGTGCCGCTGGTCGCCGCACCCAGGACGATCTGCACGTCGCTGTTCGAGTAGCTGTTCGAACCGTTGGTGTAGTCGTGGCCGAAGTTGCCGCCGACGATGGCGAGCGCGCGCACACCGGCTGCCAGCCGGAACGGCTTGGCGAGTTCGATGCGCGTCGGTTGGCCAGGTCCGGCCGAAGTGCCGCGGCCGGCCGAAGTCGCGGTCCACGCCGCGGGGTTCGTCTGGATGCCGCCGTAGGGAACGCCGATGTCCGAGAGGTAGACGTCACAGAAGACGTCCGTTCCCGCCGCGACGCCGCAGTTGAGGTCGAAGCCGTGCACCCAGATCGGGTTGGTCACGTTCAGGTTGGCGAACACCGTGCCGCCGACGCCGCCGCCGTTGCCGCCGGCGAAGGTCGTGGCCAGGTCGGTCGGGGTGTAGCCGCCCCACGGGTAGTAGTTGCCGCTCGCGTCGGTCGGACTCACGTCCGGGATGTAGCGCGCGCAGCCGGAGCCGTAGATGCGGCGGCCGCCGTTCACGACGAGCGCGTAGGTGGCGTCGGTCGCCGCGGTGGCGAGGTTCGCGTCCTGCACGACGGTCGGGGCGGTCACGTAGACCGTCCAGATGCCCGGCGTCGGGTTGTTGCGCACGACGACCTCGACGGTGTCGATGCTGTTCGAGATGCCGCCCGCCGACGACTGGTTGGTCTGCGCCGAGCCGGCGAGGCCGTTGTTGCCCCAGTAGGTCGCCACGATGGTGCCGGGCGACACGACGCGCAGGTTCAGGTCGTTGACGCGGTCGAGCGCGGCCGCGGGATTGCCGGCCGGGTCGAGGTAGGTCATGCAGACCTTGAGCACCGATTCACCCGGCAGCACCTCGATCTCGTAGGTGTGGGTCTGGCCCTGCTGGATCGGCTCGTCCTCGGGCACGATCGCGAGCTTGTGCCGGCGCGTGTACATGTTGCCGAGGTTGGGCATGCCCCAACCGACGTGTTCACGCCGGTTGTCGGTCGCGGTCGGCGTCAGCATCGCCGCGCACGCGATCTGCAGCGCCTTCACGGTCTGCGCGTACGGCCGGTTCTGGAATCGCGTGCCGCCCGGAACGCGCAGCGGGTTGCTGAAGATGCCGTCGGTGAACATCTGGATCGCGATCGCGTTCATTCCGGCGACCATCGGCGTGGCGCCCGAGGTGCCGTTGAAGCCGGTGAACGAGTTGCCGGTCGAGTAGCCGGCGGCACCGCTCAGGTCCGAGGTCCAGATGCTGTCGTAGTAGGCGCTGACGTCGGGCTTGTTGCGGCCGTCCGCGGCCGGGCCGGTCGAGCCGTTGCCGTTCAGCCACGAGTCGTCGGTGCTGGTGGCGTTGTCGTTGTGGTGGAAGGCGCCGACCGAGATCACGTTCTTGGCCCACGCCTGCGGGCGCGAGTTCTGGTTGCCCGTGTTGCTCTGGCTCTGCGTCCACGGCAGGCGATGGTCGAACACGATGTCGTCGGCGTCGGCCGAGATGGACGAGTAGATCGTGGTCGTCGAGTCGCCCCACGACGACGTCGTGAACATGCACTGGTGCGTGTTCACCGCGGTGCCGATGATCGTGTTGCGCGCCGGCGAGGTCGCGCACGTGGCGTTGCCGGTTCCGAGGTAGTTCGTGAAGAACCCGACCGCGTCCGGGGCGAAGCCGCGCGCTTGCGGCGCGCTGGTGCCGTTGCCGAAGACGATGCCGGCGGTGCAGTGGCCGTGCGCATCAGCGCCCGTGCAACTGACCGGACCGATCTGCGTCAGGGCGGTGCTGAAGTCCGGGTGGTTCGCTTCGACGCCTTCGTAGATGTGGCCGCGCACGCCGCTGCCGGTGTAGCCGCCGGACGATTCCGGAATGGTCGCACCGCTCTGGATGCGCGCGTTGTCCATGTCGAGCTCGGGGGCCGACCAGCGGTCGATCCACGCCACTTCGTCCCATTGCGCCGCAGCCAGCAGCTGCGCGCCCGACAGGCCGGCGACGAACAGCAGGCCGCCTTCCTGGGCGTCGACGACTTCGCCGCCGACGGCCGCGACCTTCGCCGCCAGCGCCGCCTTGTCACGGCGCTTGTCGGTCATCACCATGTTGTAGCGCCGCACCGGCACCTGGTCGCCGCGCAGCACCTCGGCGATCAGGAACTGCTCGAGCCGGTAGGCGGGGTGGTACGGACCGACCCAGCGCACCTGCGGCAGGCGGAACAGGGCATCGGCGCCGAACGGCGCCAGCACCAGGTGGCAGTCGTGCGGCAGGTAGCCGCGGATCTCACCGCCGGCAGCGCGCACCGCGGCGCGGTCGGCGTCGGTCGGGGTCGACCAGAACTGAACGATGTGCAGGTGGCTCGTCGCGTTCGCCTGCAGCTGCGGCGGCACCACGGGTGCGCCGGCGACCGGGTCGAACTGGGCGTAGTCGAGCAGGATCCGGGGGTCGTCGGCGAGGCGACGTTCGGGACTGCCGTCGGGGGCTTGTGCCAGGGCTGCCTGGGCACAAACGGCGGCAAGGAAGAACGAAACGGACAGACGCATGGGGGCTCCTCGTTCGGGATGAGATTGCTGGCGCGGTCGGCGGCATTGCCGGACCGCCCGGTGACTCCGGTGGGGATCACCGTTCGTGGCCCGGCGTGATGCGCCAAGTCGGGATTTCTGCATGGCGGGCCGGATCAGGCGGGCGTTGTTCCATTCGCAGGCCGCCGAGGGCGTGCGTAGCAGGCGCCTCACCGCGAATCGCGGTGCTCCCCATTGGAGGTCTCATGCGTCTCACTGCCCTCACCCGCGCGCTGCTCGTTGCGGCGCTTTCCACGTTCCTCTGTGCCCAGGATGCCACGGCCGACCTGAAGAAGGTCCGGGCGCAGGCCAATGAAGCCGTCCAGTCCGGCGACTACGCCACGGCCGCGGCCAACTTCAAGAAGCTCACCGAAGCGAATCCCAAGGATGCACAGGCCTGGCAGCTGCTCGGCTACGCGTTGCACATGGACGGCAAGCTCGACGAAGCCCTGCCGGCGCACATGAAGGCGGCCGAGTTCAAGCAGACCGCGCCCGTCGCGACCTACAACATCGCCTGCGTGCACGCCTTGAAGGGCCGCGCCGACGAAGCGTTCACCTGGCTCGAGAAGTGCGTCGCGGCGGGCTTCGCCGACATCAACCAGCTGCAGGGCGATGCCGACTTCGACGCGCTGCGCAAGGACCCGCGCATGGGCAAGATCGAAGCCGCGGTCAAGGCGGCGGCCGGCAATGCGCCCCAGATGCAGGTGTTCGCCATGACCGTGGCCCGCAAGAACTCGCGCGCGGCATGGTTTGGCAAGGCGGGGTCGCCGGCCCAGATCGCGATCGACTGGTCGCCGGTCGCCTGGAAGGACGCCATGGGCAAGGCGGTCGAGTCGGGCAAGATGAAGGGGCAGAAGTGGCGTCTCGGCGCCGATTTCTGGACCCGGCTCGACAACTCGGTGGCGCTGCAGTGCGGATCGGTCGCGGTGCCGGCGGGTTACTGGTACCTGACGCTCGAGCAGCGCGACGCGAACACGTTCGTGCTCGCCTTGCACGATGCGCTCGCGGTCAAGCAGCAGAAGCTCGACGCGTTCCAGGCCAACAAGCTGAAGGGCGGCATCGAGATCGCGATGGCGCATTCGACGTCGACGGAGCTCGCCAAGGAACTCGACATCGCCGTCACCATGAACGACGGCAGCCTCACCGAGGGTGCCATCACGATCACGTTCGGCGGGCACGTGCTGACGACGCCGTTCCTCGCCAAGGTCGAGTGATCGCGGCGGAGCGTCCGGCGCCACGCCGTGGCGTCAGCGCTTCTTGGCGATGTCGAGCTTGTCGTCCTTGGCGCGGTTCTTCACCGACTCTTCGCTCCGCGTGAGGGCGGTGGCGATGGCGCGCAGGCTCATGCCCTTCGCCGCCAGCTGGTGCAGCTTGGCGATCTCGCTCGGGGTCCAGGGCTGACGATGGCGTTCGAAGCGTTCTTTCATGGTCGTGTCGGCGCAGCCTACTGGAACGTCTGGTTCGTGTTGCGCGCGCCGGGCGTCGCGGTGAGCGAGTTCTGCCAGGTGAACTGCGTGTAGCCGCTGCCGGCGCCGCCGAGCTGCAGCGAGGTGCCGACCGGCGCGGTGGTCGCTTCGGCGACGCCGAGGTTGGTCGCGGTGCGGCCGGCGACCGTGCCGCCGACGCCCACGAACGAACCCTCGTAGGCGACGAACTGCATCAGCACGCCCGTGCCGGTGACCACCGCGATGCCGTCCGGTGCGCCGTCCTGCAGGCCGGGGAACGTGAAGGCGAGCGTGCCGAAGCCGTTCTGCTGGTTCGGGAAGGTGCCGGCGAGCTTGCGGCGACCGTAGACCTGGCCGGTGGCGCCGTCGACCGCGAGCAGCATCCAGCCGTTCACGGAGTCGCCGGCGGGCCCGGCGAGCTCGACGAACTCGTTCACGTCGGTGCCGGTGTTGTCGTAGTGGATCTCGTTGACCCAGACCTCGGGCAGGCGCACGCGCGTGCACGCGCCCTGGTAGAGGCACGCGACCCACTCCGGATGGTCGACGAACGGATTGCGGTTGCCCTGGTGGGTGAACACCGCGTTGGTGTGCGCGAGCTCCTTCGCGTCGACCGGGTCCTCGTTGTGCCACTGCAGCAGCGTGGTCAGCTTGCCCATGTAGGCGAGGTTGATGTTGCTGCCGGTGGCGCTCGCGTCGATCAGGTTGAGGTCGTCGGTGAGGCGCAGGTCCGGCTCGGTGGCGCCGGTCGTGCTGTGCGTGCCGCCTTCGTAGCGCACGTCCATGTAGAACATCGCGCGCGCGACGTCGCCCTTGCGCCCGGCCCACGTCTGCCAGCCGCCGATCGGCGCCTGCGACGTCCACCAGTTCGAGTTGCCGGGGAACGTGCCGCTGCCGCCGCCCTGGCCGCCGTTCGCGGTGGTCGTGTACTCGGTCCAGGCCGCGGTGCCTGCCATGTACGGGTTGTTGTCGCGCGCGCCGTTGTAGGCGATGTCGCACAGGAACAGGTGGTGGCAGTCGGTGTACGGGTAGTTCGTCGTGCCGTCGACCGGGAAGCCGTAGCTGTTCGGCCAGGTGTGCTCGCGGTTGTAGAACGAGTTGCCGCCGCCCTGCTTGGCGTACAGCGCGTTCTTGTAGAGGTCGAGGATCTGCGTGGTGTTGCCGGCGTACTGGTCGGCGAGTTCGAGCACGTTCCAGGTGTCGGTGCCGGACGCGGTGTACGGAATGCGCGTGTGGTCGTCGATCACCGCGTGCAGCGTCGTGCGCAGTTGCGCGGCCGAGGTCGTGACGACCGAGTTGTAGTAGTTGGCCGGCGGCTGCGCGCGCAGCGAGGCGGTGGCGGCGAAGGCGGCGGCGGTGGCGGCGAGGCGGAACGGCGGGCGCATGCGGGGCGTGATCCTAGCCGCCCCGGCCGGTTCATTGCGCGGTGACGGTCAGCGCGAGCGGTGCGGCCCACCGCTTCTGCGTCGGCGAGTAGTACGGATACGCCCGTGCCGCCGGGCCCGTCGACGTGCCGGGCACGCGGGCGACGAGGTCGAGCGTGAGCGTCTGTTCGGCGCCGGCGGCCAATTCGCGCCAGTAGAGCACCAGTTCGCGGCCGCGCAGTTCCCAGAACGCGAAGGCGTCGCTGCGCTGCAGGTCCTCGAGCACGCGCGTCGGCAGCTCGCAGCCGGCGGGCAGGCCGACGATCGCGATCGGCGTCGGCACCGCGGTCGCCGTCGTGTTGCGGACGACGACGTCGAGGGCCACCGTGCCGCCTTCGGCCGCGGTCGCCGCGCGCAGCGTCGTCGCGACCGCGAGCGGGGCCGTCGGGTCGTCGGCGGGCTGCTCGGCGTGGTAGGCCACCTCGCAGGTCCACGCCAGCGGCGTGCCGCCGCCTTCGACTTCGACGCGCAGTTCGTGTTCGCCGGCCGCGAGCTGCGACCACAGCTCGAACGTGAGCACGCCGTTCTCGTTCGCCGTGAACGCGCGTTCGGCGAGCTGCCGGTCGCCTGCGAAGACCCGCACCGTGCCCGGCGTGCGCGTGGCGCGGTTCGCGGTCGCGTAGGCGGTGAGGGCGCGCAGGGCGGCGATCGTCGCCTGCGTGGCGCCGAACGTGCCGGAGCCGGAACGGCTGTGCTGCACGAACTCGATCGCGCGGCGCACGGCGCCGGCGAACGCCGGATCCGGCAGCCAGGCGAGGATCGCGAAGCCGGTGGCTTCGACGGCGAGGTCGTTGCCGCCACTGTTGGTGATCGACGTCGTGCCGCGCAGCGAACCGTCCGCCTCCTGGCGATCGCGCAGGTGCGCGCGCGCGGTGGTGGCCTCGGGGCGTTTGGCGAGATGCAGCGCGCAGGCGATCAGCGCCAGTTCGTACGCGTCCTCGGTCGCAGCGCGCGCGACCAGCGCGTCGAGTTCGACCTTCAGGTCGGCCGCCGGCGTGCCCGACTGCAGCAGCGCGTAGGTCACGTAGGCGTTGGTGGTCGGCTGGCCGCCGCCCCACGAGTGGTGGCCAGCGGCGCCGTGCAGGAAGTTGCCCTTGCCGTCGCGTCGCGCCATCAGCCAGGCGCGGGTGCGGTCGACCATCGCTGCATCGACGTCGTGCACCTTCGCCATGTCGGCGAACTGCAGCAGGCCGTAGGCGGTCAGCGCCTCGTGGCCCGGATCGGCGCCGAACCACTCGTAGCCCTTCTGCTTGCACTCGTAGCCGGTGATCTTGCGGTAGCCGGCCGGCAGCAGCGAACGGGCGCGGGCGGCGACCACGGGCACGTCGTCGCCGTTGGCCTCGAGCAGGTTGAGCACGAGCGTGTTCGG
>JAEUHV010000223.1 GCA_016794485.1 Planctomycetota bacterium
GGATTGCTCGACGAGCAGTCGTTCCTCGCCCAGTCGCGCCCGTGGGCGAACTACGAACGCGACTACCGCCCCGTGGTCGAGTTCGCCAAGGCCCACAACCTCGTCGTGCTCGCCGCCAACCTGCCCCGTCCCCTCGCCAGCCGCGTGGCCAAGGAAGGCTTCGCGGCGGTCGCCGGCGGCCCGCACGTCGCGCGCGAGTCGACGGCCCCCGAGGACGACTACTGGGAGTGGTTCCGTTCGACGATGGGGAGCCACCCGGGCGTGACCGAGGAGCGCATGCGCAGCTTCTACGCCGCCCAGTGTGCCAAGGACGACACCATGGCCGAGTCGATCACCGACCACTTGAAGGAACGCCGCGCCGCCGGCGACAAGCCGCTCGTCGTGTTCGTGTGTGGCCGCGGCCACAGCGACCATGGCTGGGGAACGGTCGCGCGCATCAAGAGCCGCATGCCGGACCTCGACGTGCGCGTGTTGTCGGCCGAGATGGTCGCCGACGTCGACATCGGACCGATGGTCGCGCCGAAGACGGTCGGCGACTACGTGATCGCGTCGCCCGTGGTCGCGCACGACGAGCCTTCGCCCGTGGCCAAGGCGAAGCCGGTCGAGAAGGGGCCGACCGCGACGAAGCCTGCGACCAAGCCAATCGACGCCAAGCCAACCGAGGCCAAGCCCGCGGTGCCGGCAGCACAGCCCGAGCCCGCTGCCGACGACGAGAACCTGCAGCCGGCGCTGGGCCTGATGCCCGACTACGCCGAGAGCGGCGAAGGCGTGAAGGTCGAATCGGTGCGAGGCGGCGGCGCCGCCGAAAAAGCCGGCATCGAAGCCGGCGACGTGATCGTCGCGTTGGCCGGCACCAAGATCACCGACGTGCAGCACTACTCGGACCTGCTGAAGGAGCAGAAGATCGGTGCTTCGATCACCGTGCGCGTCCGCCGCGAAGGCGTCGAGGTCGACCTTCAGGTCAAGGTCGGGTCGCGGCCGCGCACGCGCTGACGCGGCTCAGCGCGTCGGCGCGGCCGACGCGGCCAGCATCGCCAGCCGTTCTGCTGCGTGCGGCGCCCCGCCGCTGGCGGCGCGTTCGAGCCACTGCTGCGCCTGCGTGCGGTCGGCGGCGACCCCGCGGCCTTGCACGTAGCAAAGGCCGAGGTCGTGTTGCGCGAGGGCGTGGCCGCGTTCGGCCGCCGTCTGGAGCCAGCGCGCGCCGGCGGTGGCGTCGGCCGCAACGCCGTCGCCGCGCAGCAGCATCACGCCGAGCCGGTGCTGCGCCGTCGTCGAACCCTGCGCGGCGGCCACCGCATACCACTTCGCCGCCTGCGCCTTGTCGACCGTGCCACCGGTGCCTTCGAACCACAGCGAGCCGAGCAACGCCATCGCCTTGCCGTCGCCTGCAGCGGCGGCGCGTTCGAACAGGCGGATCGCCGCCGGAACGTCGCGTTCGGTGCCATGCCCGTAGAGGTGCAGCACGCCGAGGTTGGTGGCGGCGTTCGCCGAACCGGCGGCGATCGCCTGCGTGAACCACTGCAGCGCGAGCGCGTGCGAACGCGGCACGCCGCGGCCGTCGTAGAACAACAGGCCGAGGTTGTTGCGCGCGCCGGCGTGCCCGCGTTCGGCGGCCCGCGTGTAGAAGTGCGCCGCCAACGCCGGGTCCGCGGCGACTCCGTCGCCGTTTTCGTGCGCGAGGCCGGTGCGGAACAGTTCGTCGGGGGTCGGTGTGGATGGTGAGGTCGCGCAACCCGCCAACACCAGCAGTGCCAGCCATGCCCGACCGGTGGGTCCCTTCGCCTTCTTCGTGCCGTTCATGCCGGCCCTATCGAGGTCGCGGCCGCGCGAGGTTGACCAGGAACGCCACGATGTGGATGAAGACTCGCGCCGCTTCGTGAAGGGATCTTCACGAAGCGGGAGTCGGGTGTCGCATCTTGCGTCAGTTGCGCGCGAGCACGGCTGCGAGGGCCGCGAAGCGTTCGGTCCAGAACGCGCGCCAGCGTTCGACGTCGGCCTTGGCGGCGAGACCGGCGTGCTGCAGTTGCGCGCACGCCTTGCCGGGGCCTTTCGCGACGAAGTTCACTTCGACCGTGCTGCCGTCGCTGCGTTTCCAGCGGGCGACCTTGCCGGCGATCGACTTGCGCGGCTGCACCGCGTCGTCGCCGAGCCACTGCCGCCGGTTCGCCGGAGTGAACGCCGCGGACAGTGCCTCGACCGACGCCGCGAAGGTGCGCGACTTGGTCACCGCGAACCCGCCGGTCCGTTCATGCACCGCGCGTCGGCCGCGGATGCGTTCGTAGCCGACGGTGATCGTCTGCGCCCACCAGCCGGTCTGCCGCCACTTCGTCTGCACGAGCCTGGCGATCTGCGCGTGCGTCAGCGCGGCTGCGCCGGCGTAGTCGAGCGCTTCGACCCACTTGCGCCACGTGCAGCCGGTCTTCTGCTGCACGGTCGCATCCTTGACCCCGGCGAGCACTTCGTAGTCGGCGGGGGCGGCGACCTCGGGCGTCGGCGCAGTCGGGGGCGCCTTCGGCCGCTTCTTCGCGACCAGATGTTGGCGGGCGGTCGTGAAGCTCTCGCCCGTCTTCTGCATGCGGGCGCGCACCAGGCGTTTCAGATCCTTGTTCTTCGGCATCGTTCCAGTCCTCGTTCACGGCCGTACGGACGACTCCCCAGCAGCCTTCCGGTCGGCAGAACGGGAACACGATGCCGATCCGGCGGTATGCCCACCTTTGCCTCGCGGGGGCCCGGGCTGGGGTCGGGCCGGTCGAGGTGCGGCGCGGATCGTGGCGCCAGGGCGGAAAGCTACCGCCCGGGGCCGGCCCCGCAAGGCTCCGGTGGCGCTCGCCGTCGCGGTCGCTATCCTGTTTGCCCCGCAAGGCGGCTTGCCGCCCAGAACCCCGTGAGCAACACCCTCCAAGTCACCGACCTCTCCGTTCCCGGCTACGAACGCGTCGTCCGCGGCAAAGACCCGTCGTGCGGCCTGCACGCGATCATCGCGGTGCACGACACGACCCTGGGGCCGGCCCTGGGCGGCCTGCGCATGTGGCCCTACGCATCGGAGGACGAGGCGTTGTTCGACGTGAAGCGGCTGAGTCGCGGCATGACCTTCAAGTCGGCGGTTGCGCGCACCGGGCTCGGTGGCGGCAAGGCCGTGATCATCGGCGACCCGAAGAAGATCAAGTCGGAGGCGCTCTACCTGGCGATGGGTCGCTTCGTCGACTCGCTCGGCGGCAAGTACATCACCGCCGAAGACGTGAACACCTCGGTCGGCGACCTGGAGATCATCCGGCGTGCGACGAAGTACGTCACCGGCCTGGAGAAGAAGGACGGCGGCAGCGGCAATCCTTCGCCGTACACCGCGATCGGCGTGTTCCTCGGCGTGAAGGCGGCGGTCGGCTGGAAGTTCGGCAACGACTCGCTGAAGGGCAAGGTCGTCGCGATCCAGGGCGTCGGTGCGGTCGGTTCGGCGTTGGCGCGTCGCCTGGTCGAGGCCGGTGCCACGGTGCACGCGGCCGACAAGAACACCGAACGGCTGGCGCAGCTGCAGAAGGAGATCGGGCTCGTGCCGACCGGCGAAGCCGAGATCATGACGATGAAGTGCGACGTGTTCGCACCGTGCGCCCTCGGTGCCATCCTCACCGACACGACGATTCCGAAGCTGAACACGCCGATCGTCGCGGGGGCGGCCAACAACCTGCTGCTCGAGCCGCGGCACGGCAAGATGCTCGCCGACCGCGACATCCTCTACGCGCCGGACTACGTCATCAACGCGGGCGGCATCATCAACGTCAGCGTCGAGTTCAACCCCGGCGGCTACGACGAGAAGGTGTCGCTGGCCAAGATCGAGCGCATTCCGCAGGCCCTGAAGGAGCTGTGGACGATCGCCAAGGAGGAGCGCATTCCGCCGAGCGATGCCGCCGATCGTCTCGCCGAGCGCATCGTCGCCGACGCGCGAGGAGCCAAGAAGGCCGGCTCGTGTGCCGTGCCGCCGCGGGGTCGCAGCGGCGGCGGCGGCTGAGGCTAGGCCAGCAGCCCGGCGCGTGGCGCCGGGCGAACCTCAGACCTCTTCCCGATCCTGACCGCGGCCGCGGCCGCGCCGCTCCGGAGCCTGGCGTTGCTCGCCGCGCCCGCGCGGCTGGTGCTGCCGCTGCTCGCCGCGCCGGCTTTCGCCACGGTGGTGCTTCTTCGCCGGGCCTTGCTCGTGCCGTTCGCGCAGGTGGCGCAGCACCATCATGCGGACGCGCGGCGGCAGGCGATCGCCGCGTTGCTCCTGGCCACGGCCACTGGGGCGCCGGTCGCCGCGCTGCCGCTGGCCCTGCTGCTCACCGCGGTGCTGCGGAGCCTGTTCGCGCATGCGTTCGCGCAGCGCTTCGAGCCGTTCGCGCATCTGCGCCCCACCGCGGCCGCGCATCTCCTCGCGGCGTTCGTCCAGGCGTTCGCGGACCTGCTGGACACGTTCGCGCATGGCCTCGAGCCGCGCGCGCGGGTCGCCTTCGGGGCGCGGCCGCCGCTCCTCCTGGGCGGTGGCGAGGGAGAGGAAGAGGCCGAGGATCAGGATCAGGTGCTTCAAGGGATTCACTCCAGTGATGGAAGGCCCCCGGCAACGGTCCCCGGGGCGTGCGACCCACGGCGTGCGAACTCGGGACAGTTCCGTCGTGCGACGAACGGCCCGTCAGCGCGCGGTCGCGTCGCGGTAGGCGGCGAACACCTGGCGCGCGGTGTTGGCCCAGGTGAACGAGCGCGCCCGTGCCATCGCCGCTTCCCGCACTGCGGCGAACGCGGGCACGTACCGTTCGACGGCGTCCTGGATCGTCGTCGCCATCGACTCGAGGTCGTTTGGATCGAAGTAGCGCGCGTGCTCGCCGCCGGCTTCCGGCATCGCCGAGGTGTTGCTGGTCACGATCGGCGTGCCTATGGCCAGCGATTCGGCGACCGGCAGGCCCCAGCCTTCTATCAGGCTCGGATACACCGACAGGGCGGCGCCGGCGTAGACCGCGACGAGATCGGACTGGCTCAGGTAGGGCAGGAAGCGCACGTGCTCGAGCACGCCGGCTTGCGCGGCGCGTTCGCGGAAGCGGTCGACGCTCTTGCCGAGTCCCGACACCAGCAGCAGGTGAGGCCAGTCCGGGCGCTGCTGCCGCACGCGGGCCCACGCCGACAACAACCGGCCCGTGTTCTTGCGTTCGAGCGACGCGCCGATCGCGAACAGGTACGGCCGCCCGTCGGCGAAGCGCGCGCGCGCGGCGTCGCCGGCACCGGGCGGCGCTCCGGCCAGCACCTCGGGGTGCAGGCCGTTGTAGGTCAGGAGCACCTTGGCCGGGTCGGCGCCGAAGCGTTCGCAGATGTCGTTCCGGCTCCACGTGCTGACGGTCAGGATCAGCGTCGCGTCGCGCACGACGCGCGGCGTGACGGCGCGCGCGTAGCGCACGAACGGATCGGCGAGGTCGTCCGGCCAATACGTGACGATCACGTCGTGCAGCGACACGACCATCGGCGGGCCTGGCCAGAGTCGCCAGCGCGGCGGCAGCGTGTTGTAGGTGCCGTGGTAGACGTCGAGCCGGTCGCGGCGGATCCGCCACGGCATCTGCAGCCGTTCCCAGGCGTGGACGCGCCCGCCGGGCATGTCGGTGTGCACCGCGCGGCAGTTGGCCGGCAGCGGGAACGCGCCCGCCGGCAACGTCAGCTGGTGGTAGAGCAGGAACTCGTCGCCGGTCGCCGCCTGGCCGAAGGCGTGCACGAGGTTGCGCACGTACAGGCCGATGCCGCGCGGTTCGGGCCGGAACGCTTCGCGCGCGTCGATGCCGATGCGCATGCAGCGATCACTCCGGCAGCCGCGTGATCACTTCCGCGCCGGTCTCGGAGATGAAGATCGTGTGCTCGAACTGCGCGATGCGCACGCCGGGTTTCTCGCACAGCGGCGGGTATTCGTCGATCAGGTCCTTCTTGCGCAGGGCCTTCAGCGCGTCCGGCACGGCGCCGAGCGAGCCGAGCCAGCGCTCGAGATCACGCCGCGCGAACGGCAGGCCGGAGGTCTGCGCCATCGCTCGTTCGAGCGCTGCCGGCAAGCCGTCCTTCGGCCGCACGTCGCGCTTCAGCATCCACACTTCGGGAGCGCCGTCGACCTCGATCATGCCCTTGCCGTCGCTGGCGAACGGCTCGCAGGCGATGGTCATGTTCGGCCGCAGGCGCGGGGCCTTGCCGTCGGCGTAATTCGGCACCGATGGGGAGCAGTGGATCGTGAAACGGGCGACGCCGTGGCCGCACAGGTTGCGCACCGGCTTGAAGCCGAGCGAGCCGATGGTCTGTTCGATCTGGCGCCCGACCTCGGTCAGCGACGCGCCGGGTCCCATCACCGCGATCGCGTTCTCGAGCGCCATGCGGCTGGCCGCGCACAGCATCGACCCGTCGCCGTCGCGCAGGTCGACCGTGGTCGCGTTGTCGCTGACGTAGCCGTCGACGTGGGTGCCGCAATCGAGCTTGACGATGTCGCCGGGTTGCACCGTGGTCGGGTCGCCCGGCGGCGAGCAGTAGTGCGCGGCGATGTGGTTGCGCGAGATCTGCGCCGGGAACGCGGGCTCGCCGCCGAGTTCGCGGATCTTCGCTTCGACCGCGCGCTGGATGTCCTCGATGCGCGCTCCGGGAACGATCATGGCGCGTCCGTGCGCCAGGGCCGTCGCCGAGATGCGTCCGGATTGCCGCAGCTTGTCGAGTTCGAGCTTCACGCGAGCACGCCAAGTTGCTTGCCGACCTTGGCGAACGCGGCGACCGCGGTCTCCAGTTGGGCGATCTCGTGCGCGGCGCTGATCTGCACGCGGATGCGGGCCTTGCCCTTCGGCACCACGGGGAAGCAGAAGCCGATCACGTAGACGCCTTCCTGCAGCATGCGCGCCGCCATCTCGACCGCGAGCTTGGCGTCGCCGAGCATGATCGGACAGATCGGGTGTTCGCCCGGCACGATCTGGAAGCCGGCCCTGGTCATCGCTTCGCGGAAGAACTTCGTGTTCGCCGCCAGCTTGTCCCGCAGCGCCGTGGTCGCCGACAGGCGATCGAGGCAGGCGATGGTGGAGCCGACGATCGCCGGCGCCAGCGTGTTGGAGAACAGGTACGGCCGGCTGCGGTTGCGCAGCAGATCGACGAGCTCCTTCTTGCCGGTCGTGAAGCCGCCGGCAGCACCCCCGAGCGCCTTGCCGAGCGTGCTGGTCATCACGTCGATGCGGCTCTGGCAGCCGTGGAACTCCGGCGTGCCGCGGCCGGTCGGGCCGAAGAAGCCGGTGGCGTGGCTGTCGTCGACCATCAGCATCGCCTTGTACTTGTCGGCGAGTTCGCAGATGTCCGGCAGCCTGGCGATGTATCCGTCCATCGAGAACACGCCGTCGGTGGCGATCAGGCGCGAGCGGCAGTTCATGCTCGCCTTCAGGTGCTGTTCCAGTTCGGCCATGTCGCCGTTCTGGTAGCGGAAGCGCTGCGCCTTGCTCAGCCGGATGCCGTCGATGATCGACGCGTGGTTGAGGCTGTCGCTGATGATCGCGTCCTGCTCGCCCATCAGGGTCTCGAACAGGCCGCCGTTCGCGTCGAAGCACGACGAGTAGAGGATCGTGTCCTCGGTGCCGAGGAACGCCGACACCTTCTTCTCCAGGGTCTTGTGCGCGTCCTGCGTGCCGCAGATGAAGCGCACCGACGCGAGGCCCAGACCGTGCGAGTCGACCATCGCCTTCGCCGCCTGCTTCAGGCCGGCGTCGTTGGCGAGGCCGAGGTAGTTGTTGGCGCACAGGCACAACACCTGCTTGCCGTTCACGGTGATCCATGCACCCTGCGGGCTCTGGATGACGCGTTCCTCTTTCCAGAGGCCGGCAGTGCGGATCTCGTCGAGTTCGGTGCGGAAGCGGGCGCGGTCGTTGTCGAACATGGCGGGCCGGCCATTCTGCGGATAGAAGCAGGGCTGCGCCACTGATGAGATCCGTCGTCGCCGCGTTCCTGACGTTCGCCGTGCTGGCCGCCTGCGGCTCGGCGCCCGAGCCGCTGCCGCACGCCGCCCGGCCCGTGGTCGAGCTCGAACGCTGGCGCGTGCTCGACGGCGCGCAGGAAATCGGCCGCGTGCGCAAGCTGCAGATCCAGGACCCGAAGGGGCCGGTCGTCTTCTACCGGGTCGAGGATGCGTCGGGGCATTGGCTCGGCCATTCCACCGAACAAGGCCGCTTCAGCCGGCGCGTGCCGTTCCAGGACGACGAAGAGGATCTGGGCGTGTGGTCGCTGCAGCGGGGCGTCGCGACGTTGCTCGACGCCGCGTCGGTGCAGTTGGTGCCGGTCGCCGTCGAGGCGGACGCGCGGCGGCGCTGACGATCACTTCGCGCCCGTGGGCTCGGACGGGCCGTAGCGCACGTCGTCCTTGCCGAAGATCAGGGCGACGCGCCAATCGTGACGGGTGCGCGGCGCGAGCTTGGCCTCGATCTGCTCCTCGTAGTCGTGGAACACGATGCCCCATCCGAGCCAGCGGCGGTCGCGCGACTCGCCGGCAGGTTCGCCGGTGGCCGTGAAGTAGGCCTCCTGCATTCCGCCGACGCAGAAGACCGGGCCGTAGGCCTGCAGCTGGCCGAACGTGTAGCCGGTCGGTGCGTCGGACTTGGACGGGCCGAAGGTGGTGATGTCGCAGTGCACCAGGGGGATCCAGAACCCGTCGCTCAGCGAGACCCGGCCCGAGGCCTGCAGGTCGGCGATCAGCTTCTTCGTGTCGAGTTCGCCGTTGGGCAGGCGCGCCGTGGCGAAGTCGTAGTTGTGGCAGCCGGCGGCGGCGACGGCGCAGAGAAGCAGCACGGAACAGGGCGGGCGCATGGATCGTTGCATGATGGCGGTTCGCGGAAAGCCGCGCAAAGCGGCGCTTCCGTGGCGATGTTCTGCACTACATTCCGCCGTGTGACCGCCACTCCCGACGCCCTGCCTCCCCGCCCCGTGTCCGCCAGCCGGGTGGAAATGACCGAGATCGTGTTCCCCAACGACGCCAACCCGCTCGGCAACGCGATGGGTGGCCGGGTCATGCATTGGATCGACATCTGCGCCGCGGTCTGCGCCGGGCGCCACGCTCGCACTCCGGTCGTCACCGCGAACGTCGACAACATCGACTTCCTCAACCCGGTGCCGGTCGGCGGCACCGTGGTGCTCCTGGCGTCGGTCAACTACGCCGGGCGCACGTCGATGGAGATCGGCGTGAAGGTGTGGCAGGAAGATCGCGCCACTGGAGCCCGCAAGCACGTCGCGTCGGCCTACCTCACGTTCGTGTCGCTCGACCCGGTCACCAAGGCCCCGCGGCCCGTGCCGCCGGTCCTGCCGGAATCCGACGACGAACGGCGCCGCTACGAACAGGGCAAGGCGCGGCGCGCGCAGCGGCTCGCGCACCGCAAGTAGGGCCCGCGTTACGCACCACGGCCACCCGGAGAAATCGGAACTCGGGCGACGGTTGCCGGTTCTGGTAGTGCACACTATCATAACCAAGGAACCGAGAATCCGAATGCCCTTCACCCTGCTCCCCGTCCTGTTCTTCGCTGCCTGCGCCAGTGCCGTCGATGCGGCCCAGGATCCCGCGCCGACCCTCGAGCAATCCCGCCGCGCCGAACTGCAGCGCGCCGGCGTCGGGGCCCAACTGACCTTGTGGCCGGTGCGCCTGCTCGGTCGCGCCGATGCCAACGTCGCCGACGCGCTCGGCCTCGTGCTCGAAAAAAGCGGCATGCCGTCGCTCGAGGCGGCCGGGTCGACCTTCGATGCCAAGGACCTTGCCTGGGACGCGATCCCGGCCGCGTTCGGGGCCCACGTCAAGGCGAACGCCGGCAAGGGCGGCGTTCCGGCGGGTGGCTGGTCGCTGTATGCCGAACTGCTCGGCGACCCGAAGTCGGGGCCCAAGGAGGTGCGGTTCGTCGTCGTCGACGCGCAGGGCGATCCGGTGCTGGTCGATCGCCAGACTCCGGCCGACGCGACGTTCCGGCGCACGGCCGGTGCCGATCCGGATCCGCTCGGGTGCGTGACCTGCGTGGCCGAACGCGTGTTCGAGCTCGCCGGTTGGAAGAAGGTCGCCGGCGGCGTGCGCGACGGCCGGTTCGCGGCGATGTGGCAGAAGAAGTCGGGGGCGCCCGATCGCCAGGAACGGGCGGCGATGCAGCAGCGGCGTGCGGCGTTGCGCGGCGACCTGGCCGCGGCCGACTTCGTGGTGTTCGCGCCGCTGTGGCACGAGGCTGCCGGCGTCGACGGGCCGCGTTTCGCGGCCGCGGTGCAGCAGGCGCTCGCCTGCAAGTCCGCGACCGCGGTCGCCGTGCCGCTCGAAGTGGCGCCGTCGTCCAACCAACAGAAGCGCCTGTACGACCTCGCCGGGGCGGCCAAAGCCCGGTTGGCGCAAGAACCCGCGGCCGCGGCCTACGCGCTCGCGGTCGACTTCGGCTTCGATGCCGACGGCAAACGCGGCTACGCCAACGTCGTCGTGTTGACCAAGGCCGGGGAACTGGTGCTCGCCGAGTTCCAGAACGACCAGCACCTGTTGTTCCAGCAGCTCGCGCCGAAGACCTTGGCGGACGGCGAACGCCTCGCGGTGGCGATGCTGCAGAAGGTGCTGCGCTGACCCGTGGTCGGCCGCGTCGGCTCACCCGAGCAGATGCGCGCCGATCGCGGCGAACAACCGGTTGCGCGCGCGTTCGTCGAGCAGGCCGAGTTCGCGCCCGAGGTTGGTCGCGGTGCCGAGCCCGAGCAGCGCCCATGCGGTGAGCATCGCCGGCGGCAGTTCGCGTGCCGCAGTGCCACCGCGGTGGTCGCCGACGTGCCGCGCGATGCGCGCCAGCAGCCGTTCGTAGACCGACCGCAACGCCGCACGGATTGCCGGATCGTCGGTCTCCGAAAAGCCCGCGAACAGGATGCGGTGGAAGCCGAACT
The DNA here is from genome assembly GCA_016794485.1 of Planctomycetota bacterium. Classification (GTDB taxonomy): domain Bacteria; phylum Planctomycetota; class UBA1135; order UBA1135; family UBA2386; genus UBA2386. The sequence continues at coordinate 10,894 of JAEUHV010000223.1, forward strand.
CGCCGAGGTGCCGCGCCTCGTGCTTCAGGATGCGCTCTGCGGCAGTGCCGTTGCCGCCGGCCGCGGCGATCGCGTCCCAGACCCGTTCGGTGTTGGCGCCGACGTGGGCGATGGCGGCCAGGAACATGGCCTGCTTGTCCGGCCACAGCCGGTAGAGGGCAACCTCGGTCAGTCCGCAGCGTTCGGCCAGTACGGCGGTGGTGGTCCGGCGGTAGCCGAGTTCGGCGAAGGTCTCGGCGAGGGTCGAAACGGCCTCTTGCTGTCGTTCGGCGCTGCGGTTGGGCCGGGCCATGCCGCCATCCTGGCGCCCTCGCCGCCCGTTCGCTACATTCCCCGCCCCCTATGTTCGACGAGTTCGCCGAGAAGACGGTCGTGGCCATCAAGAAGGCCGAGGAACTGGCCCAGCAACTCGGCGACGAGTCGGTCGCGACGGGCCACATCATCTACGGGCTCACCGTCGACCGCAGCGTGTGCCTGCACCACATCTTCCAGGACCTGAACGTCGACCCGGACATGTTCTCGGGCTACGTCAACAGCCTGCCGCGCGAGCCGGGTGTGCCGAATGGGCCGTTCAACCGGCACGTGCGCACGGTGTTCGAACGCGCCAAGGACGCGGCGCAGCAGCTCGGCAGCAAGAAGGTCGACCCGGAGCACATGGCGCTCGCGCTGCTGTCGGTGAAGGCCGGCTCGTGCTACGAGACGCTGAAGGAGTTCGCGATCGACCCCGAATACGTGCAGTCGCTGATCCTGCAGGCGATGGGGCTCGACCCGGAGATGATCCCGGAGTGGTTCTAGCAGAGGTCGCCGCCGGGGCCGCGTAGCGGCCCCTTGCGGCGAACTCTGCAAGGACCTTGCCGCGCGCCCGAGGCGCGCCGCTGCGGTTCTTGCCGCGCGTTCTATTGCGGCCGGGTGGCTCGGGGCGTCATTCTGCACGCGGATTGTTTGCCCGGAGCGTGACCTCGGGCAATCGGCGAGACTACCGGCCACGTCGCAGTCACCACCCGCTGCGGCGCCACCCTGGAGGTTCCATGCTCGCCTTGCCTTCGCGCGGCCCGTTCGCCGCATTGCTGTTCTCCGTCTCCGTCTCCGGTTCGCTGATTGCGCAGGCGATGGTCGATCCAGCGCTCGCCGTCACCACGGTCGTCAGCGGCCTCAACCAGCCGATCGCGATGACGTTCCTCGGGCCCGACGACCTGCTCGTCACCGAGAAGGCGAGCGGCCAGGTGAAGCGAGTCACCAATGGCGCCGTGGCCGGAGTCGTGCTCGACCTCGCGGTGAACTCGGCGAGCGAACGCGGCCTGCTCGGCATCGCCAGGCATCCGCTGTTCCCGGCGACGCCGTGGGTGTTCGTCTACTGGACCGAGAGTTCGACTGGCGTCGACACAGGCAACGTGTCGCAGGTGCCGCTGCTCGGGCATCGCGTCGATCGCTTCGTGTGGAGCGGCAGCACGCTCGTCTTCGACGCCAATCTGGTGCGGCTGCGCGCCTTCCAGGAAGACCTCAACCAGGTCACCAACCCGCAGGACCCGTTCAGCAATCCGGCCCCGCTGCAGCGCGGCAACCACAACGGCGGCGTGCTGAAGTTCGGCCCCGACCACAAGCTCTACGTGATCCTAGGCGACTGCGGCCGGCGCGGCTGGACGCAGAACAACTTCGGCGGGCCGATCCCGGACGACCAGTTCGGCGGCCCGGTTCCCGACGATGCACACACGACGGGCGTGATCCTGCGGCTCGGCTCGAGCGGGCCGATTCCGCCGGACAATCCGCTCTACACATTCGGCGCCCTGCTGGAGGCCCTGATCGGCGGGCCGGCAGGCACCGCGATCGGCACCAGCATCCAACGCATCTACGCCGTTGGCGTGCGCAACAGTTTCGGCATGACGTTCGATCCGATCAGCGGGCACCTGTGGACGACCGAGAACGGCGGCCGGGCCTACGACGAGATCAACCGCGTCGAGGCTGGCTTCAACGGCGGCTGGATCCAGGTCATGGGGCCGCTCGACCGCGTCGCCGACTACAAGGCGATCGAGGTCGGCGTCGGCATCGGCAGCACCGGCCCGACCGGCCTGCAGCAATTGCGCTGGCCGGCGACCAACATCGCCGACACGCCGGCCGAGGCTGCCAGCCGACTGGTGCCGCTGCCGCTGCTGCACTACACCGACCCGCAGTTCAGCTGGAAGCAGGTGACGCCGCCGGCCGGCCTCGGCTTCATCGGCGGCACCGCTCTCGGCAACGAGTACTGCGGCGACCTGATCGTCGGTTCGGCGGTGTTCCGTCCGGTGGCGGCGCCGCCGAGCGTGATGGCGAACCCCGGCCATCTCTACCGCTTCCGGGTCAACCAGGCGCGCACCGACCTCGTGTTCAGCGATCCCGCGCTGCAGGACCGCGTCGCCGACAACACCGGCCGCGACGACTGGCAGACCGAACAGGGCTCGCTGCTGTTCGGCACCGACTTCGGTATCGTCACCGACATCCAGACCGGGCCCGATGGCAATCTGTGGCTGGTCGGCACGTCGAGTGGCACCATCCGCAAGATCCACCGCCCCTGAGTCCGAACGCGCCGGCGTGCGCACGATCCTGCACGCCGACATGGACGCGTTCTACGCGGCCGTCGAGCAGCGCGACCATCCGAAGTGGCGCGGCAAGCCGGTGATCGTCGGCGGCGACGGGCCGCGCCAGGTCGTCTCGACCGCCAGCTACGAAGCGCGCAAGTTCGGCGTGCGGTCGGCGATGCCGGGGGTGCGCGCGAAGCAGCTGTGCCCGCACGGGATCTTCGTCACGCCGCGCATGGAGGTCTACGCCGCGGTCTCCGACCAGGTGCGCGCGGTGTTCGATTCGTTCACCGACCTGGTCGAACCGCTGTCGCTCGACGAAGCGTTCCTCGACGTGACCGGCAGCAAGGCGCTGTTCGGCGACGGGCCGACGATCGCTGCGCGCATCAAGGCGGAGGTGAAGGCGGCGACGCAGCTCACGGTGTCGGTCGGGGTGGCGTCGTCGAAGTACGTGGCGAAGGTCGCGAGCGACCTGAAGAAGCCCGACGGGCTCGTCGTCGTCGTGCCCGGCACCGAGAAGGCGTTCCTGGCGCCACTGCCGGTGTCGCGGCTGTGGGGCGTGGGGCCGGTGACGCAGCAGACGCTGGAACGGGCGGGGCTGCGCACGATCGGCGACGTGCAGTCGCGCAGCGAAGCGGCGCTGGTTTCTGCATTCGGACAAGAACCTCGGCGAGCATTTGTATGTGCTCGCCAATGGACTCGATCCGCGTTCGGTGGAACCCGACCGCGCGGCGAAGTCGATCGGGCACGAGATGACGTTCGCCGAAGACCTCGTCGAGGACGACGACGTGAAGGGTGTATTGCTGCAGTTGAGTGAAATGGTCGGGCGGCGGCTGCGGCGGGTCGCATTGCGCGGGTCGGTGGTGAAAGTGAAACTGCGCTATCCCGACTTCACGACGTTGGTGCGGCAGCAGAAGGTGGCGGCGACGGCCGACGACCTCGAGATCTACCGGGTGGGGTGTGGGTTGCTGGACGCGGTGCGCGACCTCGCGCGCGGGGTGCGGTTGCTCGGGATCTCGGTGGCGGGGCTCGTCGACGAGAAGGTGCAGGCGCAGGGTTCGTTGTTCGCACCGGCACCGCAGAAGCGCGACAAGCTGCTGAAGGCGATGGACGCGATCCGCGACCGGCACGGCGAAGGCTCGGTGCGGCACGGGGTCGAGCGGAGGAAGACCAACCCGTGGGGGCCGGACTCGGAGTCGTGATGGGGGTGCGTTGGGTTCTTGGCGACTCGCGGTGGCGTCGTGCGGTGATCGCCCCTCACTCGATCATCCAGGCCGGCCGGTAGGCCAACCCGGAGTTGAGGATGCGCTGCAGCAGCGCCGGATAGTCGACCCCAGCCTGCTTCGCCGACTCCGGGAAGTCCTCGCCCGGCGTCAGGTCGTTGTTGACGTTCGCCTCGATCACGAACACCCGCCCCTGCTCGTCCATGCGCAGGTCGATGCGCGCATAGCCCGACAGGTGCAGGGCCCGGTAGGTCCTTTTGGCGATCGCATGGATGCGCTGCTCGACCTCGGGCGCCAGATCGCGCGCCCGCCCGGTTCGCAGCCCGATGCGCTTCTGGTAGTCCTCGTCCCACTTCACCCGCGAGGTCGCGATCGACTCGTTGCCCTCGGGCAGCTTGTCGAACCACAGCTCCCAGATCGGGAACGACTCGAGCCGTTCGTTGCCGAGCACGCTGACCGTGAACTCGCGCCCGGCCAGGAACTGCTCGACCACCACGTCGCCCTGCAGCGTGCGGTGCAGGAACTCCACCCGTTCGGCCAGTTCCTTGTCGTTGTGCACCACCGAAGCCTGCGCGATGCCCGCACTGCCGTGTTCACTGGTGGCCTTCACGATCACCGGGAACGCCATGCGCGAGGGCAGCTTCGCCTTGCGCGAGCGCAGCGGGAACACCGCGAATGCCGGGTGCGGGATGCGGTGCCAGGCCAGGATCTGCTTGGTCAGCGCCTTGTCGCCGGCGAGCGTGATCCCGCGCGGGTTGCAGCCGGTGTAGGGCTGCTTGCACAGCTCGAGGAAGCTGACCACGTGCGCCTCGTACGCGACCACGTCGTGGAAGTACGAGACGATGTTGAACACGATGTGCGGCTTCTGCTCGGTGATCGCGTCGCGGATCGGCCGCAGCTCGTCCCCGACCCCCAGCACGTGCACCTCGTGCCCGAGCCCGCGCAGCGTCTCGGTGACCGACAGTTCCATCTGGTAGTCCCACGTCTCCTTCGCCGACAGCTTCGCCGCGTCGGGCGGAGGGACGACTTCCTCGTGCATCGCGACCAGCACGCGCAGTTTCTTCATCGTCGGAATCTCGGGCGGTGGCCACGCGCGAGCGCCATCGTCGCCATCGTCGCCAGCACCGCCGCGCCCAGTTTCGCCTCGGCGGCCGGGCGATGCACGCGCAGATCCAGTTCGCGGCAGCGTTGCGCCAGCGCCTGCAGTGCCTGGTCGACGACGTAGCGGTGCAGTCCGGTGAGGCGCGAGACCTTCGCGCGCAGCGAGGTGCGTTCGCGCGTCAGCAAGGCGGCGGCCGACGTGCGGATCCGAGTCGCGTCGGCGTCGGCGAAGACCACGCGCAGTTCGCGGTCGAAGCGCGCGCTGTCGGTCGGCGGGTAGCCGGCCTTGCGCCGTCGGTAGTGTTCGCGCAGCGTCGTGCGCGCCGTGCGCACCGATCCCGGCCGGTCGTTGCTGTGCACGTCCTGCGGCAGGTCGCCGACGTCGCGCAGCATGCGGTCCAGGGCGCGCAGCTTCTGCAGCGCCGGCCAGCCGGCGTAGGTCCTCTGCCAGCGCGACTTCGGCGCCAGCCAGACCGCGAAGCTCTCGGCGTAGTCCTCGGCCGGATGGCTCTGCGCGTACCACCAGCCGAGGTGCTGCACGAACTGCTTGCTGGTCGGGCTGACCTGGTAGGCGACGCGGTACGGATCGCTGTAGCGGCCGAACGTCGCCCGCCAGTCGTCGCGGCGGTGCAGCCGGTAGGCGTTGTCGAACGCGTGCGCGGCTTCGTGCCGCAGCAGCTTCATGCACTGCTCGTGCGTCGCGCCCTCGGCTTCGAACATCTGCGTGTGCTCGAGCCGTGCCAGGCGCCGGTGCGCGAGCCAGAACGGGATCGCGAAGCCGGTCGAGCCTTCCGGCGTGAACCAGTCGGTGGCGAGCCACGCGTACGGACGGAACAGCAGGCCCTTCTGCGCGAGTTCGTCGTGCAGGCGATCGAGACGCGCCTGCATCGCCGTGCCCTCGAGCCGCAGGTCGAGGTCGCACAGGCGCACGTCGAGCAGTTCCTCGGTCGGCAGCTCGGCCCACCACGGGGCCGTGGCCTTGCGGCGCGCGGCGGGCTTGCGGCGGGGTTTGCGGGAGCGGGCCACGCGCCGATCCTACGAACCCGGGCGCGCCGTGCACGTGACTCCGCGGCAGGTCCGGCGATACTGCGCCGCCCAGCCCCTGCGCCCGTCCGCATGACCACCAACGCCCCGCGTTTCCACCGTTCCAACGCCCATGGCACCGCCCCTGGCGGTCACTACTCGCACGCTGTCGCGGCGGGCGGGTTCGTGTTCGTGTCCGGCCAGCTGCCGACCCGGCCGGGCGTCGCCCCCGACCCGAGCATGCCGGTGCGCGAGCAGACGACGTTGACGTTGCAGAACCTGCAGTCGGCGCTGCAGGCGGCCGGGGCGAAGCTGACCGACGTGGTGAAGGTCACCGCGTGGCTGCGCAGCGAGGACGATTGGGACGACTTCGACGCGGCCTATGCCGCGTTCTTCGGCGACCACCGCCCGGCGCGCGCGGCGGTGCCGGTGGGTCGACTGCACTACGGCCTGTGCGTCGAGATCGAAGCGGTCGCGTTCGTCGGCAGTCGCGGCGTCACGGTGTGAGCGGGCGGTCTCCCGGGTCGGCGAACCGCTCGGCAAATGCGGTCCCCGCGGTCCGGCCTGCGCCGTGCGTCGGTCAGAACGTGATCGCCGTGCGCAGCGTCAGCACCACCGCGTCGTCGACGCCCGGGGCGCCGGCGGGGTCGTCGAGCCACGTCAGCACCGGCTTCACGGTCAGCCAAGGTGTCAGACGCATTTCGTAGAAGCACTCGACGGCGAGCTCCGCGCCGCCGATGAAACCCGCCCCCGGCGCCCGGCTGAACGCACCGTAGCTCGCACCGAGACCGGCGACGTCGTGCGGCCGCTGCGCGAACGGCCCGTCGTAGGCGAGCCCGGCACCGCCGTGGTGTTCGATCGCGCTCACCGTCGGGTCGGCCCACGCGTACATCGCGAACGCGCCAACCCCGCGCTCGCCGTCGCCGTCGCCGACGCGCCACAGCGACTGGTCGAGCACCCCGTAGCAGCCGGTCGTCTTGTCGTCGGTGCCGCCGTCGAACCGCTGGAACTCGCCGGTGTGCCGCCACAGCCCGATGCCCAGGCGTCCTGGATGCCTTCCGGCCCACATCGCGCCCGCCTCGGCGATCCCGAACAGGTCGTCGGGTCCTGCGAACACCGTCGCCGGTCCCCGCTCGCCGGTGCGCACCCCCGACTGCGCGGCGCCGTCGTAGAGGCCCGCCCCCGCGTAGAAGCCACCCGGTTGCCAGAACACCTGTGCGCCGAACGCGGGGTCAGGATACGTCGGCATCGCGAGCACGTTCGGGCTGTGGCCGAACGACGCGTGCAGGAAGTGGTCTGCGTGGGGTGCGACGTCGAACTCGGTGTTGGTGTCGTTCTTGCCGACCTTGACGAACACCGTGTCGTCGCAGAGCGCCTGCTCGTACCACAGCATCGCCACCTCGTCGAACTCGTGGTCGTGGTCGATGTCGGAGTACCGTTGCAGGTCGCCCGTGTCGAGCGAGCCGTCGTCGCCGCGCTGCAGTTGCAGGTCGACGAACAACGTGCCGCCGCGAAAGCCGAGCAACGGCTCGCTGGCGAACGAGATCGTCGCGTCGACCAACGTGCGCACGGCGGTGCCGCCCGGGTCGACGCCGCCCGCGGTGACCAGCGACGCATCGGTGGTGGTGAACAGTTCCGGCGTGATGCCGCGCGCCTGCAACCAGGTCCGCAAGCCACCCCAGTCACCCGTCAGGTGGGCGCGCGTCCACACCGTGTCCGCAATGCCATCGTCTCGGTGCGGATAACCCTGCAGGCGCGGCGTCGGCTCCTGCCGTTCCTGCGCGCCGCCCTGGGCCACTGCGGCAGCGGTGATCCAGCCGAGGGCCAGAACGCGGCGAATCGTCGCTGGTGCGAAGTGTGGCTGGCGATCCGGCGGCATTCGTTCGGTCGGGAAGCTACCGCAGGCGCCGTCGCGATCGCCAGTCTTCGCGCGGTGCACCCGAAGCGTCGCGTTCGTCGGCAGGCGCGGCGTCACGGTGTGAGCGTGCGCTCGATGCGGCGGTCGGGCACGAGCCAGATCGCCGCCACCAACGTGTAGAGGGCGATGCCGAGCCAAGGCTGCCAGCACGCGCCGGCGATGCCGGCGGCGTAGAGCACCAACGACAGCTTGCCCTTGCGGTCGCGCCCGATCGCTCGCGCCAGCGGCGAGTCGCTCGGGTGGCAGCGCAGCAGCGAGCCGACGAGCAGCGAATACGCCACCGCCGCCAGGATCAGCACGCTGCCGTAGACGACCACCGTCGCCGGCGCGAAGTGGTTCTCGCCCATCCAGCCGGTCACGAACGGAAACAACGACAGCCAGAACAGCAGGTGCAGGTTGCTCCACAACACGCCGCCGCTGACGCGCTGCACCGCCTGGAACAGATGGTGGTGGTTGTTCCAGTAGATGCCGACGTAGACGAAGCTCAGCAGGTAGCAGCCCGCGACCGGCAGCAGTGGCTCGAGGTCGGCCAGTGTGTCGCCGTGCGGCACCTTCAGCTCCAGCACCATGATGGTGATGATGATCGCGACCACGCCGTCGCTGAACGCCTCGAGTCGTCCCTTGTGCATCGGCGCAGACGGTAGCGAGCGGGTGGCGCAGCGACGAGCGACGGTGCCGCCGTTCAGCGGCTCGAACGCACGGCCTCGAGCCAGCCGTGGCCGAAGCGTTGGTCGGGTTCGAGGTAGTGGCCCTCGCTCCATTCGTTGAGCGACGCGACCAGCACGAGCGGATCGTCGATGCCGCCGACCGGCGAACGGAACGCGCGCGCCGCGCGCAGGGCCGCGGCGAAGTGCTCCGGGTGCTCGCCGGTGACGACCGGCGACCACGGGTACTTGTCGGGCCGCGCCGGGCCGAAGTCGGCACCGCGCGCACTCGCGTCCCAACCCGGGGCCACCGACGGCATGTACGGCAGGCCCGAGCGTTCGGCGAACGATGCCCACTGGCTCGCGCGCAACACCGCGTACTCGCGATAGTCCTGCAGGAACGGGCCCTTCCAGTCCGGGAGCAGCACGTAGTGGGTGACGCTGTCGAAGCCGACCGCGCGCACCAGCCGCAGCGTCTCGGCATTCGGTTCGATCGCGGCCAGGTGCAGGTCGCGATGGCCGTGCTCGCGCAGCCACGCACGGGCCTTGCCGATCGCGGTGCGCACGCCGTCGACGCCGAGTTCCTTGACGAAGAACGTGCTGTCGAAGATCGACAGGTACGAGCGGCCGCCGACGGTCAGGTAGTTCGGTCGCGCGAAGTAGTTCGTCGCCAGCATCGCCACGAACCGCACGAAGTCGTCGACGTCGCTCGGCACGAACCGTTCGGGGTCGAGCACCGGCAGGTCGGCACGCGTCACCGGCAGCACGCGGCGCGGCATGCGGTTGGCCCACATGCACGCGAACGGCAGGCGCGCCCCGGCGGAGCCGCCGAGGAAACCGTGGTCGAGGCCCTGTTCGAACACGCGTTTGCCGCGGCACCAGAAGACGCCGAACACGAACGCGTCGACGCCGTGCGCGTGCGCCAGTTCGAGCCGCGCACCGAGCTGGGCCGGGTCGGTGTCGTCGTATTCGCCGAGCAGCGGCACCTTCGGCTGCGCGTGCCCCGGGAAGCGCGGCGTGCACGCGCGGACCAGTTCCCATTCGGTGAAGCCCGGATGGAACGCGGTGTCGCGTTCGGCGATCGGGTGCCAGCCGGTGTAGACGTAGGCCGCGGTGCGCACGGGAAGGGCCGTAGCGGTGCCGCGGCACGGGGGCAAGGGTCCTTGCCGTGGTCTCTTCGGCCGCCGGGCGACAATCGGCTGTCCCGGGGCGGGGGCTCCGCGACAATGGGGGCCCGTGCAGCCCCGCGACCTGTTCGAGATCCTGACCCGCGAACACATCGATTCGGTGCGCGCGTTCCTGCTCGCCAGCTTGCGCGACCGCGTCGCCGCCGAGGACCTGGTGCAGGAGACGTTCCTGGTCGCCTGGAAGATCCTCGAGCGCTACGACCGCAAGCTGCCGTTCGGGCCGTGGGTTCGCGGCATCGCCGGCAAGCTGCTGCTGAACCACCGCCGCCGCATGGGCCGCAGCCGCGTGCACTTCCTCGACGAGGAGGTGCTGATGCGCATCGACGACGGTTTCCGCGAGTTCGCGACGCTGCACGGCGACACCTTCGACGAGAAGCTCGACGCGCTGCGCGACTGCCTCGGCAACCTGTCCGGGCCGCAGCGGGAGTCGATCAAGCTGCACTACGAACACGGCATGCACTGCAAGCAGATCGCCGAGAAGCTCGGCATCGGCTTCGAGGCCGTGAAGAAGCACCTGCAGCGGGGCCGCGCGATGTTGCAGCGCTGCCTGCGCAGCAAACTGCCGGAAGGAGAAGTCGCATGAACGACGACCTGGACGATCCGTCGACGAACGCGGAGAGTCCGCAACCGATGGGTGAGGCGCGAAGCGCCGAGCCCGAGGTTGGGGACGTGCGTCGGGCTGCGGGTGGTGGCGAAGGTCGCGAAGCGGCCGCCGCCGGCAGCCGTCGGCACTGGCGGCCCAAGGGGCGCGAACTCGTGCCGGATTCCTGGCGCGCATTCGACGAGACGCTCGCCGACGAAGCCCCGGACGGCGACGCGCCGGTCGAGTCCAGGTCCTGGATCGCCGACCAGCGGGTGATGCATGGCCTGCTGCGCGCCCTGCACGGCCAGGACGCCGCGGCGCGCGAAGCCACGATCGACACGATCCTCGAACGCATCGACGCTCCGTCGGCAGGGCTGCGGCGCTGGCTGCCGTTGCTGGCGGCCGCCGTCGTGCTCGCGTGCTTCGGACTCTGGGCCGTCTTGCCCGACCGTCTACCGACCGCCGACGCGGCCGTGCAGCGGGCAGTGGCCGAGCTGGCGCGCGACGTCGCCCGGCGCTTCCGGGTCGAGACGAGCGTCGCCGACGCCGCGGGCAAGCAGGTGATGCACCACGAAGTGGCGCTGCTGGCCAGCCCCGGCAGCCGGTTCCGGCTCAGTGGCAAGTTCGGGTTCGGCGCGCTGCAGCTCGGCGAAGTGCAGGTCGGTTGCGATGGCACCGAGATCTGGGGCATGTCGGCGAACGGCGTGTTCCGCCGCGCGATGCCGTTCGCCGAGCGCGACCGCCTGCTGGCGATGTTCGGCGACACGATCGACCTCGGCTACCTCGACGTGCAGGCGCTCGTCCAGAAGCTGCCGGCCGACTTCGAGCTGAAGTGCGTCGGGCGCGAATCCGACGCCAGCGGCCGGTCGCTGCTGCGCATCGAGGCTTCGCGCCGGCACACCGACGCCCGTGTGCAACTGCGCGACGCGTGGCTCCTGTGCGACGAGGCCACTGGAATGGTGACGCGGCTGGAAGTCGAGGTCGCGTTCCCGCGCGGCACGCGGCGCACTTCGATGGAGTACCTCGGCGAGGAGCCGCCGGGCCTGGTGCAGTTCGGCCGGCCCTGGTGACCGGCGACGGGCACGAGTTCGTCCGTGATCGCGTGCGTCGGGCGGCCTAGGATCGACGGCTGCCCCGCGCGTTCATGAAGTCGTCCGATGCGCAGTCCTTGGCCGTGTTGCGCACGCTGTTGCACGAGGCGGCGGCGGCGCCGGCCACAACCGTCCGGGCGCTGGCGGCGGAACGCACCCGGCTCGCGGGGGGCGGAGCGTTGGCCCAGGAACTGCTCGCCGCGGAACTGCGCTGGCTCGAACGCGGCAAGGCCGGTCTCGACGGCGAGTTCGCCGCGGCGCGCGCCGACTGGCTGCGGGCCCGCACCCGGCTGCTGCTCGAGGCGAGCCCGGACGCTGCGGTGCTGTGCGACCTCGCCGAGATCGAAGCCACCGCCGAACTCGCCGGGGACGTGGCCGTCGCGGCCCAGTGCCGCGCGGCGATCGCGGCCGGCGCCACACGCGTCGGTGGTGGCCCCGTCGTGGAGCAGGAAGTCGCCGAACGCTTCGCCTTGCTGACCTCTGCGGTCGACGACCTCGGCATCGCGCACCAGGTGCGGCTGCTGGCCTGCACCGGCCGCGCCGTGCAGGCGATCGCCGCGGCCAACGGGTCGACCACGTGCCGGCGCCTCGGCCGGCGCCTGTCGCGCGCCGCCGACGACCGTGAACTGGCGCGACGCCTCGAGGCGCGTGTCGGCCGGCGCGGCGTCGCGTGGATCGAGACGACGAACTTCGTGCTGCTGCTCGTCGTGCTCGCGGCCCTCGTCGTCGAGTGGACGGTGGACCTCTCGCCCGGCCAGTCGCACGCGCTGCATTGGATCGACGCCGCGGCCTGCCTGTTCTTCGTCGCCGACTTCGCGTTCGAGTTGTGGCTGCACCCATCGCGCGGCTCGTGGTTCGTGCGCAATGCGCTCACCGATCTGTTGCCGGCCGTGCCGTCGGTGTTGTTCCTTGTGCCTGGATTCGAGGTGTCCGACGCTGCCGACGGCGTGCTGGCCTTGCGGTTGGTGCGGCTGTTCCGCGTGACGTGGGCGGCGCGCTACGTGCAGTCGCTGCGGCCGCTGCTGCGTTCGGCCCGGTTGCTGCTGTTCCTGGTGCGCGGGCTGGACGGCCTCGTGGCACGGTTCGCCCAACTGCTGAACCGCGAGTTCGTGTTCGTGCCTGCCGCCGCCGAGGTGCGCCGCGGCGTCGCCGAGGAGGATCGGCGCGATCTGCTGTTCGCGTCGTTGCGGCGCGAGCACGACCTGGTCGAGCTGTTGCCGACGGCCGCACGCGGCGAAGCGCTGCGCGAACGGTTGGCGGCGGTGCGTTCCGCCACCGCGGCGATGGTGGCCGAAGGTGCCCTGCCGAAGGAACTCGGCAACGGAGCGCGCGACATCCCGATCGGCGACGCGATCGAGTTCCTGTGGTCGCTGCGCCCGCAGGACGTCGGCCGCTGGCTGCGGCCGGGCGACGTGCATGCCCTCGACCGCGTGATCCGCGTGCTGTCGGCGCTGCCGGTGCGCTGGCTGCCGATCGTGCGACGGCTCGCGGTGTGTCCGCTGCCGACGACCGCCGAGGAGCGCATCGTCGCGTTCGGGCGACGCATCGCCGAATGGCTCGAGTCGTGGCACGGCCGCATGCTGTTCTTCGCCGACCTGCACGGCATCGTCACCGGACCGCAGATCCTGGACCGCGTCGCGACGGCGCTGGTGAAGGCGACGCAGCGTCCGGCGGTGCGGTTGATCCTGTTCGGCGGCGTGCTGTCGCTGTTCGGCGGCGGCAAGGTCTCCGATGCGATGGTGATCCTCGGCGCCATTTGCCTCGGGCTCGTCAGCCTCGGCTACTGGCTGAAGAAGCTCGCCGGCCAGGCGAGTTCGTCGTACCGGCTCACCAGCGAGGCGCACTTCCTGTCGCAGGTCGAACGCGACAAGCTGCGGTTCGAGGTCGTCGACACCGCGTTCCTGGCGCAGCGGGTGTTCGGTGCCGAACGGGCAACCGTGGCGCAGCGGGTGCTGCAGCGGCAGCTGGCGAGCGTTCGCACCGGGGTGCCGGGGTCGCACGCCGACGCCCCCGACTGGCTGTGTCGGGAGGTGGGCCAGGTGGCGCTGCTCTACCAGCACTTCCTCGACGGGGCGGCGTTGCACGAGGGCGACGTCAAGACCACCGAACAGCTGCTCGCGAGCCAGTCGTTGCAGAACCTGCGCGAGCGCCTGCTGCACGTCGACAAGAAGGCGAAGAAGCGGCTGCACCGGCTGCGTCTCGACCAGGGGTCGATCCTGGGCGGGCCGTACCTCTGGTTCAGCTTCATCACCGAGAGCATCGCGGTCGAGGCCGCCAAGCGGATCGCGGGCTACAACCGCTGGTGCATCCCGCTGGCCGAACTCGCCACCGCGCGGCCGGAGGAGCGCGCGGCGATGCACGACTGGCTGCAGCGACGGCGCGATCCGCGCGGCGGCCGCACGCTGGCCCAGAAGCTCGACCAGGTCTCGGGGCGGTATCCGGCGGCAGAGTTCACCGCACTCGACTTCGTCGGTGGCGATCCCGAACGCGATCGCCACCTGGCGGCGATCTTCGGCGACGAGGTGCTCGACGTCGTGCGGGCCGACCGCCGCACCATGGTGCGCGAGATCTTCGGCACGCGGCCGGTGCACGATCTGCCCAAGCACGAACGCAGCTTCAATCCGCTGCGATTCCACCAGCGCCGGCTGTCGCACGGCCGCGTGCTGCTGCTGCCGCTGCTGTTCCTGTGGCGCTTCCTCCGCTCGCTGGTGTGGCTGGTCGCCAAGGTCCGGCAGATCGTGCGCGAGGTGTTCGATCCGGAACTGGCCATGCAGCGGCGCTCGATCGGCGAGGCGCCGTTCGCGGTGGCGTTGCGCAAGATCCACCGCATGAAGGCGCCCGGGCTGCTCGAGGCGATCCGCCTGCGGCTCGCGGTCGATCCCGAGTACTCCGGCGCGCCGACCGGCTGGACCTCCGGGGCGACGTTCGCGGCGGAGGCGCCGGTCGAACGCGACCTGCGCTTCCTGCACCTGCACGAACGCGAGGCGGCGCGGCTGCGCGACCAGGCCGCGACGGTGCGGGCGCAGGTGCAGGAACTGCACGCGGCGCGGGCCTGGTTGCCGGAGATCGACACGGGCGACCCGACCGGCGAAGCGCGTGCGGCCGGCGAACTCGCGGTGACGTGCGCGTGGCTGGCCGACCAGGACGGCGTGCGCACGTTGTTGTTCGCCGAACGGTGGCGCACCGACTCGTTGCCGACGTTCGTGCGCAGAGGTCTGCGTCCGGGCCTGGCGGCGCGGGCCGTCCGTTGGCTGCGCGGCCTGGTCGGGCCGGACACCGTCGAACGGTGGCTCGAGCGGCACGGCCACGGACTCGACGCCGGCACCCGCGCCGCGGTGCAGGAAGCCTGGCGCCGCGACCTGTGCTCCACCCGTTCGGTGTTGTCGGCCTGGGCGGCGCTGCCGGCGGGTGCTTCGCCGGCGGAGGCCGCGATCGCCGTGCTGCGGCGCGCGTTCCACGACGGGCGCGCGGTGCGCCGCGACTTGGTGGCGCTGCGCGCGGTGCAATCGCTCGCGGTGCTCGACATCCGCAACTACCGCGACCTGGTGTTCCGGCTCGGTGACTACGCGAGCGATGGCGAAGACCCGCGCGTCGGCGAGGAACTGCCGTGACCGAAGCGTCCAGGTTGTCGGTGCGCGACCGCCGGATCGTGCTCGCCCTGGCCGGGGCGGCAGTGGTGTGGCGCTGGCTCGTGGTGCAGCGCACACCGTTGCCGGGCGTCGATGCGTGCCGTTCCTTGTGGCTCGCCGATGAGTTCGCACGCGGGAGCTTCGTGGGCTTGGCGTCGGCGCCGGGCGAGGCCCTGTGGGCGGCCCTGCTCGCACCGTGGGTAGCGTGCGGGGTCACGTCGTGGACTGCCGCACAGATCGTCGCGTGCGCCCTCGGTGGCCTGGTCGTCGTGGTCGTGGCGATTGCAGCCGAACGGTGGCGCGAGAGCGCTGGCGTTCCGGCTGCGGTGCTGGCGATGGTGGTGGCCGGGCCCGTGGTCGCGGCGGGCGCGGGGTCGGTGGCCTGTCTGCAGGCGGCGTTGGTGGCGGTCGCGTTGTGGGGGCTCGCGGCGCGGCGATGGTGGTGGTGCGGCCTCGTCGGTGCCTTGGCGTTCGTGCCCGGCTTCGATGCGCTGCAGGAACGCGACCCTGCCTCGATCCTCCGTGCGGTTCGGCTCGGTGGCATCTACCTGGTGCCGGTCGCATTGCTGTGGGTGTTGCCGCCACGCCCGGTGCGGAGTGTCTGGCTCCTCGTCGCGTGGTCGATGGCCTGCGCCGTCGCGGTGCTGGGCTCGAGCTTGCCGGCGCTGCTGCCGGCTGTTTCGCCGTGCCTCGCGGTCCTGGGGGGAATCGGGCTCGCCCGGTTGCCGGCCCGCGGTCGCGAGCTGGTCGTGTGCGCCGTCGTGCTCGGCGAAATGCACGGGGCGTGGTCCGAGGTCGAACCGCCATCCGCGCGTGTGGAACGGGTCGTCGGTCGATTGCTGCGGCAGCACCTTCGCGGCAGCGAGAGCCTCGTCAGCGACCGCGCGCGCGTGCTGTGGTCGGCGGGGCAATGGCCGGCACCGGTGCACACTCCCGACGCGGTGCTCGCCGCCGCCGCGCGGCCCGAGGTGGCGTTCCTCGTGCTCGACGTGCGCATCGCCAAGGACGCAACGGTCGCCGCGAGCCTCGCCGGGACGTTCGCCAGGCACGAGATCAGCGCCGACCTCACCGACCTGCTCGCCGAGCACGGCCTGCAGATGCTGGTTCGCCGCCGGCGCCCTTGAGCGGAATGGGCCGAAGTGCGATACCCGCGCCCCTCCTTCGAGGTGATGCCATGAAGACTTTCCTGCTCCTGCCGTTCGCGTTCGCCTTCCTTGCCGTTCCGACCAGTCCCGACGCGCCGGTGCTGCGCGGCGAGCACGACTGGAGCGTCGACTCCGTGCACAGCAGCGTGCACTGGAAGGTCAAGCACTGCGGTGCGTCGTGGTCGAAGGGTGCCTTCGACACCATCACCGGCACCGTCTCGCTCGACCCGAAGGCACCCGAGGCCGGCAGCGTCAAACTGGTGATCCCGACCGCCAGCATCCACAGCGGCGACAAGAAGCGCGACGAGCACCTGCTCGGCCCGGACTTCTTCAATGCGAAGGAGAACCCCGAGATCACGTTCACCAGCACCAAGATCGCCAAGAAGGGCGATGCGCTGGCGGTGACCGGCGACCTTTCGATCGCCGGCAAGAAGCAGTCGGTGACGATCGACGTCGCGCACGTCGGCGACGGCGAGTTCTACGGCAAGCGCCGCGGCTACACGTCGACCTTCACGATCAAGCGCTCCGAGTTCGGCGTCAGCTACGGCATCGACAACGGGTCGCTCGGCGACGAGGTGACGCTGTCGATCGACATCGAACTCGTCCAGCCGAAGAAGTGACCGGCGCGTGGATCCGCTCGACGTCGTGAAGGGCGCCTTGCCGCCGATCGTGGCGGCGCTGCTGCTCGTCGGCCTCGCCGGTGCGCGTTGGTTGCCGTCCGCGGTGGCGCTCGGCGTCTTCGTCGCGCATTGGCTCCTGAAAGGCCTGCCACCGTGGCCGCACGAACTGTGGTCGGCACCCGAAGGCCGCGCCTGGCTCCTGTGGGGCGTCGTCGCCGGCGCGCTGCTGGCGCAGCTCGAGGCACTGCAGGCGATCCGCGGCCGGTTCGCCGAACTCGCCGGCGGCGTGGCGGCGCTCGCGGCGGTCTGGTTCCTGCTGCAGAAGCAGGCGGCGCGCTGGCCGGCGGGCGACGTGGTCCTGTTCGTCGAAGTCGGCGGCATCGGCGTCGCGCTGCTGGTGCTCGCGTGCCGGCGCGCGATCGCGACCGCACCGGCGGGCGTGCCGACCGCGGTCGTGTTCTCGCTGCTGCTGGCGGTGGATGCCGGCCTCGTGGCGTGGCAGGGTGCGGCGACGTTCGGCCAACTGTGTGGGGCGGCGGCCGCGGCACTTGGTGCCGGTGCGGCGACGAACGTCTGGCGCAAGCCGTTCGCACTCACGCCCGCCGACGGCACCTGGATCGGGCTCGCGCACGGCCTGTTCGTGCTGGCCGGCGTGCACCTCGGGTCGCTGCCGTGGTCGGCCGCCGGCTGCGCGCTGGTCGCCCCGTGCGGCCTGTTGCTGTTGCGGCCGGGAATGCGCAGCGGCGCGCACACGGCACTGGCCGTGCTGCTGCTGGCGATCCCGCTCGGCGGGGCGATCTGGTTCGTGCTGCCCGCGTGAGCCGTGCGGCCGTCAGCGGCCCTGCTTGTCGAGGCTCGTGATCACGACGCCGCCGACGATGCCGGCTCCGCCGAGCAATTGCAGCGCGCTGAGTTCTTCGCCGAGCATCGCCCAGCCGCACACCGCCGCGAACAGCGGCTGCAGCGCGAACAGCAGCGCCAGATGCGTCGACGGCACCTTGTGCTGCACCTTGCTCTGCACGCCGATGCCGACCGCGGTCGCGAACACGCCGAGGTAGGCGATCGCGAGCACGAGTTCGGTGTGCCATTCGATCGGCCGGCCCGGGGTCGCCGGCAGGCCGCCGTCGAGCAGGGCCGCGACCGTGCCGACCGCAGCGACGAACGTGAGCTGCACGAACGCGAACGCGGCGATCGGCGCACTGCGGCCGTACTTCGACAGCAGCAGCACGTGCCCGGCGTAGCTGATCGACGCGCCGACCTGCAGCAGGATGCCGCGCAGCGAGTCGCCCGTTCCGGTGGCCTTGTCGTCGCCCGACGGCATGCAGATCAGCACGATGCCGACCAGGGCCAGCAACAGGCCGGACACCGACAGCGTCCCGAGCCGCGCGTGGAAGAACAGGAACCCGCCGACCGCGACCAGTGGCACGATGAGTCCGGCGAGCAGGCCGCCCATCGACGCCGAGGTCTCGGTCATGCCGTACATCTGCAGCAGGTAGCCGGTCGCGAGCGCGGTGCCGGCGAACACGCCCGGCAGCGCCGCGGCCCGCAAGGCGGCGAGCCCGTTGCCGCGCAGGAACGGCAGCAGGCACACGACCGCGAGCCAGAACCGCAATGCGACGAGGCCCGCCGCCGACACTTCGCGTTGCGCGACCTTGGTCGCGACGAACGACGCGCTCCAGATCGCGATCAGCGTCGTCATCACCAGGTGCGGCCAGTACTGCTTCGCGGATCCGGTCATCGGGGCGGCACCATAGGCAGAGGCGGCATCGAGACCAGGATGCGAACCGGTGGATCTCGGCGCTCGCGACCCACAACCCGTTGCAGAAGAGCTGACGCGGGGCTCGCAATGGTCGCGTCACGCGCGTAGATCCGGCGCCATGCCGCCGCGCGCCACGGAGTCCGGGTCGACCACTGCCGCCGAACGGCGCGCGACGTGGGCGATCGCCGCGATGTCCGGCGCCGGACTGTGCGCCACGTTCCTGCTGCGGCCGCTGCGCGACCAGTTCGGCGTCGACCAGGGCACCGAGCGACTGCCGTGGCTCTACACGCTGACGCTGCTGGCGACGGTGGTGGCGGTGGTGCCGTTCTGGTGGCTCGCCAACCGCATGCCGAGCCGCCGCTTCGTGCCGGTCGTGCTGCACACCTGCGCGCTGCTGGTCGGGGGGCTGGCGATCGGGCTGTCGTTCGTCGGCGACTACGCCTGGCGCGACCATCGTTGGCTCGGCGAGCTGTTCTGGGGCGGGTACTCGGCGCTCAACGTCGCGGTGCCGGCACTGGCGTGGATCCACGCCGTCGAGAACTTCCGTACCGAGACGGCGAAGCGCTGCTTCGGCCGGATCGCGATCGGCGGCACGCTCGGCGCGGTGCTCGGGTCGGCCGCGGCCGGCTGGTTGTCGAAGGACCTGCACGCGCCGCCGTGGGTCGGCGCCCTGGTCACCGCCGGCCTGCTCGAACTCGCGTTCGTCGCATTCTGCTCGAGCCTGCAGCCGTGCCGCGAACTCGGCACCGCACGCCAGGACGTCGCGCGCGGTGGGCTGGTCGAGGGGTTGCGGGTCCTGGCGAAGGACCGCCGGGCACAGGGCATCGGCGTCTACATGATGCTGCTCGGCATGTTGGCGACCGCGTTCTACGCGGCACAGACGAGCCTCGTCGGCGAGGGTGTCGCCGGCGCGCGCGACCAGCACATCTGGCTCGCCAGCGTCGAGTTCTGGAGCCAGGGCCTGGTGTTGCTGCTGCAGCTGTTCGCCACCGGACCACTGCTCACGCGGCGTCCTTCCGCGGTCCTGCTGGTGTCGCTGCCGGTGGTCTCGATCGTCGGACTGTCGGCGCTGTGGCTGGCCCCAGCGGTGCTGACGGTCGGCCTGGTGCAGATCGGCCGCCGCGGCGCGCAGTACGCGTTCGAGAAGCCGGCCCGCGAGGTGCTCTACACGCCGCTCGCGCTGGCGACGAAGCACAAGGTCAAGTTCCTGCTCGACACCTTCGCGTTCCGGCTCGGCGACCTGCTCGGCGCGTTCCTGGCGGTGTGGCTGCAGCGGCCGGGCGGCGGGCTCGGCGCGTCGGTGCTCGCGGCGATGGGCGTGGCGCTCGCGTGGATCGTGCTCGGCACGGCGCTCGGCCGGAACGGCCGCACCACCATCCGCTGACGCTACGCCTCCGCGTCGATCTCGTAGTGCAGCCAGCGGCAGTCGATCGGGCCATTGCGCACCGGGTGCTTCTGCGCCGCCCGCAGGCCGAGGTGCTGGGTCAGCTCAGGGTTGCCGCACAACACGAACGCCTGCGCCCCGGCGCACTGCCGGTGCAGGAAGTTGCCGAGCGACTGCCAGCTCTCCTCGAGCTTCGCCGCGTCGGGCGACAGGCGGTCGCCGTACGGCGGGTTCGTCACCACGACCGACGGCCGGAACGGCGGCACGTAGTCGCGGCAGTCGCCCTGGTGCAGCTCCACCTTGCCGGCGAGGCCCGCACCCTCGAGGGCCTTCACGGCGATCGAAAGGGCGCCGGGGTGCCAGTCGTTGCCGCACAGCGGCGGCAGGTCGGCGGCGCCGCGCGACGCCCGCGCCTCGGCGTCGTCGAACAGATGGCGCCACGCGTCGAGGTCGGTGTCCTTCCAGCGTTCGAACGCGAACGCGCGGCCGAGCCCCGGGGCGCGGTCGGTCGCGAGCCACGCCGCTTCGCACAGGAACGTCGCCGAGCCGCACATCGGGTCGCACAGCGGTGCCTTGCGATCCCAGCCGGTCAGCAGCAGCAGCCCAGCGGCGGTTGCCTCGTTCAGCGGACTCTTGTGCTGGATCTCGCGGTAGCCGCGCTTGTGCAGCGGCTCGCCACCGAGTTCGCGGTAGAGGATCGCTTCCTCGCCCTGCAGCACGAGCTTGATCGGCAGGTCGGGCCGGTCCTTGCCGACGTTCGGCCGTTTGCCGAAACGGTCGCGGAACTGGTCGCACAGCGCGTCCTTCACCACCAGCACCGGGAAGCGCGTGTCGTTGGCGAAGCTGTCCTTCACCGCGCCGTCGATCGCGAACGTCTGCAGGTAGCCGATGGTCTGCGTCCAGTCGACCGTGCCGGCCAGCGCGTAGAGGTCGTCGCGGTCGCGCACGCGGCCGCGCGCGAGTTCCTCCTGGACGCGGATCGCCGAGCGCGTCCACAGGCAGGCCCGGTAGCCGGTGGCGCGGTCGCCGGTGAAGGCCACGGCGCCGCGGCGGGGCTCGACCTGGCCGGCGCCGAGCGCCCGCAGTTCGTCGGCGAGCACCTGTTCGAGGCCGAGCGTGCAGGCGGCGTAGTAGTAGTGCAGGGTCACTTCGTTTGGGCGCGGTCGAACGCGGGGCGGACTTCTACACCATGCGCCGAACCTTGGCGCCGCCCAGGTCACGAATGCAGGCCGAGATGCCACGGCACCGCGCGGATGCCGGGCGCGACGCGCATCCATGAGCCAGGCGGAGGCCGATGCCCCAGCCGCGGGGCGGTCAGTCCGACACGGTGACGTCGGCGGTGGTCGACCAGAAGCAGTGGTTCTGCAGGTTCGGGTCGGAGTCGGGCAGGAACAACGCGACGCAGACCTGGTGGCGTCCATCGGCGAACGAACCGTCGACCGCGACGTCGGCCAGGTCCATGGTCGCGCCCGGCGCCGCCAGGCCCTGGTCGAACAAGGCGGGCACCGGAAAGTCCTGGCCGTCGGGCAGGAAGCGCAGGACGCCGTTGCCGTCTTGTCGGCACACGAACACGTCGACGCGACCCGGTTCGCCGGAGTAGCGCAGGTCGAGTCGCACGCGCAGGCGATCGCCGCGGCGCACCCGTTCGGGCAGCAGGCACCTGGTCCCTGCGAGGCGTTGTGCGGCGATCTGCTGCACCTGCTCGGCGGCGCCATCGCGGAACGCGCCGTCGCGGCGATCGATCAAGTAGTGCAGTGTGTCGCCGCGGAAGAACGGGCACGAGCCGGTGCGGCACTCGGGCGGCAGCGCACCGGCCGCGAGCGTGCGGCGGATCCGCTGCATGGTCTTGCCGTTCCAGATCGCCTGGAACGGCTCGGTCTGGACGTTGCCGACCACGGCGTCGGAGAAGCAGCACAGCTGCACCGCGCCGTTCGAAGTGACGACGGTGTTGCCTTCCCACGGCACCGGACACAACGGCCGCGGCGGCAGTCCGGCGAGCCAGGGGACGTGGGGTGGCACGTGGCTCATGGAGTCCCCGTCGTGCGGTAGCGCGCCGGCAGTTCGATCGCGACGCCGAGTTCGCGCGCCGTCGCTTCGGCGGCGTCGATCGCGGCGTCGTATTCGTCCGGGCACCGGCTGGTGTGTTCGCGGTGGTAGTCCCAGTCGCCGCCGTGCGTGGTCGGCACCACCCAGTCGAGGCCCGCGTATTCGTGCAGACGGTAGAACTTCACGCCGTCGACGCCCAATCGGTGGGCGAGCCGCACCACGGCGGCCGTCTCGTGCAGGTTGCTGGCGAAGATCACGTACGACAGCGTGGTCTTGGTCGGCGCCGGACGCCGGGCGAACGCGGCCACGTAGGTCTCGATGTTGCGCAGCAACCGCGCCCAGTCCCAGGCGCGGATGCGGCGGTAGGTCGGTTCGGTCGCCGCGTCGATCGAGAAGTTGAAGAACAGACGCGACGGGTAGTGCACGAACGCGTCGACGTGCTTCTCGGTGCACACCGAGCCGTTGGTGTTGATCGACAGTTCGACACCGTGCGCGGCGCAGTCGGCGACGATCGCGAAGAACTCGGGATCGATCAGGAACTCGCTGATGCCGTGGAACGCCATGCTGGTCGACGCCGGGATCAGCCGGCGCAGGTCGCTCCACGTGTCGCCGACCAGTTCGGTGCGCGGGATCGTGCTGCCGACGCGGTGGTCGATGCAGTAGGCGCACTTGAAGTTGCAGCGGTTGGTGCGCGCGATCTGCAGGCTCGCGGGCGTGGTCTGCACCGTGCTTGCGCCGAGCGCGAACTCGCGCATCGAGCGGTACCGGTTGCGTTGGTTTTCGCGCAGGGGAGAGGACATTCGCGGGCAGAAGACTAGCACGTGGCAGGCAGGGTGCCGGCGCGCTTGGTTGCCATCGGCTCAGCCCGGCGGCATCGGGCCTGCAGCCGTCGCGAAGTCGAGGGCGAACGCTTTCAGGGCGCTCACCACCGGTGCGGCCGCCATCTCGATCAGCGAGCAGTTGCCCTTGCGTCTGCTGAACTCGGCGAGCTTCACGATCTTGTCGTCGAAGCCCGGCCCCTTCTTCGCCTGCACGGCCTTCAGGATGTGCACGAACTGGTTGGTCTCCATGCGGCACGGCGGGCACTGGCCGCACTGTTCCTTCATGAAGAACTCGGCGATGCCGAGCGTCATCGCCACGACGTCGGTGGTGTCGTCGACGATGCGCACGCCGCCGCAGCCAGGCGAACTGCCGAGCGGCCGCAACGTCTCGTAGGCGATCGGCACGTCGAGGTGCTCGGCGAGCAGGAAGCCGCACGACATCGCCGGCAGCACGGCGCGCACGCGGCGACCGAAGCTCAAGCCGCCGCCGCAGCCGTCGATCAGTTGCCGGAACGACACGCCGAACGGCAGCTCGTACACCCCCGGCCGCTGCACGTTCGCCGGCAGCGTGAACAGCAGCGTGCCCTTGCTCTGTTCGGTGCCGATGCGCGCGAACGCAGCGCCGCCGTGCCGCGCGATCCACGCGACGTGCGCCATCGTCTCGACGTTGTTGACCGTCGTCGGCTTGCCCCACAGGCCCGCTTCGCCGGGGAACGGCGGCTTCTTGCGCGGCTTCGCCGGCTGGCCCTCGATCGCGTTCAGCGCCGCGGTCTCCTCGCCGGCGACGTAGGTGCCCGGACCGAGATGGATGTCGATCGGGAACGGCAGCATGCCGGCGGCGCGCAGTTCGCCGATCGCCTGCTCGGCTGCGGCGCGCGGGCCGTGCATGTCCTCGATCAGGTAGAGGAAGCCCTTGCTGGCGCCGGTCGCGAGGCCGGTCAGCAGCAGTCCTTCGAGCACGGCGTGCGGATGGCGCTGCACCAGCACCTTGTCCTTGTCGCTGCCGGGCTCGTGTTCGCCGCCGTTGCCGACCACGAACTTCTGCTCGGCCACTGCCGCCGACGCGAGTTCCCACTTGCGCGCGGTCGGGAACGACGCACCGCCGCGACCGCGCAGCTGCGCGGTCGCGACCTCGCCGCGCAGCCACGCCGAGCCCTTCTGCTGCACCGCGGCGAGGCCTTGGTAACCGCCGCGCGCGCGGTATTCGGCGAGCGTTTCGGTCGCGGTCGAGGAACGGGCGGGCAGCAGCAGGTTCGGCGTCGCGGTCACGGCCGGGATGGTAGGGTCCTGCGGTCGCCGTTCCACGCCGGGCTGGTCACCGGCCAGCGGGAGGCAGCAGTTTCGCGAGGTCCGCGTCGGCGAGCCCGCGATGCACGGTGCCCGCGGCCGACAGTTTCGCCGTCGGCGCCGGACCGCGGCGAGTCCGGTGTTCGGCGAGCAGGCCGTCCAGCCACGCGCGGTCCGGCACGAGCACCGTCGCGGTGGTCGTTCCGTCCCGCATGTGCGCGGTGCTCACGATGCCGAGCACCGCTCCGTCGGTGGTTGCACACGGCCCGCCCGAGTCGCCGGGCAGCACCGGCACGTTGACCACGAGCTCGCGGCCGGTGCGCGCGAACGCTTCGACGCTGCCGCCCGCGACGATCAGGCCGCTCGCACCCGAACCACAGACCACGACCGGTGTGCCGCGTTCCGCCGTGGGCGTCGCCGGCGCGAGTGCGAGCGGTGACACGCCGAGGCCAGGAGCCCACAACACGGCGAGGTCCGTCGGGGGCTGCTGGGCAGCACCGTTCCAGACCACGTCGGCGACCACTTCGCGCATGGCGCCGCTCGGGCTGCGGCCGACCACGAGGGCGGCACCACTCTGCAGGCAGTGTGCGGCCGTCAGGAAGTAGCCGTCGTCGGTGATCGGCACACCGGCACCGAGTTCCTTCGTCACGACCTTGCCGTTCGCGGTGCCGCGGAACACCGTCGCCTGTGTCGCCGGGTCGGTCACGAACGAAAACCCGGTCGCGCCGTCGACCACCAGGGCGGTGCGGTCGGCCAGGAAGCGGAGCAGCGGCAGGTCGCCGCGCTGCATCCCCGCGAACGGGGCCACGGAAGCGGCGCGCAGCGGGGCGTTGCGTTCGGCCAGGAGGTCGCGCGGCGAGGTGGTGGTGGTCGGCGGCGCCCCGCATGCGGCGACCAGCAGCGCGAGTACCGCGGGTTTCGGGAGCGACATCATGGTTTGGGCAGCGCCTGGCCGCAGTGCGGGCAATGCGCACCAGCGCCCTTGCCGTCGTCGTGGCGCGAGCGCGCCTTGCCGAGTTCGTCGACGAACGCCGCGCCGAGCAGGCCCGCCGGCAATGCGAACATGCCGATGCCGAGCACCGCGATCAGCCCGCCGAGGGCGCGGCCGCCGGCGGTGACCGGCGCGAGGTCGCCGTAGCCGATCGTGGTCAGCGTGACGATGCCCCACCACATCGTCGCCGGGATGCTGGCGAAGCGGTCGGGCTGCGCGTCGTGTTCGAGGTGGAACATCAGCGTCGACGACACCACCAGCAGCACCACCAGCACGAACAACAGCGACAGCAGGTCCGGGGCCTTGCGCGCGAGCACGCGCTGCAGCGTCTGCACCGCGAGCGAATAGCGGCCGAGCTTGGCGATGCGCACGAGTCGCGCCAGGCGCGCGAGGCGCAGCGCGCGCAAGTCGAGGCCGCCGGCGGACAGCAGGCTCGGCAGGATCGACAGCAGGTCGATCACGGCGGCGGGCGTGGCCAGGTAACGCAGCCGGCCAACGATCGGCCGCGCATGCCGCGGTTCCTCGACCGCACACCAGGTGCGCAGCACGTATTCGAGCGAGAACACCGTCAGCGAAAACGTTTCGAGGATGGTGAACCCCGCCCCGGCGGCGGCGGCCACTTCCGGAACGGTCTCGAGCACGACCGCAGCGACATTGGCGACGACGAGGGCAGCGAGGCACAGGCGCACCGCCGAGGCGAACGGATCGTCACGGCTGCCGTCGAGCACCTGGTGCACGGAGGAACGCAGCGTCACGCGCGGGATCCTACGCCGTGGCGGCGGCATCGCGAGCCGGGCGGCCGGGCATTGCCGGGACGATCCTTGGCGGGCGGCTTTGGCGACGTGAGACTGTGCGTCGCGGATTCCCCGCATTTCCCCAGGAGCCTCGAGATGAACCGACCCATGCCGTGGGTGGGTCCACTGCTGCTGTCCACCGTTCTGGCAGCCCAGCAGGGATCCCCCGAAACCGCGCCGAAACCGGCGACTGCCGCCGAGCGCCTGGCGGCGCTGCAGGCCGAGCAGAAACAGGTCATCGACGACTATCGAAAGGCCATGGCCGAAGCGGCGAAGAAGCCGGCCCAGCCGGCCCAGCCCGGCCAGGCGATGCCGGCGATGCGCATGCGGCCGTCGTTCAAGCCGCTGGTGGAGAAAGCGAAGCTGGCGGCGAAGGACTACGCCGGCACCGAGGACGCCGTGCCGTTCCTGCTGTTCCAGGTGCAGAACGCCGAAGGCAAGAACGACCTCGCCGAGCCGTTCGACACGCTGCTCGCCGCGCACGTCGACAGCCCGAAGCTGGCCGAACTGGGCGGCATGCTGCCGTTCCTCGGCAACATCTTCGCCGCCGAGAAGGCACAAGCCGCACTCGAGCGGCTGGGCCAGAGCAAGGACGCGACGGTGCGTGGCTTCGTGCTGTTCACGAACCACAAGCAGACCATCGAGACGGCCGACGTCGCCGGCGCCGAGTACGGCAAGGCCAAGGCCGAGCTGCTGGACATCGCCAAGCTCGCCGGCAACGCCGAGTTGACCCAGCAGATCGACGACGCGATCGGCACGCGCGAGAAGTTCGGCATCGGCGTCACCGCGCCCGACATCGCGGGCGAGGACCTCGACGGCGTCGCGTTCAAGCTCAGCGACTACAAGGGCAAGGTCGTGTTCCTCGACTTCTGGGGCGACTGGTGAGGCCCTTGCCGGGCCATGTACCCGCACGAGCGGTCGCTCGTGGAAGAGATGAAGGACAAGCCGTTCGCGTTGGTCGGGGTCAACTCCGATCCGGACATCGCCCGCGCCAAGAAGGCGATCGCCGAGAACAAGCTCAACTGGCGCAGCTTCACCGCCGGGCCGCAGGGCACGCGTGGACCGATCCCCAAGGCCTGGGCGATCAAGGGCTGGCCGACGATCGTCGTGCTCGACGCCGAGATGCGCATCCGCTACCGCGGGCACGACGGCGAGGAGGCGACCAAGGTCGCCAAGGACCTCGTCGCGAAGCTGGCCGCCGCCAAGTGACCGGCAGGCGGCGGCGGTCGCCGATGGCAAAGCCAGGGCGCGTGCGGCACCATGCCGCCGCCCTGGTGCATCCATGACCAACCTGCCTTCGCCGACATCCCCCGAGCAACCTTCTCGTCCCGAAGCCGGCAAGCCGGACCTGCCGCTCACCGGTTGGCCCGAGGGCGGCGTGCCGACGCCCGTGGTCGATGCGTTGAGCGACCAGGACCTCGAAGCCCTGAACCGTCTGTTGCCGTGGCGCTGTTTCACCATCGACGGCCGCGGCCGGCGGTTCGGCGACGCGGCGTGGGTCGGCAAGCGCGGCAAGCCGCAGGCGATCCCGGATGCGCGCATCGTCGACATGGACCGCGCGTTCACGCTCGCCGGCAAGCACGTGCTCGAGATCGGTTGCTTCGAAGGCGTGCACACCATCGCCTTGTGCCAGCGCGCCGCGAAGGTGACCGCGATCGATTCGCGCGTCGAAAACGTGGTCAAGACCACGGTGCGCTGCGCGATGTTCCACCAGCACCCTGCGGTCGGTGTCTGCGACGTAGAGAACGAAGCCCAGGTGGCCCAGCTGCCCGCGGTCGACCTCGTACACCACGTCGGAGTGCTGTACCACCTGAAGGACCCGGTCGTGCACCTGCAGCGCCTCGCCGCCAAGGTGAAGCAGGGCATGCTGCTCGATACGCACGTTGCCCCGGCAGCGACGGCGACCCACAGCTACAGCAGTGGCGGTCGC
>JAEUHV010000238.1 GCA_016794485.1 Planctomycetota bacterium
GCGAGGGCCGTGAGCAGCAGCTGCAGCGCCGGGTCACCGGCGCGCACGTGCGCCAGTTCGTGTCGCAACACGGACCGCAGTTGCGAACGGCACTCCGGCGCGAGCAGGCTCACGGGAACGACGACCACAGAGCGCCCGCACCAGGCACAGAACGGCCGCACCGCCCGCTCGACGCCGCGCACGCGCACGCCGCGCGGGACCTCGACTCCAGCGAGTTCGGCATCCGCGACGGGTCGGCTCGCGCGCAGCAGGCGGAACAACCGGGCAAAGCCGACGCAGGCCCGCAGCGCCATCGCCGCGGCGAGCACGAGCCAGGAACCGACGGCGAGGCGTGCCCACGGCCACGGGGCAGCGGCGACGATCGGCGCCGGGACGGCAGGCACCGGGGCGGGAACCGCGGCGGCGATCGTCGGGTCCGGCGACGACGGCGTCGCGACGCGATCGGCCGGATCCGGAACGGCGACGAGGTCGGCCGTCGCGGCGAGCAACCGCTCGATGCGTTCGGATGCAGCGGCGACCGTCCGCGGGGCCGGCTCGACCGCGTCGGGCGCCCAACGGGGCAGCGGCACCACGGCCACGGCGAGGTAGAGCGCAACCGCACCGGCACACAGGCCGCCCAGCCGCCGCCGTTCCCCCGACCGCCGCGCGAAGGTGACGGCAACACAACCGACCGCGAGCACGATCGTGACGCCGAGCACCAGGACGCCGAAGTGCACGGCGATCGCGTCGACGGCTTCGAGCAGCGCGTTCATGCCCCACCTCGCTTGCGTTCGGCCTCGGCGAGCAAGGCGCGCAGCCGCGTGAGCTCGTCGGCGCTCGGCTTCTTCGCCGCCAGCGCGCTGGCGACGAGCTGGTCGAGCGATCCGTCGAACACCGAATCGAGCAGGCCCGACAGCAGGTTCTTCTTGGTCTTGTCGCCCGGCGTCGTCGCGCGATAGACGAACGACCGGCCCTCGGTTCGGTGCGTGACGAGGCCCTTGTCCTCCATCAGCCGCAGGAACGCCTGCACCGTGTTCTGCACGATCGGCACTTCCTCGCGCAGGGCCTCCCACACCTCGCGCACGGTCGCTTCGCCGCGCTCCCAGAGCACCTTCAGCAGCAGCAGTTCGCGATCGGTCGGTTCGGGACGTTCGGCCATGGTCGGAGCAGGTCGACGACGGGATCGGTCGCCGAGGACTCCAAGCTTAATTCTTTAAGCGTTAGCCGTCAAGCCGGTGGGCATCGGCCCTGGCGCCGCGCGGCTGGCCCACCGCTGATCGACCGACAACGGTCCACCGCCCTTCGCCGCGAGCCACAGCGCCGCCACGAGATACGGCACCGGCGCTGCCTCGTCGAAGCCGGCCCCGAGCCGCAGCCCGGCGGCGAGATCGGCACCGTGCGCCGTCAGGAGCGCCACGAGCATCGTGCCCACCAGCAGGCCGGCCGCGGCGCGAGTCCCGGCCCCCAGCACCAGCAGGATGCCGCCGAGCAGTTCGACCGCGCCGACCAGAGGCGCCTGCAGGCTCGGGAACGGGATGCCGAGCGATCCGAAGAAATCGACGGTGCGGTCGAGGTTGGCGAGCTTGCCGTAGCCGGTCAGCGCGAACGCCTGGCCGAAGGCGAGGCGGGTGACCAGCTGGGCAACGGGAGTCGCGAGGCGATCGAACGTGGCGGCGAGCGTGCGGTGCTTCATGCAGGCCGCGTGCTACGAGGCAATCGAGCCGCCGTTCCATCGCGCCGGTCACGGCCGTTCGGTCACCGCCCGCACGACCGCCGGCGGCAGCGGCGCCTTCGCCCCACCCGACTCTTCCCCAGCGAGCAGACCGGCCACGTCGGCGTACGGATAGACGACCGGTGGCTTGTCCTTGGCGAGCCCGCCGGTGTCCGCCGTAGGGCCGTACGTGCTGTGCAACCCGCGGCCGAACGAGCGCAGGAGTGCCGTCTGCTGGCCGCGGTGGTGCGCGGTGTGCGCGATGCGCCGCACCAGGATCCACGTGCGCGGCCGCGGCACCTCGAAGAACGGCACCACCGTCTCGAACCACGCGTCGTCCTTGGTCGCCAACTGCGCCTGCCGGAACTGCGCCGCCGCGGCGTAGTGGCGGAGGAACGCGACCCGCGTCGGCTCCGGTGGCAGCACGTCGCCCGGCGCCGCGATGCCGAACATGCCCGTGAACCAGCCGTTCTCGCTCTGGCACTGGTGCACCATGTGCTCGCGCAGCGTGCGGCCACGGCGATCGCCGGCGCGCGGCCGCACGTCGAGGTCCTCGTCGTGCACCATCGACCACACCGACAGCACCTTCAGGATCTCGGAAGCAAAGGTGTCGACGAGGAACGCGTAGCGGCTCGGCATCCTGGCATCGTCGAGCGCCGCCGCGCCCGAACAAGCCCGCACGTGCCCGACCGCCACCATCCCACAGCCCGGTCCATTGGCACGGGCGGCGCCTGAGCTACCGCTGCTCCGCATCAACCATGGACATGGTTGCGACATTCGAAGGCAACACAGCGACCAGGGACCTTGCCTAGACTCACCGCTCGTCTCGTCTCACGAACCCATGAACACCATGCGCACCCTTCTCGCCATGGGCGGCCTCGTTGCCGCTGCATCGGCCCAGTTCACCCTCGTCGCGCCGAACGGCTACGCCACCGCTGAAGGCGGGGCCAACAACATCTATCCCTGGAACCGCGGTGCTTCGAGCACGCGCATCCAGTTCGTCACCGACAGCACGCACTTCACCAGCCAGGGCGCGACGTTCCCGATCTTGATCACGCAGCTGCGCTACCGCGCCGACGCGGCGACCGCGACGACGACGTGGCCCGGCGGCACCTGGCCCCAGGTCCGCATCGACCTGGCCACGTGCCCGGTCGACTACCTGGCGGTGACGAGCACGTTCGCCAGCAACCTCGGCCCCGACGTCACCACCGTGCACAACGGTCCGGTGACCGTCGCGGGCGGCACGGGCAACGGCACCGGCATCCCCGGGCCGTGGTACATCACGATCCCGATCACGCCGTTCGTCTACGACCCCAACCTCGGCGACCTGGTGGTCGACATCTACCAGGACGGCACCGGCTGGACCGGCACGAGCCGCGCCGCCGACCACGTGTCGACCGGCACGCCCGCGTCCCTCGGCAGCCGCATCTACAACATCGCCGCGGGCGCGCTCACGGCCGCGACCGGCACGGTCGGCCTCAACTACGCCGCGGTGACCGAGTTCACCTACACGCCGGCGAACGGCCTCTACTCGGCGTTCACCGCGAACGTGACCAGCGGCAATTCGCCGCTGACGGTGAGCTTCACCGACCAGACGTTCACCAGCACGCCGAGCGGCATCACGAGCTGGGCTTGGGACTTCGACGGTGACAACGTCGTCGATTCGACCGCGCAGAACCCGACGTTCACCTACACGACGTGCGGCGACTTCAACGTCACGCTGACCACCACGGACGGCGTGTTCCCGCCGAGCACGCTGACCAAGACGGCCTACATCAAGACCGACGACATCGTCGCCAACTTCACGCACGCCGTGGTCGGCCCGCTGACGGTGCAGTTCACCGACACGTCGAGCCCAGCCGCGACCGCCTGGGCATGGGACTTGGACGGCGACAACATCGTCGACAGCAATGCACAGAATCCGGTCTGGGTCTACGCGAACCAGAACGCGGTCAACGTGACGCTCACTGCCACGCGCAGCTGCAAGTCCAACGCCGTGACCAGGTCGGTCGTGCCGGCCCAGCAGCTGACGACGAACCTCGCCGCCAACAACGGGGGCGCGTCGCTGTGGACCGTCTACTTCAACATGGACGTGCTCAACCCGGCCGGCGTCGACATCAGCGCGTTCGACTCGATCTCGTCCAGCGTCAACACCGCGTTCACCGTCGATGCCTACCTCAAGCAGGGCGGCTACTCGGGCAACGAGTACGTCGCGGCGCCGTGGACGCTCGTCGGCACCGCCAGCGGCACCTCGAACGCAGTCGCCAACCAGCCGTCGTTCGCCCAGTTCGCCCAGGCGTTGCACGTGCCGGCCGGCTCGTACGGCGTCGCGCTGCGCTACATCGGCATCGTGCCGCGCTACGTCACGCTCGGCGCGCTGACGACCATCGGCAACGGCGACATTTCGCTGACCTGTGGTTCGACCGCGGCGACCACCGTGGCGCCGTTCCAGGGCACGACCACCACGATCAACTCTCCGCGCATGTGGAGCGGCACGCTCTACTACGGGAGCCACAACGTGACCGGCCTCGCCGGCCACGGTTTCTTCGCCCAAGGCTGCGCCGGAACGGCCGGCACCTCGCACCAGACCTACATCACGCGGCCGCAGCTCGGCGGCACGCTGTCGATCGCCTGCAACAACCTGCCGTTCGCGCTCGGCGTGATGGTGGTCGGCACCAGCAACACGATCTCGGGCTTCGGGCCGCTGCCGGTCGACCTCGGGTTCATCGGTGCGCCCGGCTGCCCGCTGCACGTCAGCCTCGACGGCACGGACACGGTGGTCGGGGCCGGCACGACGGCGACCTGGAACTTCCCGATCCCGAACGTGCCCGCACTGAACGGCCTGCTGTTCTACAACCAGCTGGCGGTGCTCGATCCGACGGCGAACGCGTTCGGCCTGGTGATGGGTGACGCAGCCGGCTGGGTGCTCGGCGGCTGATCCAACCGCACGGGCCGACTCGTTTCGGCCGGCGTGCATGCCCGGGCCACCTTCGCCTCGCGACGGTGGCCCGCGGTGTTTCAGGGCGTGAGGGTCGTCCGAGCGTGCACGATCGCGTCCTCGGAGAGGCCGAGCAGGCCGACCCCCGGCGCGAACCAGAACACGTACTGCCGCTGCCCGACACCGAGGTCGTGGCGATTCCAGGCCAACGCCAGGGTCACCTGCACGACGTCGCGCAAGGTCGTGCCACCGATGGTGCGCGGCGCACTCCAACCCCACTGGCCGTCCGCCGTCATCGCGCCGGCGACCGACAATCCGTTCATGGGACTCGACACCGCCATCGTCGTCGAGAACGACCCGGGCACCGTCCCGACCTGCGAATGCTCCCAAACCGGATACCGCTGCGCCCACGCTTCGCGCCAGTTCGCGAGGTCCGATTCGCGCCCCACCACCGCAGTGCCGCGGAAGTAGATCAGGTCGTCCACTCCCGGCGCGGTGATCCGCCAGCGGTAGGCGTCCGGCGCCGCGAACGGCGAACCGGCAGGCACCTCCTCGACGGCAAACGAATAGCCATCGGCGAGAGCCACCGCCGTGCCCGGAGCCTGCCAGTACGCGGCCACCGAGCTCTGCGAAGGACCGCGCACGACGTTGCACTGCGACAGGGTGCGGAGCGGAACTTCGATCCAGCCCGCGTCCAGATCCACGGCGACCGGCTCGAGGTCGACGAGGTTGCCGTTGCGCGCCTGCCGCAGCAGCACGTTGCCCGGCGCAGTGCCCAGCACGTGGATCACGCGGTACGGCGCACGCAGCGTGGCCAGCACGTCGAGCCGCAGTTCGACCGGCTCGAGCGTGAACGGCTGCCCCGGCACCGGCGCGTAGGACAGCGCGTAGATTCCGGGCGCTGGCAGCAGCGCCGCGTCGCGAACCCGGATCTCGGTCGGCGCCGCGAGCGCTCCCGCGGGAATCGTCAGGCGCAGCCCGGCCTGCGGACCGCTGGTCACGGCGACCTCGCCGCCTTCGGGACCGATGGTCGCGGCGGCGAGCACGGGAGCCGAGTTCTCCGAACGTGAATGGCTGCAGGCGACTGCAGCCAGGGCACACACTGTGAGCAGGCAGTATTTCATGGGCGGCCAGGAAACTAGCCCGTTCGCAGCGCAGCGTAACGAACCGACTTTCCTTGGCGGTCGCCGCGCCCAGCGAACGCTGCCCGCACGTGCCGCCCCCTGCCCGTTGCGATCGACTGCGCCGCGTGGCGGTTCGCGCCGGCGTCGGCGCCCTTGCCGCAGGACTCGTCGCAGCAGGCGCCTTGTGGGCGATACCGATCGACCCGCCGGACGCCCCCATGGCCGCGGCCCGGATCGAGACGACGCCACCGAACGCTCCGCAACCAGGCGCCGCCGGAGCGATCGTGCTCGACACCGCGGCGGGCGCGACCAGTAGCCCCCCGGCGCCCGACGACGCCGGCACCGCATCCCCACCGCCGCCTTCACCAGGCCGGACCCGGATCTGCGTGCACGTCGTCGACACGGCCGGAACGCCGGTGGCGGGTGCGCGGGTCGTCCTGGTCGCAGGCGAACGCGACCTGGTGCGGTCCTGCACCGACGACCAGGGAAGCGCCCACCTGGAACTCGTGCCCGAGGCGATCGCCTGCCGCGCGCACGCCGTCGGGTTCCTGCCGCACACGGTCGCGGTGGCGGCGATGGCGACGACGCGCATCGAGCTGCCGCGAGCACCGTGCGTACACGGCCGCGTGTTCGCTGCGGACGGGCAGCCGCAAGCCGGAGTCGAGTTCGCGCTGCTGCCCACGGTCGCAGGCCGGCGCGGGCCACCACCGAGGCTTCCGCTCGACACGCACACCGTGCACAGCGACGCGCGCGGCCACTTCCGCTTGCCTTGGCCGTCGACGACGCCGCACGACCTGATCGCGTGCAGCCGCGGCCATGCCCCTCTGGTCGTGCCCGCGTTGCGACCGCCGAACGACGCGCCGTTGCTGCTGACCCTGGTCGCCGGCGCCACGCTGGTCGGCGTCGCCTGCGACGGCACGGAGCGCACGCCGCACGCCGTGGTCGAAGTCTGGACCGCCGCCGAAGAGCCCGGCGGCACGACGTTCGGCCCCGCGGTGCCATGGCGTGGCGGGCAGCTGCTCGCCCACACCCGCTGCGATGCGACGGGCGCCTTCCGCTTCCCCGACGTGCCGGAAGGTCGTGCGTGGCTGACGTTCGGCGCCGCGACGCCGTGGCACGGCCAGGTGGCCGTGGACCTGGCCCGCGCGCAGACAACGCAGGTGGAACTGCGCGCCAGCGCCCAGGCCAGCGTGTCCGGGGTCGTGCAAGGTGCCGACCGCGACGCGCAGGTGTTCGTGTTCGGCGGCACCCTGCCGGTGCAGACGCGGGCGATCGCCCTCGACGGAACGTTCGCCGCGATCGAAGTGCCGCCCGGCCGCTACCTCGTCGGCGTCGCGACACCGCCGATCGCGCCGCTGCTCCACGCCGCGGTGCAGCAATGGTCGCTCGACGGCCGCACGGATCTGGCGCAGCCGATCACGCTGCAGGCCGGGGAACGGCGCGCGTTGCGGCTTGCGGCAGGCAACGTCGCCGAAGGCAGGGTGGCCGGCGTGGCGTTCGTGGCCGGACGCCCGGCGCTCGACCACTGCGTGGTGTTGGATTCGGTCCCGGCCGCGGGCGCCCGCCGCCGCACCTGCGTCGTGCGCGCCGACGGGTCGTTCGAATCCCCGGCCTTGCCCGGAGGCCTGTGGCTGGTCAGCCTGCAGGCCGCGCCTGGCTCCGCCGATCTGGCCAGCACGACGTGCCGGGTGCACGCCGGCGCAACATCGCGCGCGATGCTCTCGGCACCGTGAACCGCGCCCGTGGTCACGCGCAATGACGCCCGCCGGCCGGGGCAAGGCCCGTGAGCAGGGCCGCAGCGCTGTGGCTTTCGATGGCGGCGCCGTGATGACGCACGAAGCGTGCTGCATGCCGGCCCGGACCGAGGTCGAGGAAGCGGGTCACGCCGTGGCGTTCGTGCAGGCTTGCCACGGCAGCGGCGAAGTCGATCGGCGCACACACATTGGCGGCGAATTCGGCGCGCAGGTCGTCACCCGGTGCGACCGCGCGCCCCCACAAGGTCGAGAACATCGCGCGCCGCGGCGACTGCACTGCGGCGGACCCGGCGAGCGCGAACAGCAGCGTGGCGAGGCAGCGCTGCTGCGGCGCATGCAACGGGCAACCCGCCAGCGCCTGCGTCCGCACCGGCCAGCGCCGGCACGTGGCCAAAGCCGCGGCGACGTCCCCCTCGGCGCCGGCGAGCATCAGGAACTGGCGCGACAACCGGCTCGCCGCGACCGGGGTGCGGACCAGTACCGAAACCAGGTCGTCGAGCACCGCCGCCGACGGGGCGACCACCGCGGCCGAGGCGCCGGCGGCGAGCGGCAGTTCGGGCAGGGCCGCGGCGAACGCGACGAGGGCCGCGAACGACAGCGCACCCGCATGGCAACTGCGGGCGAGATCGCCGACCGAGTAGCCGCACAGCCAATCGGCGTGTTCGCCGCGGCGTTCGAGTTCTTGGGCGGTGCCAAGCTGCAGCGCGGTCACGGCCAGCGCGCGGTACGGCCATGCGGCCGGCGCGTGCGGCAGTTCGTCACCCCGGTGCAGCGCCGCGTCGAACTCGGCGAACGACGGCCTTCCGGCGAATGCGTGCTGGCACACGCGCCAGTGGTCGCGCACGCACGCAGACTCCAGCAGCGGCATGTGCTCGCCGGTGTGCCCGGCTCCGTTGAGGCCGGGGAACACGAACGCGGTGCGTGGGCGCGCCATCGCGGTCCCCGCTCAGACCTTGGTCAACGTCGCGTTCGCCGCGGCACTGCCGCCACCGTCGAAGGCGATGGTGACGTTGGCGGTGATCTGCGTGGCGGTCCACGTTCCGGTCAGCGTGAACGTGTCGACGCTGCCGGGAATCGCCGAGCCAGACGCGGTCAGCGTGCCGTTCGCAGCCAGCGATCCGGTCAACGTGCCGTACGTGCTCGACGTGAGGCTGACCAGCGACGCGTTCGCCGCCGACACGTTGGCGGTGAAGGTCTCGAGCGCCGGATTGCTGCCGCCGAACACGTTGCCGTCCATGTCGAACTGCAGCGTGAACTCGCTGCCGGACTGCGTGACGGTCACCGAGAGGGCGCCCGTGCTGGAGAACGTGGTGTTGGTCCAGGTTCCGGTCCACGTGCCGAGGTAGGTGGAGGCTTCGAACGTGGTCGAACCGCCGCCACCGCCACCACCGCCACTGCAGGCAGGGAACGACATCGCGGACAACAGGACGAGGGACAACGGGAGGGTCGGGTGCATTGGCGAGTTCGGGAGCGCGGGATGCGCACCCCGAAGGCGGCTGCCCCGGCCACCGACCGCCAGGATTTCGCCGCACGGGCGTCGCCCTGGTCGGATGCGGCAATTACGGCCCGTCCACACCGTTCGCCGCGGAGGTTCTGCTTCTCGGCATCGCCCGTTCGGCCTACCTTTCGTCCCCCCATGACCGCCACCCCGGACCCGATCCGCCTGCGCGACCTCGGCCAGAAGGCCACAGCCGGCGGAATGCTGTCGCCCGACGAGGCACTCGCGCTCTACCGCGGCCTCGACCAACCCTCGCTCGGCCTGCTCGCGCACGACGTTCGCCTGCGCCTCAATCCGCCGCAGCCCGACGGCACGGTGCGCGTCACCTACATCGTCGACCGCAACCTCAACCCGACCAACGTCTGCGTCACCGACTGCGGCTTCTGCGCGTTCTACCGTTCGCCGAACGACGCCGAGGCCTACGTGCTGCCGCGCGAGGTCATCTACCAGAAGGTCGACGAACTGGTCGCGAAGGGCGGCAACCAGCTGCTGCTCCAAGGTGGTCACCACCCGTACTTCAAGACCGACTGGTATGCCGAACTGTTCCGCGACCTGAAGCAGCGCTACCCGCAGGTCTGGATCCACGGCATGAGCCCGCCCGAGATCACGCACGTGGCACGGCTCGAGAAGCGTCCGGTGCGCGCGGTGCTGCAGGACCTGAAGGCCGCCGGCCTCGACTCGATCCCCGGCGGCGGCGCCGAGATCCTGGTCGAACGCGTGCGCAAGATCATCGCGCCGAAGAAGGCCACCACCGAACAATGGCTCGACGTGATGCGGCAGTGGGCCGCACTCGGCGGCCACGGCAGCGCGACGATGATGTTCGGGCACGTCGAGACCGACGCCGAACGCATCGAGCACATGACGCGCATCCGCGAGTTGCAGCAGGAGACCGGCGGCGTGTTCACCGCATTCATCCCGTGGACGTTCCAGCCGGAGAACACGCCCAAGGGTCCCGAACTGCTCGCCGGCCGCGGCGGGCTGAAGGCCACCGTCGCCGAGTACCTGCGCACGCTGAGCCTGTCGCGCCTCTACCTGCAGAACGTGCCGCACGTGCAGTCGAGCTTCGTGACGCAGGGCATGAAGGTCTGCCAGATCGGGCTGTCGATGGGCGCCGACGACTTCGGCTCGGCGATGCTCGAAGAGAACGTGGTCAGCTCGGCCGGCTGCTCGCACCCGACGTCGATCCCGGAGATCGAACGGCACATCAAGGACGCGGGCTACGTGCCGCAGCGGCGCAACATGATGTACGAACCGGTCGCGACGCCCGTGACCGACAAGTTCGGCAACCCCGTCGGGCAGAAGAAGGTCGTCACCAGCCAGGTCGAGGCCTGACGAGCCGCGCCCCTTGCCGGGGTCGCGCGCGGCGTTACGTTCCGGCCGTGCACCGGGAATCAGGCAACGTCACCGCCGAGCGCTACCTCGTCGACGAGGCACGTTCGCCAGCGCGGCGTGAATACGTCGGCGGCGTCGCCTACGCGATGGCCGGGGCGAGCAATGCCCACAACCAGATCGCGACCA
Source organism: Planctomycetota bacterium (assembly GCA_016794485.1). Lineage (GTDB taxonomy): Bacteria > Planctomycetota > UBA1135 > UBA1135 > UBA2386 > UBA2386. The sequence goes on from JAEUHV010000238.1 coordinate 10,523, forward strand.
ACACCCTGGTGGCCCTGGCTACGCGGCTGCGCGGCACTGCATGCCGCGCCTTCAACTCGGACACCAAGGTGCGGATCCACCTGCCGGGCCAGATCCGCTTCTACTATCCCGACGTCTCGGTCACGTGCCGGCCGAATGCGATGCACGAGTCGTTCCAGGATGCCCCGAGGGTCGTCGTCGAGGTGACCTCCGCCGAGAAGCGGCGAATCGACGAAGGCGAGAAGCTGCTCGCCTACCAGACGATCCCGTCGCTCGCGGTCTACCTGATCGTCGAGCAGGACCGCGCCCGCGTCGCCGTGTTCCGCCGCACGGCCGCCGGGTTCGGGTTCCAGGAGTTCGAGTCCGGCGGAGTGGTGCCGCTGCCGGAGATCGGCTGTGAGCTGCCGCTGGCCGAGGTCTACGACGGCGTCGTCGCGACGACGGGAGAGTGAACGATGCGGGCGCGAATCGCATCGACGTTCGCGTTCGGGCTCTGGTTCACGGGCACGCTGACCTCGCAGTCGATCCCCGTCGACAAGCTGCGTCAGGACCTCGCCAGCCAGAAGGCCATCGACGTCGCGTGGGCCGCGTACCATGTCCGCGCCGAAAAGCACAGGCAACTCGTCGTGCCGCTGCAGCGCGCGCTCGGCGCGTGGCGCCAAGCGGCCGGCGAAGAGTCCAAGGTCGTCTGCCTGCACGTGCTCGACGCGCTGATCGCGCTCGACGCCAAGGTCCCCGCCGGCGAACTCGTCGATCTCGTCGACGATGCGACCTGCGGCACCGCTGCGTTCGTGCTGCTCGCGCGCGAGCCGAAGACCAACGAGGCCGAGCTGTGCGCGTTGTTCCGGCGCGACTTCCCGGTGATCGACCTCGAACTGGCGAAGCAAAGGGACCGCCAGACGCTGGTACTCGGCGAACTGCTCGCCATGCAGGCCCCGCCGGGCTTCGCGGACCTCGTCGCTCCAGCCTGTGCGTTCCGCCTCCACCTCGAAGTCCTGGCTCCTGGCGAATCGCCGCGCACGCCGTCGATCCGGCTCCACCTGGACCGCCCGACGGTGTCCATGCCGACGGCCGAGTGGCCGCTGCGCCCAGTGTTCTTCCACGCGCCGCCCTCGGCGCAGGGCCAGGAAGTCGGCAGCATCCGGATCCACCCGAAGCTGCAGCGATGGGTGCAGCGCAAAGACACGCCACCGCGGGACCGCGGCATCGTGTCGTTCGAGCTGCCGATCGTGCCAGCGCATGCGGAACGCCCGCTGCCCGTGCCCTTGGGCCTGTTGCGGACGGCGGCAGATCTGACCGAAAGGCCGCACACCGAGGTCACGATCCACTGGACGAACGACGCACAGTACGTGCGCGAAGCCACCGCCGCCCGCGACCGCCTGCAGGCCTTCGTCGACGCGATGCGCACGAAACTCGTCGCGAAGGGCGCGCTGCGTGCCGAAGACGCATCCAAGCTGCTGCCGGTGCGGATCGAGGTCGAGGTCACCGACGGCCGCACGAACCCTGCCGCCCCGCTGCCTGGCCTGCCATCGCCGAAGTAGCGAGCTGCACGGGAAAACTTGTTCGACCCCACGGTGTAACGCGACGGGTCAGCCTCACTAAGGAAGGGCTCTCTCTCCGCCCCGCCCGCTTCGCGCGATCCCCATGTCGACCCTCCGCATCCTCCCGTTCGCCGCCGCAACAATCGCCAGCTCCCTGTTCGCCCAGGACTGGTCGCTGCAGTCGCCCACCCCGAGCCCCGCCGGAGCGATCTTCCCGCGCATGGTCTACGACGTCGCCCGCGCCCGCTGCGTCGAGTTCGGCGGCTGGAGTGGCGCCAGCGTGTTCGACAGCACCTGGGAGTACGACGGCACCGCGTGGCAGCTGCGCACGCCGGCGACCGTGCCCGACGAACGCGACAGCCACTGCATGGCCTACGACCTCGCCCGCGGCCGCACGGTCATGTTCGGCGGCTGGGACATCAACTTCGTGCACCTGGGCCAGACCTGGGAATGGGACGGGACCAACTGGACCAACGCGAGCCCCGCGGTCGGCCCGGCGGGGCGCATCCTGTCGGCGATGACCTACGACATCGCGCGTGGCGTCGTCGTGCTGTTCGGCGGCACTTCGCCGAGCGCGTTCCTCGCCGACACCTGGGAATGGAACGGCTCGACCTGGACGCAGCGCACTCCGGCGACGTGGCCTTCCCCGCGCAACAGCCATGCGCTGGCCTACGATTCGGCGCGTGGTCGCGTCGTGCTGTTCGGTGGATGGAACGGCACCACGATCCTCGGCGACACCTGGGAGTACGACGGCACGACCTGGACGCAGGTCGCGACCGACGGGGCGCCGCCGGCGCGGGTCGACGCGCAGATGGTGTTCGATGCGGCGCGCGGTCGCTGCGTGTTGTTCGGCGGAGCCGACACGGCGATCGACCGCAACGACACCTGGGAATACGACGCGCGCGGCTGGCGGCGCCTGTTCACCGCCAGCGTGCCGCAGGGCAACTCGGCGATGGCGCTGGCCTACGACCTGGGCCGCGCCCGCACCGTCCTGTTCGGCGGCTTCAACGGCACCGGCTCGATCGGCGAAACATGGGAACTCGGCGGCGCCGTCGCGACCTGGCGCACGTTCGGCACCGGCTGCCTCGGCAGCAACAACCTGGCACCGCGGCTCGTGCCCGTGGCGTTGCCCGGGATCGGCGCGACTGCGCAACTCGACGTGGTCGACCTGCCGGGTGCGAGCGGGTTCGTGATGCTCGGGGCCGGACTCAGCGACAGCCAGCTCGGCGCCGTCCCGTTGCCGCTCGACGTCGGCCCGATCGGCCTGACCGGCTGCCGCCTCTACATGTCGAACGACGTCGCGGTCGTGCTCAACCACACCAACGGCATCGCGTCGTGGTCGCTGCCGGTGCCGAACAACCCGGCCCTCGCCGGCTTCCAGATGTTCCTGCAGGCGCTGTCGCTCGATCCGGCGGTCACGCGGCCGTTCCCCGGGGCGTTGTCGGCGGCGGCGGAAATGAACGTGCAGTGACGTCCGGGCCGGTCAGTGCCTGGTCAGGACGGGTTGCACGACTCTCGCAAAAGCCAGAGGCGCAGTACTTCGGCGCTTTGCACGGCGATCTCCGCGTGCAGCTTGCGCAGGGTCTCCTGATGCGCCTCGGTCACTCCTGCGAAGGCACGGCGCATGAGCTCGGCGAACTGCGATCGGCATGGGGCCGGAAGACCTCGAGAAGGCGATGCAGAAGGCCGCGCAGGACATGGCCGACCAGATGCAAAAGGCCACGGGCGAGGCGGAGCGGCAGCCCGCGATGCCGAACGGCCGCTGACCGTGCGTCCCTGACGGTCAGGCGGAGTCGGCGGCCAGGATCGCCGCGAACGTCTTGCTGTTGCGCAGCGTCACGGTGCCGCCGACGAGACGGTCGAGCACCGCGGACGTGACCTTCGATCGCGCGACGCCGCCGACGAAGTCGATCCACAGGCACGAGCCGGCCACGGCGATGCGTTCGCCGGCCGTCGCGTACGGCGCGAGATCGGCAGCGAGCGACTTCGGCCATTTCGCGCGCGACCAGCCGGCGTGCAGCAGGTTCGCGCGTTCGGCTTGCGCGTCGGGGAACGGGCACCCGGCGAGGTCACGGCGCAGCGCGTCGAGCCGACGCACCACCACCGGTACCGCGAACCCGAACTCCTCGGCGAGCGCGCGCTCGAGCGTTTTCGCCGCAGTGAGCTCGTCACCGTCGGCGGTGAACAGCAGGTTGCCGCTCTGGATCACCGTGACCGGATCGCGATGGCCGAGTTCGCCCGCGATTCGGCGCAGGTCGGCCATCGGCAGCTTGTGCTTGCCGCCGACGTTGATGCCGCGCAACAGCGCGACGAGGCGTGCGACCGCCATCAGCTCGCCCCCGGTTGCACGAGACGCTTCTCGTGGTCCAGGACGAACATGCGCTTGCCGCGCACCTGGATCGTGTGCCCTTCCGCCTCGAGCCGCGACCGCAGTACCGCGAGCCCGCCGGGGAACTTCGGGTTCAACTCGCCGCCACTCTTCAACGTTCGCCAGTACGGCGTGATCCGCTTCTTGCCCGCCTGCTCGGCCTCGTCGGCGGCGTGCGCGGCGATGTTGGCGAAGATGCCGGTCGTCATCGGGCACGCCATCGTCGCCCCGTGCTGCTTCGCCAGCGCCCGCTGCAGCTCGGCGAACGTCGTCAGCTTGCCCTTGCCGACCTTCTGCATCAGCGCGTCGACCTCGCGCGGCGCGGCGATCACCAGCGTGCCCTTGCCCCACTTCGCGTGCAGGCGCGGCGGGATCGGCTCCACCTTCGGCAGGCCGTGGTCGGTGGCGAGCTTCTCGGCCCAGGTCTTCTTCGACTTCTTCATGATGGCGGCTCGTGCAACGGCGGCGCAGCATACCGGGCATGCGCGCCGTCCTCGCGATCGACCAGGGCACCACCGGCAGCACGGCCCTCGTGCTGGACGAACGGCTGGCCGTGCGCGGCCGCGGCGACGCGGACTTCGCCCAGCACTTCCCCGAACCGGGCCACGTCGAACACGAGCCCGACGACATCTGGCGTTCGGTGCTCGATGCGGTGCAGCAGGCGCTGGCGCAGGCGGCGTTGCCGATGGAAGCGATCGCGGCGCTCGGCATCACCAACCAGCGCGAGACGGCCGTGGTGTGGGACCGCACCACCGGCACGCCGGTGCATCGCGCGATCGTGTGGCAGGACCGCCGCACCACCGACGTCTGCGCACGCCTCGCCGCGGCGGGCCATGCCGAATCCGTCCGCAGCCGCACCGGACTGCCGCTCGACCCGTACTTCTCGGCGACCAAGTTCGCATGGCTGCTCGACCACGGCGGGCTGCGCGCGCGGGCCGAACGCGGCGAACTCGCCGGCGGCACGATCGACTCGTTCGTGCTGCATCGCCTCACCGGCGGCGCGGTGCACGCCACCGACGCCACCAACGCGTGCCGCACGTCGTTGTGCGACCTGGCGACACTGCAGTGGAGCGACGAGCTGTGCGCGCTGTTCCGCGTACCGCGCGCATTGCTGCCCGCGATCCGGCCGAACGTCGGCACGTTCGGGCACACGCGCGGCGTGCCCGGCCTGCGCGACGGAATCCCGATCACCGGCATGGCCGGCGACCAGCAGGCGGCGCTGTTCGGGCAAGGCTGCTTCGCGCCCGGCACCGCGAAGTGCACCTACGGCACCGGCGCCTTCCTGCTGCGCAACACGGGCCGCGCACCGATCCCGTCACGGCACGGCCTCGTCACCACGCTGGCGTGGGACCTGCCTGGCGAACGCAGCTACGCACTCGAAGGTTCGGCGTTCGTCGCCGGTGCTTGCGTGCAATGGCTGCGCGACGGCCTCGGGATCATCGACAGCAGTGCCGCGATCGAACCACTCGCGCGCAGCGTGCCCGACTCGGGCGGCGTCATGGTCGTGCCGGCGTTCACCGGCCTCGGCGCACCGCACTGGCGGCCCGAAGCGCGCGGGGTGATCACCGGACTCTCGCGCGGCACCACGAAGGCCCACCTGGCGCGCGCCGTGCTGGAGGGCATCGCGCTGCAGAACGTCGACATCCTGCAGGCGATGGAACGCGACGCCGGCGAGCCGCTGCGCGAACTGCGCGTCGACGGGGGCGCTGCGGCCAACGACCTGCTGGTGCAGTTCCAGGCCGACGTGCTCGGCGTGCCGATCCGGCGCCCGAAGAACCTCGAGACGACAGCGCTCGGGGCCGCGTTCCTGGCCGGGCTCGGGGCCGGCGTGTGGTCGTCCACCGCGGACCTGGCGACGCTGTGGCGCGAACAGGCGCGGTTCACTCCGGCGATGCCGCCGGACCAGGTGGCGACCTGGCGCGCGCGCTGGGCCGCAGCGGTGGCGAAGGCGTGACGGCTACCCGCCCTTCCAGCCGAGCACCGGCCGCAGCCGCCGCACGACCTTGACCAGATCGCGTTGCGCGCGCATCACCGCGCCGATGTCCTTGTAGGCCCCCGGCGCCTCGTCGCGCAGCATCGGGCCGAGTTCGCGCGGGAAGTGCACGCCGCCGAGCTGCCGTTCGAACTCGCGCACCGAGATGCGCCGCATCGCTTCGCCGCGCGGCAGCCGCCGCCCGGCCCCGTGCGAACTCGAGCCCAGGGCTGCCGCACAGCCGCGGCCTTCGACGTGGAACGACCAGCTGCCCATCGAGCCGGGGATCGCGCCGAACTCGCCCGCGGCCGCCGATGCGGCACCCTTGCGATGCACCCACAGCTCGGCGTCGCCGTGGCGTTCGCGGCGCACGAAGTTGTGCACCACGTCCTGCCAGGCGTCCCACTCGACCGTGACGCCGAGTGCCTCGTGCAGCGCGATCGCCGCTGCATCGGCGATCGCGCGTCGATTGCAGCGGGCGAACCACACTGCGACGTCGTGGTCGTGCAGGTAGTCGCGGCCGTGCCCACACGCCGGCAGCGCGGTGAGGCCCTTGCCGGCCGGCTGGCCACGCGCGAGGTGATGGTCGCGCACCGCCGGACCGAGCGCGCGCGAGCCGCTGTGCACCATCAGCCACAACCGGTCCGCGTCGTCGGCCTGCACTTCGAGGAAGTGGTTGCCGCGGCCGAGCGTGCCGAGTTCGAACGGCAGGTCGCGGCGCACGCGGCGAGCGAGCGCCTCGTCGGAGAATCCGACCTCGCCCAGTTCGCGGCGTCGCCGCTGCCGCAACGCCGGAACGTGCTCGCGCAGCGCCGCGAACAACCGCTGCGCCGCGCCCTCGTCGGCGAGCACGTCGGCACGAGCCGCGAGGGCGACGGCCGCGATGCCGCAGCCGATGTCGCCGCCGACCGCCTGCGGATACAGGCGATCGACGGTGCCGACGACGGTGCCGATGCAGACGTGTTCGGCGAGGTGCACGTCGGGCATCACCGCGACGTGCTGCACGCCCGGCGCCGCGGCGAGCCGTTCGATGGCTCGCGCGACGTCGGGCGAGAGTGGCTCCGCCAGCCAGCGGTGCACCACGGTCATGGGGCACCTCCGGCCGGCATCACCGTGAACGACAGCTGCGGCACGCGCCGTCGCGTCACCGCTTCGGCGACCGCTTCGCGCAGGAAGCCGCGCGCGCGATCGAGCGCTGCCAGGGAAGCGACCAGGCCGTGGCCGCACGGATCCTGCATCACGACGAGCACGTGCTTGTCGTCCTGCATCGGCTCGACACGGTCGAGCACGAGGTCCATCAGGACCGGATCGGAGGATTCGCCGAGGGCATACGACAACGCGTCGTGCACCTGGGCACAGAGTTGGCGGGTCTTCGCAATCGACCGCCCGCCGCGGTCGTCAGGGGAACGCATCTGCAGAGTGCCATGGCGTGCGCGAGCACGCCGGAATGGAACCGGGGTGTCAGGACTCGACGCTCGTCCCGGCCGCCGCTCGCCTTCTCAGGCGCGCGGGAACCGGGCGGCGGACACAGCGATGCAGATGCGTTGCATGGTGGCCTCCAGGGGGCGCGCACGGTAGCGACGTTCGTCGTCGGCGCAAGCCCCGGCGCGCGGCGCAGTGTTCAGCGGAAGCTGATCGTGCTCGCGAGCGCGTTCGACAGCGCGACGCCGAACGTGTTGTCCGGTCCCGGCGGCACCAGGGCCGCCGCCTGGGTGAAGATGCGTGTTCCCGAGAGCACGCCCGACGGCAACTGCAGCGTCGTGGTCGCCGTGGATCCCGTGCCGACGAACGACAGCAGCAGGTCCAGCGACCCCACGTGCAGCGCGCACGCGGGCATGCCGAGGAACGCGAGGTTCGTGCCGGTGAGGTCCTGGCCGAAGCTCACGATCGTGCAGCCGAGACGCAGTCCACCGGCCAGCTCGGGCACCGACTGATGGTCGAAGACGACCGGCGCCCCATACACACTCGTCGACAGCGGCGGCACCGACGAAGAAAGCACCATCGGCGGCGTGATGGCGTGGCGGAACGTGTCCGGCAACGTCGTCGTCAGCGCCACCGAACCAGGGTCGGCGATGACGCCCGCGCCCTTGTAGCCGACCAGGTAGCCGCTGCCGCTCCCCATCGTGCTGTTGGTCGCGAGGGACGCGACGACGAGCCACACTTCGCCGGTCAACAGATCGAACCGGTACTGGAACCACGACCGGTTCGCGGTCTCGGGCACCGCGAAGCTCTCGACGCCGTCCCAGGTCAGGTAGAAGTTCGTGCCGACCTGCTCGTAGCAGATGTTGCCACTGCCCGGCTCGGTGTCGTTGAAGTCGTGCCAGCAGTGGAACGCGGGCAGCGGGCTCGCCGCGAACTCGGCCCCGGTCGGGGTGTAATCCCCGTCATGCGGACTGGTCGCGGCCGAACCGAGGTGCACGATGCCGTTGTGGCTCACGCGCAGCTGGGTCACCGTCCCGCTCGGCGTCGGCAGCGGGTACGGCAGGGTCACCATGTGGCTGCCGTCGTCGGTGGTCGGCAGCCAGTTCGTGTTCCCCGACGGCGGCACGAAGGCGCCCAGAGCGGGAAGCCGGCTCACTGCGTACGAGTTGCCGGCGATCGTGTAACGCAGCGCCACGCCATCGAGGGCCGCCGCCGCCTGCGCCGCAGTTCCGAACTCCTCGTAGAAGCCCTCGCCTGGCTGGGCGTTGCAGCCCTGCCCGTACGCAGCATGCGACGCGTGCATGCCGCACGCGAGCACCTGGCGGTAGCCGTTGCCCTCGGGCGTGAACGTGAGGATCGTCTGGTCGAGGGCCGTGCTGTGCAGCGGCAGGACCATGTGCATGGCGGGCACCTGGCTGACCGTGGTGCCGGCCAGGAGGTTGCTTTCCGCCGGCATGACCGTGCCGTTGGATGCCGAGAGGCCGATCGTGGCGTAGTAGTCGCTGGGTGTGCAGTCCTGGTACTTCATGCGCACCTCGCCCGAGGGAAACAGCTCGGCGTGGAAGGTACGGAACCCGGGCCAGTTGTTGTCGTAGGCCCCATACCAGGAGACGCGGGTGACGGCCGGGCCGGATGCGACCCAGACACTGTTGACGTTCAGGTCCGTCATGTAGGGCGCGATGAGCGGGTTGCTGCCCGGCGGCTCGTAGAGCCACAGCGGGCCGCCGAACGGGTTCCACACCAGCGTCGAGTTGGTGACTCCATTGGTCAGCATCAGCCAGCCGTTGGTGCTGATGCGCATGTGGGTCCACGTGCCGGTGCCGGTACTGCCGGCCATCGGGAACGTGAAGCCGATCGGGATGTGGCCCGTGATCTGGTTGTCGCCGGAGGTGACGACCACCCCACCCAGGAGGCCGCCGACGCACTGGGCGACGGCGGGAAGGGAGAACGACGCCCCGAGGGCGAGGGAGAGCAGGAATCGATGCATGGGTGAAGACACCCCGGGACCGGCCCATCCGGCCGGGGTGTCCTGCCCCTGTCGCCGACGTCCGGACGGATTTGCGTACTCCCGCCGGAATCGTCCGTGCCGACCCGGCTCAGCCGCGCGTCGTGAACGCGCGCACCGCGGCTTCGGTGGCGAGCACGACGGCGTCCAGTTCGGCCCGCCGTTCCGGCACGAGGCGACCCGCCTTGCCCGCATCCTCGAGTTCGGCCGTCAACGCGCGCAACCGCGCAGCACCGACCGACGCCGCGGCCCCCTTCACTGCGTGCGCCGACTTCTGCAGTTCCTTCGCGTCGCTGCCCGCGAGGGCCGTGCGCACCGCGTCGACACTGGCGGCGAGGTGCTGCAGCCAGACTTCGCACAGCCGCACCAGGAGGCCACGCTTGCCGCCGACCAGCTCGAGCGCCGCGGCCTCGTCGAACTCCGCCAACGGCTTCGCGGCGGCAGCCTGGGTCGCAGCCGGCTCCGACGCGGTCGCCGCCGTCGCGGCGGTGACCGGAGCGGTTGCGGGCGCGCCGGACTGGGCGCGCGGGAGCAGGCGAACCATCGCCCGCAGCAGTTCTTCCTGACGGAACGGCTTGCCGAGCAGTCCCTGCATGCCGGCTTCGACGACCGCATCGCGGTTGTCGGGCGAAACGTCGGCGGAGACGGCGAGGATCGGGCCGCGGAATCCCTGGTAGCGGATCTTGCGGGTCGCCTGCAGCCCGGTCATTCCGGGCATGTGGCAGTCCATCAGCACGATGTCCGGTGGGCTCGCCTTCACCTTGCGGATCGACTCCGCACCGTCCTCTGCCAGCTGCACGCTGCAACCCAGTTCCACGAGCATGGCCTCGCCGATCGTGCGATTGACCGGGTGGTCGTCGACGAGCAAGGCGCGCACGCCGCGCAGCGAAACGCCCGTCGGCACGGGCTCGGGTTCCTCGAGCTTGTCTGCGACCTTGTGCACCGTGGTGAACGTGAAGGTCGTGCCCACGCCGACCTCCGACTGCACGCGGATCGCGCCGCCCATCGCTTCGATGATGCGCTTCACGATCGACAGGCCGAGCCCGGTGCCGCCGAATCGCCGCGTGGTCGCGGCTTCCGCCTGCGAGAACGGCTGGAACATCCGGCCCAGCGCGTTCGGCGGGATGCCACACCCGGTGTCCGCCACGCGCCAATCCACGGTGCACTGCCCGTCCGCGCCGGTGGTGCACGCCACGCGGACCGAGAGTTCGCCTTTCGCGGTGAACTTCAGTGCGTTGCTGAGCAGGTTGCCGAGCACCTGGCCGAGGCGGTGCGTGTCGCCGAGCAGCAGGCAGCGCGGGGCCACCGGCATGTCGACACGCAGCGTCAGGCCCTTCTGCACGGCGGCGACGGCATAGGCCTGCACGGCCTGGTGCACCTGGTCCTGCAGGCACAGCGGCCGCGCTTCGATCTCGAGCTTGCCCGATTCGATGCGCGTCCAATCGAGCACGTCGCCGATCACGCGCAACAGGCGACCACTGGACTGCTGGCACAACGTGACGAGTTCGCGCTGGCGTTCGTCGAGCGTGGTGCGGCCGAGCACGTCGATGGTCCCCGACAAGCCGTGCAGCGGAGTGCGCAGTTCGTGGCTCATCTGCGCCAGGAAGTCGGACTTCGCCTGGTTGGCGGCCTGGGCCGTGCCGAGCGCGTCGCGCAGCTCGACCGTGCGCAACTCGACGAGCTGCTCGAGCGTCTGGTTCTGCTGCTGCAGCGTTTCGTTGACGAGATACAGCTCGCGCGTCTTGTCCTCGATCACTTGCTCGAGGATCGCGATGCGCTGCTTCTCCCGCTGCAACCGCCGCTGCAGCACCGCGACCTCGTCGACCCCGTCGGTCATGGGTGGACCGGCACCAGGGCGGGGAACGTGACCCGGAACGTGCAGCGCGGCTCGCCGCGTTGCTTGCAGCAGGTGTGGGTGTGCTGGAACGGCACGCTGAAGTGTTCGGCGCAGCCGTCGAGCAGCCCCGACATCAACGCACACAGGCCGCGGCGGCTCTCGTAGTGCACGTCGATCGCGTTCGGATCGTCGGCAACGGGCTGGCAGAGCAGGCTCGGCGGCTCGGCGCCGTCCATCAGCTTGCGCACCTCGACGTGGATGATGCCGTTCACCGATTCGATCAGATGGCGCGGCGAGTCCATGCCCTTCACGAAGGCGGGGAATCGCTTGGCGAGGCCCGGGAAGCAGAACTTGCCGAACGCCCGCAGCGCGTCTTCCGGCGCGACCGCGAGGCGTTTGCACGCTGCCGTCAGCAGGTCGACGATCCACTGGTCCGGATAGGTCTTCGGGGAGACGAACGGTTCGGCCGCCGCGTGCGGGCAGTCGTCGAGCAGCTGCTCGAACGTCGCCTCACCCCAGTTGCGCACCACGAACTCCTCGAACAGCACGAACACGACGCCCTTCACGGCTTCGCTCCGGTGCGGTTCTCCGCGACCTTGCGCAAGGCCTCGTCGAGCTTCGGCACGGACACCGGCTTGTTGAGGTAGGCGTCGGCCTTTTGCCGGAACGCCGCGACCACGTCCTGCGCGTCGCTCGACGCGGTGACGACCACGACGCCGGTGCGGCTGCCCTTGCGCATGTACTGGTCCACTTCGCGGATCATCGCCACGGTTTCCAGGCCGTCGGGCCCGGGCATCGACAGGTCGAGGCACACCACGTCGTAGGGCTTGCCGGCTCGCACCGCCTCGCGCACCTGCTCGATCGCGATCGCCGCGTTCTCGACTTCGTCGACTTCGCCGACTTCGGACAGCAGCATTCGCAGGTGCAGACGGGCGGTGGGTTCGTCGTCGACGACAAGGCAGCGCATGGTGGTTCCTCTCCGGGCGCCAGCATCGGCAACCGCGGGCTCCGGGCTTAGCGGCTCCGGGTCGTGGTTTGTCCCTAGCCCCGACGCCCCACGGGATGACAGCCATGCCATCGCCGCCGCGTTTCGCCCCGGATCCGGGACTTGCCCGGCCCTGCGCCCCGAACGGCCGCCGTGCCCTTCTCCGGCAGCGGCTGCGGGCCTAACTTGCTCGCCCCGCACCATGACCGACTTCGCCTACGCCCACCTCGACGAATCCCTGGCGACGAAGCTCATCCAGAAGGCCGGCCTCGGCGACATCGACGCCAAGGTCCGCGCCGGCACACGCCTGTCGTTCGAGGACGGCGTGCGACTCTACGAGACGCCGCACCTCGCCGCAGTCGGCCTGATGGCGCACCGCGTGCGCACGCGGCTGCACGGCAAGAAGACGTTCTTCAACATCAACCAGCACGTCAACTACACGAACATCTGCATCTACTCGTGCAAGTTCTGCGCGTTCGCGGCGAAGGAAGGCGAAGAGCGCGCCTACCTGATGACGCCGGCGATCGTCGAGCAGAAGGTGCGCGAGCAGCTGCACCGCCCGGTCACCGAGGTGCACATGGTCGCCGGCATCCACCCGACGATGCCGTACGAGTACTACCTCGACGTCGTGCGTGCGGCGAAGCGTGCGCGACCCGACATCCACGTCAAGGCGTTCACGATGGTCGAAATCGACCACATGCTGAAGATCTCCGGCAAGAGCGAGGCCGAGGTGTTCGCCGACCTGCGCGCGGCGGGCCTCGGCAGCTGCCCGGGCGGCGGCGCCGAAGTGCTGGTCGACCGCGTGCACAAGGCGGTGTTCCGCGAGAAGCAGGGCCCGCAGGGCTGGCTCGACACCGCGCGCAAGGTGCAGCAGGCCGGCTTCAAGATGAACGCGACGATGTTGTACGGCCACATCGAGCGCGTCGACGAACGCGTCACGCACCTGGTGAAGTTGCGCGAGCTGCAGGACGAGTGCGGCGGCTTCATGGCCTACATCCCGCTCGCGTTCTGGCCGTACCACACCGACCTCGCCAACTTCGGCCACGTCACGACGGGCCACCTCGACCAGCGCTCGGTCGCGGTCGGCCGGCTGATGCTCGACAACTTCCCGCACATCAAGGCCTACTGGATCATGCTGACCCAGGAGTCGGCGCAGACCGCGCTGTCGTTCGGCGCCAACGACATCGATGGCACGGTGACCGAGGAGAAGATCACGCACGACGCCGGCACGACCGAGCCGCAGGCACTGAGCCCGGCCCAGCTGCAGCACCTGATCCGCGAAGCGGGCTACGAACCGGTGCAGCGCACCACGGTCTACGAAGAGATCGGCGCGCCGGCCTGAGCGGGCCCCGCACAGCCGGATCGCACCGCGCGGCTTCAGCCCCGGCCCCCTCGCGGCCGAAACGGCCGGGATGGACGGCGAAGTCCCGATGCCACGGCCCAAGGCCGACGACCGGCCCGACCGCTGGCGCAGCGTGCTGCTGGTGGTGCTGCTGGCGAGCCTCGTCGTGGTCGTGTGGGAGCTCGTTCCCGCCACCTGGCAGCACCACGTCGGCTGGCGCGACACCCCGACACTGCGCCAGGTGACCCATGCGTTCTGGTACCACCTCAACCCGGTTGCGTTGACGCTGGCGGAGCTGGTCCTGCTGGTCGGCGCCGGCGGCGCTTTGGTGGCCCCCGCTCCGGGCTCGTCGCGACGTTGGCTGCTCGGCTCGTTCGCCGGGGCGCTGCTGCTGCAGGTGGCACCACGGCTCGTTCCGCTGTCGTGGACGTACTCGTTCCCGCCCGAACTCGCCGAACAGGGGCGCGCCATCCTCGCCGCCGCCGCACCGATGGACGCGCTGGCCAGCGCCATCGATCTCGTGCCGCTGCTGTTGGCGATCACCCTCGGCTTGTTGCGCGCCGGTGTGCACGAGGAACGGCGCTCGCCGCACCGGGCCGTCGGCTCGATGCTGGTCTTCGCGATGTCGCTGCAGCTTGCACTGCTGGCGGTCGTCGCCCTGGCCCTGGTCGGGCCGCTGCAACCGGACGGCTGGCTCGGGCGCGGCCTCGCGCTGCTGGTGGTCGCCTACGCCGCGACCGCCGCTCGCAGGGTGCTGCGCCGGAACGGCACGACGGGCCGGCTCGGTCCGTGGCTCGACGCCGCGACGAGGTTGCTGGTGGTGCTGCCCGGCTGGGCGATGGTGTTCACTGGCCTCGAAGCGATCGAGTTCGGCGGCCAGCATCTGCTCGCGTTCGGCGACCGCGAGGGCCTGGTGACCATGGCCGAACTGCCGCGCTACGCCGTGCACTTCGTGGCCCGCGGCTGCGCCACGGCACTCGCCGGACACGACTTGATCGTGCGCGTCCGCAGCGCAGCCGCCACGACCGCGACCGCGTGATCAGGTGCGGACCGGCGGTCGCGTCCAAGCCGCCGCGAACAGCAGCACGGGCGCCAGCAGTTCGAGCGCTTCCTCGACCCACTGCGTGTACGACACCAGCGGGATGCCGCGCAGGCGAGCGCCCGACCCGGCCGCCGCGTCCTCGAACACCTCGAAGCCGAGTGCTGCGGCGAGACCGGCGAAGCCGAGGAACAGGCAGGCGCGCCGGACCCGCTGGCCGGCCAACGCCCGCAACAGCCGCCATGCGCACCACGCACCGCAGAGCGCGAACACCGGCCCAAGCGTGCAGACCCAGACGTAGGCGCCGATGCCGCCGAGCCACGGATGCAGCCACTCGCCGAACGCTTCGTGCAGCATGCACAGGTCGTCGACGGCGAGATAGCAGAACAGCACCCCCATCGCGCACCATGCGAGGTCGCGTTCGGCCCGCGGCCGCAGGCAACCCACGCCGGTGGCGAACGTCACCGCGACCGAAAAGAACGTCGGCACCGTCCACTCGGCGGTGGCGACGAACCACGACCACGGCGCCTCGGCGTGCAAGGCGCGGCCGCGGAACGTCAGGCGCACGAAGAAGTCGGCCGCGGACAGCGCCAGGGCACCCATCGCCAACGGCCACGCGGCGCGCACCAAGGCGGCCGGCGGCGGAGCGGTCTGGATGCGGGCGTTGGCGTCCATGGCGCCGCTATCGGCAGAACGGAGCGCCCGACCCGATCACCGCACACCGGCGTGGTGCACGCCGTCGATCACGACGCCGATGCAGTGGCTCGTGTATTCGAACGGGTCGCCGTCGAACAACGCGACGTCGGCGTCCTTGCCCTTCTCCAGCGATCCGAGCCGCGCGTCGACCCCGAGCAGCTTCGCGGCATCGATCGTGAGCGCCCGCAGCGCCGCTTCGGCCGGCAGACCGTGCCCGACCGCAACCCCGGCCTCCCACAGCACCACGCGCGTCTTCGGAACGTAGGCCTCGTAGCCGCTCTGCAGGGCGAACGGAACCTTCGCGTCGTGCAGCAGCTTCGCCAGCTCCATGGTGCCGTTCTTCAGTTCGCCACCGGTCCGGGCCATGGCCGGGTGCGGCAGCACCGCACAACCGGCGGCCAGGATCTCGGGCCCGATCAGGTAGGCCTCGGCAGCGCCGTCGAGCACGACCGTGACCTCGAACTCCTTCGCGACGCGCAGTGCCGCGAGCAGGTCGTGGGCCCGGTGCGCGGTGACCAGCAGCGGCACCTCGCGCGCCAGGACCTTCGCCGTGGTCTCGAGGCCGAGGTCGACCGGGGTCTCGGGGTCCTTCTGCCGCTTCGCCGCGTACTCACGCGCCTTCTGCAGGTGCTCGCGCAGCATCGCCACGGATTTGGCGCGAGTGCCGGGCGCCTTGCCGCCGGCGGCCCGCCCACCGTCGCCGAGCGTCACCGCCAGCATGGCCAGCGGCTTCACGACGTCGGCCTCGACCGAACGACCGTGCGTCTTCACCACCATCGTCTGGCCCGACACCAGGGCGCCGGGCCCGTGCCCGGTGTGCACCGTGGTGATGCCGAAGCCGCGCAACCAAACCACCAGGGGATCCTGGGCGTGGAACGCGTCGATCGCGCGCAGTTCGGGCTGGATCGGCGCCGACTTCTCGAGCTGGTCCTGATCGTGCGGAACGTTCAACACGCCGCTGAGGCCGACGGTCGCGTGCGCGTCGATCAGCCCAGGCGTCGCCACCTTCGCCACGACGACCGGCAGATCGGGCGGCAAGGCGACCTCTGCGGCCGGGCCGACCTGTTCGATCTTGCCGTCGCGCACGACGACGACGCCGTCCGCGATCGGCGCCCCCGCCATCGTCACCAGCGTCGCCGCACGCACCGCGAAGTGCTTCGTCGCGGCCGACGGCGCGACCGGTGCTACCGGTGCAACCGGCGCGACCGGGTCCTGCGGCCCGCACGCCACCACCACCACCACCACGAGGAGCGAGCCGAACATCACTGGCCCTCCTGGCTGCCGAAGCAGCACATCGACTGGGCCTGGCCGTCGGAGGCACCGTAGCCGCCGTTCGCGAACAGGCGGTCCTTCGCGTCCGCGAGGTCGAACACCTTCTTGCCCTCGACCCACGTCTGCAGCACGCGGGTGTAGACCGAGAGCGGATCCCCCGACAGCACCACGAAGTCGGCGTCCTTGCCGGGCGACAGCGACCCGACGCGATCCTGCAGGTCGAGCATGCGGGCGTTGTTGATCGTCACTGCCGCCAGCGCGTGGTCGCGGGCCATGCCGGCCCGCACCGCGAGTGCGGCCGAACGCAGGAACAGGCGGCTGTCGGTGATGCCGTCGTCGGTGTGCAGGCCGACCAACACGCCGGCCCGGTCGAGCACCGCAGCGGTCTGCAGCGACAGGTTCGCGGCCTCGAGCTTGCCACCCGGCGAATCGATCACGATGACCGAGCAGGGGATCTTCGCCGCGGCGATCGCGTCGGCGACCATCCAGCCCTCGCTGACGTGGTGCAGCACGCAGCGGAAGCCGAACTCCTGCTGCAGGCGCAGCACCGTCTGGATGTCGTCGGCACGGTGCGTGTGGTGGTGCACCACGCGCTTGCCCTCGAGCACCTCGACCAGGGCTTCGAGGCCGAGTGCGCGTTCGGGCGCCTTGCTCGCATCGTCCTTGGCGGCGGCGAGCTTCTTCTGGTGGTCGCGAGCGCGGTGCAGCTGTGCCCGCATCAACGCGGCGGCCTTGCCGCGCGTGCCGGCGAACGGCGGCTCCTTCTGCGGGTTGGTGCCGTTCGCCATCTTGATGCCGCCCGCAACCGTGCCGTCCGCGGCGCGGATCGCCAGTTCGTCGACGGTGCGCGCGTCGCGCAACTTCAGGTAGACCGTCTGGCCCGACAGCAGGTGGCCCGAACCCGGCATCACGTTCACCGTGGTGATGCCACCGGCCTGCGCCTTCTGGATGCCGGGGTCGAACGGATCCACCGCGTCGAGAGCTCGCACCTCGGGCTGGATCGGGCCGCTGCCGTCGGCGCCGGCGACCGCACCGATGTGCGAGTGGCTGCAGACGAGTCCCGGCACGATCGTGCGTCCCGCGGCGTCGATGCGCACGGCGTCGTCCGGCACCTTCACGTCGGCGACGGCACCGAGCGCCACGATGCGCCCGCCGTGCACCAGCAGCGTGCCGCGCTCGATCGCGGGGGCGTCGACCGGTTCGATGCGCGCCCCGACGAAGGCGTGCGGTTGCTGTTGGGCGACGGCAATTCCCAGCAACCAAAGAGGTGTCGAGAACATCGACGATCGGCGAAGACGCATGGGACGGAAGACTACCGGGGTACGCGCTTTCCCCCTCAACGCCAATGGACGGCCCGGCCGATGCACGCCGAGCGCCGGCCGAGGTTGTCCGGCGCCAATGGAGAAAGCCCAGACCATGCGCAAGTTCGTTTGTTCCTCGTTCGTCCTTCTTGCCCTGGCCGCCTGTGGTGGCGGCGGGTCCACCGCGACCGGCGACGTCCAGGGCCTGCAGGCCCCCGAACAGGTTTCGATCGTCGATTCGGAGACCTCGGGCTCGGGGTCACTGCGGTTGCCGGCGGGCCTGCGCGCGATCGCGGGCAGTGACTACGAGACCGACCGGACGCGCTTCTGGATCCGCGACGACAGCATGCAGGCGCTCGACACGGTCAACATGATCCTGAACAGCCTGCAGCAGACCCGCTACTGGGAACAGACCAACGCCGGCGCCTACCGCGCCCTGATCGAGCAGGACGACCGTGGCGGCGGCGAACGCGGCAACACCGGCAAGTCGTACGAGGAGTGGGTCGTCGATTCGACCCGCGCCAGCAACTCGGCGCCGCAGATCGTGTCGTTCTGGGTCAGCACCGAAGAGTCGATGGGCCAGACCATCCCGGCGATCATCTACGGCAAGTTGACGGTCACCGAGGAGCCGTCGGACGGCCCGCCGCTGGGCCAGTTCACCCTGACCTTCCAGAACCTGCCAGCCTCCGAATCCGCGACCAGCACGGCGACGATGTTCGAGGGCTACCTGCGCACGGTGGCCCGCACCGACGGCCAGAGCGAAGTCGAGTTCTTCATGTCGCACGGCGACGTCGGCGGCAGCCTCTCCGTCGGCGACGTCGCGATGCGCGAACGTTGCCACGTGATCGGCAACCCGTCGACCGACAGCGGCCGCGCCTACGCGGAGAAGGCATTCGCGATGAACACCGGCTCGGGCACGCAGACCGACAACGCGGAGTACCAGCTGCAGTTCAATTCGAACTACGTCGCGCGGCGTGAAGTGTCGAACGGCAACGCGCTGACCGTGCTCGACCGCAACGACTACGAGACCCGCGTGTTCCGCTACGGCCTGTACGACAACACGACCGAGGACCGCGTCGAGACGCAGTCGGGCTTCCCGGTCGAAGACGCCAACGGCCGCTACGGCTGGGCCGGCTTCGAGGGCATCTGGTTCCCGGACAACGTGACGTTGACGAACGGCCAGACGATCTACCGGCGCAACCACCAGGACAACTCGACCACGCCGTACTCGATCGTGATCGCCGCCGGCAAGCTGATGAAGCGCACGCGTGCGTCGATCACCCTCGGCGACATCGTCAACGAGGAGCTGGAGTACTTCAGCCCGAACGGCGGCGGCGAGCAGAAGGTGATGTACACCGGCAGCGACTTCGTGCGCACCGCGTCGCGCGTCAACGGCGAATGGCAGCTCGAGAACACGCCGGTCAGCGTCGCCGGCAACTTCACCACCGGGCAGTGGTGCAACTTCTGGAGCCAGGCGCGCGGCTCGGTCGAGTTCACCTGGCCGGCCTCGCTGGCCAACAACGTCGCCGCGTTCGTGTGGTCGAACACGACCGTCACCGCCGACTCGCCGGAGCTGGCGAACGGCGACCTGACGCTGAACGGCTACTTCCACATGCTGCGCGCGAACATCACCAGCGACCAGGCGAACTTCACCAACAGCGAGTCGCCGTACCTGCCGGACGCCAGTTCGACAAGCAGCGGCAACCAGACCTACGTGTTCGACCGCGACACGATGCTGCTGACCCTCGGCGGCAATCCGGTCACGCTCGGCAGCGGCGTCACCATCACGCAGGGCCCAGGCATGTGGGGCCTCAACTGCGGCCCGATGTTCTCGACCGCGCTCGGTTCGTTCAACGACATCCCGAACCAGACGACCAGCTACGAGTGGAGCATCGGCACCAACCCCTGGAACCAGCTGCGCACGTTGAAGGACGCCAACGACGACTTCGTGCAGTTCGACCCGCCGATCCGCATGACCTACGTGCACGACGAGGACGGCTCGGCGTTCGACGGCCGCACGTTCTTCCTCGAGTTCGACGGCACGAGCCTGCGCGGCATCCCGCACGAACAAGTCGGCGAGACCGGCATGTGGTACCCGCTGTTCAACATCCCGACCGGCACGACCCTGACCGCCGGCTCGGCGACCTACAAGGTGAAGCAGCTCGAAGGCGAGCAGTTCATGGTCGCGGTCGGCAGCCCGAGCACGGTGTACGCCGCCCAGGGCTTCGACATCGACGGCACGCCGATCACGGCCCCGGACGACTCCGGCTATGCGGATCCGGCCATCGGTGCGCGGCCGAGCATCACCGCGGCCCCGCTCTACGTCGGCGGCGTGGCGCAGACCAGCGACAACTGAGCCGGGCGCTCAGCGCGCGAGCTCGCGCAGGATGCGGTTGGCGCCGTAGACCTTGCGCAGTGCCTCGACGATCGCCTGCGGGTGGACGCACACGCTGCGCTCCACCCGCTCGCCGTACAGGAACCGGTTCGCCAGCGACTCGATGTTGCCGTCGAACAGGAGTCCGGTGAACTCGCCCTTCCTGTTCACGACCGGGCTGCCGGAATTGCCGCCGGCGCTGTCGACCGTGCACACGAAGTCGACCGCCGCCTGCAGGTCGATGCGGTCCTTGGCCAGCAGCCATTCGCGCGGCAGGTCGTACGGCGGCAGGCCGTCGAACTCGGCCGAACGCGCGAACATGCCCTGGAACACGGTGCGCCACGGCGCCCGCGTCCCGTTGCATTCGTAGCCGAGCACGCGGCCGTCGCTCCAGCGCAGCGTGCCGGTCGCGTCCGGGGGCACTTCCTCGCCGTAGACCGCGAACAGCAGCTTCGCCAGGCGGGTGCCCAGCGCCGTCTCCTTGGCCTCGATCGCCGCCTGCGTGGCCTTGGCCGCGTCCATCAGCGGCGCGATCTTGCGCGCCGCCACGATCGCCGAATCGGTGCTGGCTTCGACCGCCGCCTTGCCGCCGGCCAACAACCGTTCGGTCTCCGCGGCATCGCACAGGCGGGTGCCGGCCAGCAGTTCGGCCGCGGCGGCTTCCGGCTCGCGCCCACCGAGCATCGCCCGCACGTACGGATCGTCGGCGGGCAGATGCCGGCGGGCGCGCCGCAGATGGTCGGCGAACAACGCCTGCTGCACCGGATCGACGCTGCATTCGGAAGCGCGCGCGCGCGCGGCGATCGCGGCATCGCCGGTCCGCGCGAACTCGACGATGTCGAGGGCGCGCATCAGCAACGGCAACCAACCCGCGTTGTGGAAGTAGTAGGCCGCCTCGCTCTGGCGGCACTCCTTCGCCACGTCGGCGATGTCGTCCCAGACCCGCAGGTCCGGCGCGTGCCCGGCCTTGGCCGCGCGTTCCTTGAACATCGTCTCGGCCGCCCGCTTGCGCGCGACGAATGCCGGATCCAGCAACGCCTGGTGCTCGCCGCGGAACAGCTTCTGGCCGTTTTCCATCCACAGGATCGACGAACGCAGCCGCTTCTCCGCTGCAGCATCGTCGCGGGCGAAGTCGCGCAGGATCGCCAGCCGCGCGTCGATCAGTTCGCGCACGCGCGGGTAGCGCACGTCGCGGAGGAAATCGAGCTGGGCCATGGTCAGCTGGCGCTGCGTGCCGGCCGGATTGCCGGTCACGAACACGACCTCGCCCGCCGTCGGGCCATCGCCCCACACCAGATGGCAGTCCGTGGTGTCGAGCGGCTTGTCGCCGTCCCACGCCCGACAGAACGCGAAGTCGATCGCGTAGCGCGGGTAGGTGAAGTTGTCCGGGTCGCCGCCGAACATCGCGATCTGCTGGTGCGGCATCATCACCAGCCGCACGTCGTCGAACACCCGGTACTGGTACAGCCGCCACACCGCACCCTGGTAGAGCTTGACCACCTGCGGCTCGAGCTCCGGATCGGCCGCGCGCGCCGCGGCCAGCACGGCTTCGCGGTTGGTCACCCGGATCGCTTCCTGCACCGCAGGGTCGGCGGCGGGCAGGACTCCGGCCTCGATGCGCACCGAGACGTCGCCGACGCGCACGAGCTGCTTGATCTCGAGCCCGGGCAAGCGCACCTCGTCGGACGCTTCCTTGGCCAGGAACCCGTCGATGCCCCATTCGAGCGCCTCGGGCGTCTTCGGCAGGAACTCGCGCACGCAGTGGTGGTTGGTCAGCACGAGGCCGCGCGCCGACACGAACGACGCCGACCCCCCTTTGCCGAACCGCAGCGACGCCGCTTGCAGTCGCGCGAAGAACGCCGCGTCCGGAACGAAGCCGTACTCACGCTGCAGCCACGCGGCCGGTGGACGTTCGAAAGTCCACATCTTGCCGAGGCCGAGTTCGTCCTGGGCCGGGGCCGCGACGGCGCCGAACAGCGCGACCGCGACCAGGGCGAGGGAACGCAGGAACTGCACGCGCGCGCTCACTTCTTCTCCGCACCGCCGGCGACCTGCGCCCGCCACTTCGCGACCAGTTCGGCTTCGCGCGCCGCCGGCAGACCCGTGCGCGCGAACGGCTTGTCGCCCCGCTCGGATCGGGCCCACTGCAACGTGTCGCGCACCGTCTCGCCGATCGGCCGGAACTTCAGGCCCGCCGCGATCGCGCGCGAGCAGTCGACGACGCTGCGGCCATCGCGTGGGATCCACAGCGGCATCTGCATGTACGGCTGCACCTTGTTCTCGGCGAGGAACTCCTCGCTCGCCCACACCAGCTCGACCGCCTTGTCGGTCGCACACTTGCAGGCTCCGAGCACCTCCGCCATCGACACCCGACCCGCGAAGCCGGTCACGTTCATGGTGCCGGTCGCACCCTGTTCGGCGCAGTGCAGCATGAAGGCCGCCAGGTCGCGCACGTCGACGAACTGCACGTGGCCGTCGGGATCGCCCGGCGCCAGCACGGCACCGCCGCGATCGCACCGCACCGGCCACCACGTGAACCGATCGCTGGTGTCGCCAGGACCGACGATCAACCCCGGCCGCAACACGCACACCTTGCCCGGCAGCGCCGCCTCGGCGGCCTTCTCGCAGCGCGCCTTGAGAGCACCGTAGAACGGCATCGCCTTGCGGATCTCGTTCACCGCCGCCGCTTCCTTCGCCTTGTCCTCCGGCACGTCGGGCGTCTCGGCGTTCTCGTCGATGCGGTCCGGCCGCTGGCCGAAGCCGCCGTACACGCTGATCGTGCTGATGAACTGGTAGTGCTTCACACCGGCCAGGAGCCTGGCGGAAGCCTCGACGTGCGCCGGCACGTAGCCCGACGTGTCGATCGCGACGTCGAACTCGCGGCCCTTCAGCGCGTCGAGGTCGCCCGTCTCGCGATCGCCGCGCAGCTGCTCGAGGTCCTTGAACAGCTCGGGGTTGGTCTTGCCGCGATTGAACAGCGTGACGGTGTGGCCGTTGGCCCGGGCCGCACGCACGAACGGCGGGCCGAGGAACGCGGTGCCGCCGAGCACCAGGATCTTCAACGGGGCCACGCCGCGCGGACGGACGGTCGCGGCCAAGGGTGCCGCGACGCCGGCGGCAGCAACGGAAGCCAGGAACGTTCGGCGCGTGGAGGCAGGCATGGGTGTGGCATGCTACGGGCCGCGCACGGCCGCCGTTGGCGGGAATCCCGCGCGATCGAGCCCACATGCCCCACATCGCCGCCCTTGCCACCGGGCTCTTGTTGTTCGCCGCCGACCACCCGCTGCGGCTCTGGTGGTTGCAGCTGGTCGCGTTCCTGCCGTTCTGGTGGGCCCTAGCCCACCGCAACCAGGCGGGGCAGCACGCGTGGCCGCTGGGCACGCTGCTCGGACTCGGCTACGTGGCGCCCATGGTCGCCGCCGCGGGCACGTCGCCGCCGATCCTCGTCGCCGCGCTCGCCAACCTCGTGCAGTGGTCCATCACGGCCCTGCTGGCCGCCCGCGCGCTGCGCCGCGGCCCGGTGCTCGGCCCCCTCGCCGCGGCGGCCGTCGTGACGCTCGTCGAAGTCGCCGTCTGGTACGGCGTGCCGATGTTCGGCACCGCGCAGTGCTTCGTTCGGCCACTGTCGGCGGCACCGGGCATGGTGGCGTTCGTCGCCTTCACCGGCGTCGCCGGCCTCGTCTTCGTGCTCACCGTGACACAGGCTCTGCTGGTGTCGGCATGGCGCAGCGAACGACGCGCACCACCGCTCGCCATCGCCGGCCTCGTCGTCGCAGCCACCACCTTCGCTTCCTGGCTGCGCTGGACGCGGCCCCTCGGCCCGACCACCACCGTCGCGACCGTCGGCTGGTACGGCGAATGGGACCGCTTCTTTTCGGGCTTCGACGGCATCGCCACCGAGGCGAAGGCACGCGGGGCCACGCTGCTGGTGACCCCGGAGACCGGCATCTCGACCGGGCACGAGCCGCGCGAACGCTCGCTGGGCAGGCTCGGCGGCATCGCCAGGACGAACGCGTTCACGCTCGCCGCCGGCGTCTGGCACGGCTCCACCAACGACAACCGCATCTGGTTCTTCGGCCCCGACGGGGCACTGCGCGGCGAGTACACGAAGACGCACCTGATCCCGTGGCTCGAAGACTACGTCGCCGGCGACGGCACGTTGTTCCACGGCGCGATCGGCGACACCTCGCTCGGCGGCATGATCTGCCAGGACGACAACTTCACCGACCTCGCGCGCGGCTACGGCCGTGCGGGCACGCGGCTCGTCGCGGTGCCGACCAACGACTGGCCGGCGATCCGCGCGTTCCACCTCGAGAAC
>JAEUHV010000391.1 GCA_016794485.1 Planctomycetota bacterium
GTGGTGCGCCTGCCCTTGCTGTTCGGGGTCGACGCGCGCGGGCGCGGTGCCACCGCGTCGCTGCGGGCCGCGCTGCAGGCGGGCCAGCGCCCTGCCTTGTTCACCAACGAATACCGCACGCCGCTGCATGCCGCCGATGCCGCCCGAGGCCTCGTCGCCCTCGTGGCCGAACCGGATGGGCCGTCGCTGGTGCACCTGGCCGGGCCGGAACGGGTGTCGCGCTGGGAACTCGGCATGCGGTTCGTGCGGCGGCATCGCCTCGACCCTGCGGCCTTGCAGGCGGTCGAGTGCGAGGATGCGCTGCGGCCGCGCGACGTGGCGCTGGCCAGCGACGTGGAGTTCCGGCCGCTCGACGCGATGCTCGCCGACGCTTGAGTCAGCCGCGGCGGCGCCGGCCGCCTTGTCCGCCCGGCGCTCCCTGGCCGCGCGACGCCCGTTCGTACTCGGGCAGTTCGAACGCCTCCTTCGGCAGCCGTTGCAGCGCGGCTTCGAGCTGCTGCAGGAGCGCATCGTCCTTGGCGTCCCGGGCGTTGCCGCGCAGCATCTCGGCGGTCTGCATCGTGGTGATGCCGAGGCCGTCGGTCGCGGCGATCGCGGCGGCAGGGCCGGCGAACGCCTTCTGCAACGCTGCGAACGCGCCGGCTCGGTCACCGGACTGCAGCACGAGGCGAGCGATGCCGCCGTGCGCCATCGTGACGTAGTGTTCGCCGTCCTGGTTGCAGGAGGCATCGCGGTAGCGGCCGAACAGCTCGATCGCGCGCTCGTAGGCGGCCCGTGCCTGGTCGGGCTGCTGGTGCTTGCGGTGCATCTCGGCGGCGACCATCTGCGCGTAGCCGGCGAACCAGGCCATGGCCGGCGGCGCGTCTGCGGCCTGCAGTTTCTGGTCGTAGGTGGTGGCCAGCGCGTCGACGCCACCGCGTTCGAGCAGGCGCGTGCGCAGGCGTTCGTGCAGCAGTGGCGATGCCGGGAACTTCACGAGCCCACGGTCGAGCACGAGGTCGGTGTCGGGCGAGCCGAAGAACTGCAGGAAGTCGACGTGGTGGGCGACGTGCTGGTCGGTGCCGAGCGGGTGCGCCAACAAGAGGCTGTAGGTGGTGTGCACGTCGCTCATCCAGCTCGGGTCCCAATCCTGCTTCAGCATGGTGGCGCCGCGGATCGCCTGTTGACGGGCTTCGGCGAACAGGGCGAGCAGTTCCATCGCGACGCGCCCGGGCGCTTCCGGCGGCAGTTGCGGGGCGGCGGCGATCGCCAGTTCGTAGGCGACCTTGTCGTCGCCGGCGGCGCGGGCGCACAGTGCGGCCAGGGCAGCGGGCCGCCATCCGGTCGCGCCGAGCTTCTTCGCTTCGTCGACCGCGCGGCGCGCGTCCTCGAGCAGCAGCTGGCGTTGCTGTTGTGCCAGCTTCGCGGCGCCGCGGCCGGTGCCCGTCGTCAGTTCGTACGCCTGCAGGAGGCTCGACTCGGCGAGGTCGAGGCGCGCCTGCGGATCGGCCGGCTTCTGCGCGACCGCGGCATCGCGTGCTTCGGCCTCGCCGGCGAGGTCGGCTGCGGCGGCGTAGCTCTGGCCCGCCAGCGCCTGCGTCCACTTGCTCGGATCGATCGCCGACTTCTGGCCGGCAAGGCCCGTGTGTGCGGTCGCCAACGTCTGTGCCTTCACCGACTGTCCGGCGAAGCGGCGCAGCGACTGCGCCAGGGCCTGGCGTTCTTCCGCGGCCATCGGGATGCGCAACGCGTCGGCGAGCAGGTCGATGGTCCCGGTCGCTTCCGCCTGCAGCATGCCGGCGCGGGCCTTCCTGGCCAGGTCCGGGTCGAGACCCCATGCCGCGAGCCGCAGCAACTCGAGCGGCGCCTGCTTGCCTTCGCCGACGGCGAGCTCGAGCAGTGCCTTGCGTTCCTCGGGCGACGCGGCCGCGTACATGCGTTCGATCGCTTCGCGGTCGTCGCTGTCGGGACTCTGCAGCTGCTCCTTCAGCGAACGGTCGCCCTTCACCACTGGTGGCGCCTGGAACGCGCGCTTCTGGATGCCGTCGCGCAACGTGTCGAACACCGACTGCGTGTCCCACGTGTAGAACACGTCGAACACCTCCTTGCCGTCGAGCTCGACCATGATGTGCCGCGGCGAGATGCGCTTGCCGTCGAGGAACTTCTCGTAGACCAGCGGCTCGAGGGCCATGTGCTCACCGCAGGTCACGTTGCCCAGGCGCGGGCACGGGATGCGGCGGCCCTGGTCGTCGTAGTCGCGCGGCGTGTGGCGGTAGACCGAGGCGATCACGCACACGTACGGTTCCCAGAGCTTGGCGAGTTCGGGGTCGCGGTAGCGCACGCCGGCGTAGTGCTCGCTGGCGATCTCGCCGTCCATGTTGACGCACACGAGGATCGGCTTCTTGGTTTGCTGCGACAGCGCCACCGCGTCGTCCCAGGTGCGCTGCCAGCGGATCGCGACCGGCTTCGCCCAATCGGCGGCGGTCGGGGCATACCACATCTGCTCGGGGATCAGGCCCGCAGGTTGCGGTACGCCTTCCTGGGCGGAGACGGTGCACACCAGCGTGAGGACGACGAACGACGGCAACGGCGGCAGACGCATGGCGCGCAGGATAGCGGGTCGGTGCACGCGCGGTGTCGCGCCTTCGTCACCGGCGAGCCGTCACGGGTGCTGGCCGCGCAGGGCATCGGTCGCTTGGCCGCGGTCGCGTACGATCCTTGCGACACCACCTTCGACCAGCACTTCTGCCGGCGCGGGATGGCCGAGGAACGAATGCGGGCTGAACGTGAGCCCGTACGCTCCTGCATGCAGCACGGCCACCAGGTCGCCCGCGGCGAGCGGGCCGATGCCGATGCCGTCGCCGAACTGGTCGGCGGGTGTGCACAGTGGGCCGCCCACCATGACCGGCGTGCCGTGCCGAAGCGGTTCGGCCACGGCGACCATCAGGGCGGGCCGGCGCAGCACGGCACCCATGCCGGCTGCCGCCGCCGCATGGTGCATGCCGCCGTCGAGCACCGCGTGCGCGTGGCCACCGCTCCTCTTCGTGCGCACGACCCGGGCCAGGTAGACCCCTGCGGGTGCGGCGAGGAAGCGGCCGAGTTCGACGAACCACGTGCGTTCCGGCCGATCGTGCGCGCGGACCACGGTGTGCAGTGCCGCCGCGGCCGCATCGAGTTCGAACAGCGGGTCGCCGCCGTAGACCGGAACGCCGAAGCCCCCGCCGACGTCGATCTCGGGCAACACGATGCCGAGCGCCTGCTCGAGGGCGGCCAGGCAGCGACCGACCCGTTCGCAGTGGCGGCCGAACGCAGCGGCGTCGAAGACTTGGGTGCCGGCGTAGGCGTGCAGGCCGACGAGCCGAAGCGACGGCTGGGCCAGGACGGCGCGCGCGACCGCGTCGAGTTCGGCTTCGTCGATGCCGAACCGGCTCGATCCGCCGCCCATGCGCATGCGCGCACCCGACAACTCCTGGGGGAAGTTCACCCGCAAGGCGACGCAGGCGACCACGCCGCGGACCGCGGCGAGGCGGGCCAGGGTCGCGGCCTCGTCGGCGGATTCGACGTGGAAGCAGCCGAGTCCGGCGGCGAGTGCGGCGTCGAGTTCGGCGTCGGTCTTGCCCGGCCCGGCGAAGCGCAGCGTCGCCGCGACGTGGCCCGCCGCGAGGGCCACGTGCAATTCGCCGAGCGAAGCGATCTCGGCGCCGGTCCCGGCCCGGCGCAGTTCGCGCGTGACCGCGACCGAGGGGTTGGCCTTCACCGACCAGAGCAGCCGGACGCGTGGCCCGAGCGCCTGCTGCACCCGCGCGGCCTGGCGACGTAACACAACGGCATCGAACACGTACGTCGGCGTGCCGAACGTGGCGGCGAGTTCGGCCGCGGGCACGCCGCCGATCGCCAGCGGTCCGGTGGCGTGGCCGAGTGCGGCAAGGGCCGAGGCGAGACCTGGATCGACCGTCGGGGACACGCCGTCATCCTAGATGCTGGAATGGGTGAGGCTCGCGTGCTTTCCAGGGTCGAGGGTTCATGCCATGATCCCGCGCTCGCCCGGGCACCACCCATGACCGAGATCATCACGCGCCAACAGAACGCGACGACGCGCCGGTTCGTGATCGTGCTGCCCGTGCTGTTCGCCGTGGGCAGCGTGTTCGGCTGGATGTTCCCTGGCCACGGCGCGCAGTTGTTCGCGATCGGTGGCCTGCCCGGCGTGTGGGCGTGCTTCCTCGTCGCCGGAACGGATCCGGGCGGCTGGTTGTTGCCGACACTCGTCGGCGGGCTGCCGATCTTGTGGTTCCTCGGCCAACTGCTGGATCGGTTGCGCATCGACCCCTGGGTCTGGATCGCGACCTGGGCGCTGGGCGCCGCGGTCGCCGGCTACGTCCTGCTGCAGCAGTTCGCCGACCTGGACGCGGCGATCGAGTTCCACGGCTCGCTGCTGGCCTATCTCGCATGTGCCGCCAACCTCGGCTGCTATGCCGCGACGTTGCTGACCCTGGCGCTCGGTGCCGGCCGCAGCGCGGCGCTGTGAACCGATGTTGGACCATGCCACACGGGAACGACTGGTCGCTGCCGCTGCGGTGGTGCGGGAGCACGCCTACGTTCGGGCGTCGGGGTTTCGCGTCGGGGCTGCGGTGTTGGCCCGCGACGGCCGGGTGTTCGCCGGCTGCAACGTCGAGAACGCCAGCTACGGACTGACGATCTGCGCCGAACGGGCCGCGGTGTGTGCCGCCGTCGCCGCCGGCGCGCGGGAACTGGTCGCAGTCGCCGTGGTGACCGAACTGGCCGACCCGGCCCGGCCGTGTGGGGCGTGTCGCCAGGTGCTCGCCGAATTCGGTATCGGCATGGCCGTCGTGCTCGCCAATCCGGCCGGCGCGCGGGTGGTGACGACCTTGCGCACGCTGTTGCCGGATCCGTTCACGTTCGCCGACGTCGAACGCGGCCGCAGCGCTCCAGGCTGAACGTCGACAAGGCGCGGCTGGCCGGGCACGATCCCGGCCCATGGCTGCTCCGTCGTCTCCGGTCGAGTTCCGCGTGAGCCCGGTCGATGCGGTCGCGCTCGAGCAGCGCGCCGCCGACCTCGGCACTCGTTCGCTGAAGAAGGCGGCCAAGGTGCAGGGCCTCAAGCTGGCGATTGCGATGATGGACCTGACCACGCTCGAAGGCATGGACTCGCCGGGCAAGGTCCGGCAACTGTGCCAGAAGGCGAAGCGGCCGCTGCCGGCGCGCGCCGACGTGCCGAGTTGTGCGGCGGTGTGTGTCTACCCGGACCTGGTGCCGGTCGCCGCCGAAGCGCTGCGCGGCAGCACGGTGCAGGTCGCGTCGGTGGCTACGGGGTTCCCGGCCGGGCGCACCGACCGCGCCACCAAATTGCGCGAGGTCGAACTCGCGGTCGCCGCCGGTGCCACCGAGATCGACATGGTGATCGACCGCGGCGCGTTCCTGAGCGGCCGCTACGGAGTCGTCTACGACGAGATCGTCGCGGTGAAGCAGGCCTGCGGCGCGGCCCACCTGAAGGTCATCCTCGAGACCGGAGAACTGAAGACCTACGACAACGTTCGCCGCGCCTGCCGCATCGCGCTGCTCGGCGGTGCCGACTTCCTGAAGACCAGCACCGGCAAGGTGCAGCCGGCGAGCACGCCGCCGGTGGTGCTGCTGATGCTGGAGACGGTGCGCGACTGGTTCCTCGAGACCGGGAACACGGTCGGCGTGAAGGCCGCGGGCGGCATCCGCACCGCCAAGGACGCGTTGAAGTACCTGGTGTTGGTCGCCGAGACCTGCGGCGATCGCTGGATGGTGCCGCAGTGGTTCCGCTTCGGTGCGAGTTCACTGCTCACCGACGTGGCGATGCAGCTCGAGAAGGAACGTACCGGCCGCTACCAGCGCGCCTTCGATTTCAGCGCCGACTGAGGCGAGGACCGAACATGGCGAAGACCAAGAACGAGGCTACGACCGAAGGTGCCCGCGAACTGACGTTCGGCGGCGTGTGGAACTACGCGCCGTCGCTGGAGGCGGTCGACCATGTCACCATCGCCAAGCGGCACGACTTGTTCGTCGGTGGCGAGTGGGTGAAGCCGAAGAGCGGCCAGTGGTTTCCGACGATCGACCCGGCGACGGAAGCCGTGCTGAGCGAGGTTGCGCAGGCCAACGACAAGGACGTCGACGCGGCGGTGAAGGCGGCGGCGAAAGCGTTCCCGGCGTGGAGCCGGTTGTCCGGCGAGGACCGCGCCCGCTTCCTGTTCCGCATCGCCCGCATCCTGCTCGAGCGCGCGCGCGAGTTCGCGGTGCTGGAGACGCTCGACAACGGCAAGCCGATCAAGGAGACGCGCGACGTCGACGTGCCGCTCGCAGCACAGCACTTCTTCCATCACGCCGGCTGGGCCGACAAGCTCGACCTGTTGTTTCCTGGGCAGAGCCCGAGGCCACTCGGGGTCGTGGGGCAGGTGATCCCGTGGAACTTCCCGCTGCTGATGGCGGCGTGGACGATCGCGCCGGCACTCGCGGCCGGCAACACCGTCGTGCTCAAGCCCGCGGAGACGTCGCCGCTGACCGCGCTGCGGCTGTGCGAGGTGTTCCAGCAAGCCGGCTTGCCGCCTGGGGTCGTCAACGTCGTGACCGGCGACGGCAAGACCGGAGCGGCGTTGGTTCGGCATCCGGGGTTGGCGAAGGTCGCGTTCACCGGCAGCACCGAGGTGGGCAAGGAGATCCAGCGCGCGGTGGCCGGGCGCATGGTCGAACTGACGCTCGAACTCGGCGGCAAGGCGGCGCATCTGGTGTTCGAGGACGCAGCGCTCGACCAGGCGGTCGAAGGCGTCGTGCGCGGCATCTTCTTCAACCAAGGGCATGTGTGCTGCGCCGGGTCGAGGTTGCTCGTGCAGGAGAGCGTGCACGATCTGCTGGTCGAGAAGCTGGTACGCCGCATGCAGCGCATCCGGGTCGGCAACCCGCTCGACAAGAACACCGACATGGGCGCGATCCACTCGGCGGCGCAGCTGGCGCGCATCCGTGAACTCTGCGACGACGGCGAGCAGAACGGCTGCACGAAGCTGCAGGCCGTGTGCGAACTCCCGAGCAAGGGCCACTGGTTCCCGCCGACGATGTTCACCGGCGTGTCGATGAGCCACCGCATCGCGCGCGAGGAGGTCTTCGGACCCGTGCTGTCGGTGCTGACGTTCCGCACACCCGAGGAAGCGGTCGAGAAGGCGAACAACACCAGCTACGGCTTGTCGGCCGGCATCTGGACCGACAAGGGAGCGCGCATCCTGTGGCTCGCCGAACGCATGAAGGCGGGCGTGGTGTGGAACAACACGTTCAACCGCTTCGACGCGGCGAGCCCGTTCGGCGGCATGAAGGAGTCGGGGTTCGGCCGCGAGGGCGGTCGTCAGGGCATGCGAGCCTACGTACGACTCGCGGGTGGGCTGCTGCCGGGGTAGTCGGCCTACGGTTGCGGGAGGCGGAACACGGCGTCGAGGGAGGTGGCGTCGAGCACCGCTTCGGTCCACGCATCGAGTGCTTCGATCGGCGCCTTGGTGACCTGGGCAACGATGGCGGCGGGCACGTTGCCGAAGCGCCGGCGCAGGAGGCGGAGCAGGGTGTCGGCCTTGCCTTCGGCCTTGCCTTCGGCCTTGCCTTCGGCGAGTCCTTGGATGCGGCCTTCGAGACGGAGCTTGTTGGCGGTGGTCATGCGCGTTGGTTCGTAGTGGTCCAGGTTCTTCGCGAACGCCATGTGCAATTGCTCCTCGGTCACTTCGGTGACTTCGAGAACATAACACGCGATCGCGTCGAGGGCGTCGTCGGGGTGCGGTGGTCCGTCGTCGGTCACCAGCGCGCGCAACGGTCCGCGCCAGCGATCCAGGGCCGCGAGTGCGGCGGCGACGTCTTGGTCCGGCAGGTGGCCGAGACACAACAGGGTCAACTGCGCCAGCGGCGTCAGGCGCGGGTCGTGCAGTTCGGCTTCGGACGTCGGGGCGAGTTCGTGCACGATCGCCCGCACCTTGGGCTGCAGGTCGGCGAGCAGCCGGTCCAGTTCGGTGGCATTCGGGTCGGGCACCGCTGTGTGCTGGCGCTGCAACAACACGACGGGCACGACCAAGGTGTTCTCGCCGGGACCCTGCTTCCACAGCACGCGCCGCAACGAAACCACGTAACGCAGCAGTTGCGGTTCCCAGCGATTGGTAAACCCGCTGTGGTGTTCGAGCACGAACCGCACCTTGCGCATGTCGGAGCGCAGCGGGGCTTGCAGCGCGACGTCGAGCTCGTGGCGGCGCAGGCGGGGGCCGACCAGGCGGTCGGGCGCCAGTTCCAGGCCTGGCCAGTCGATGGCGGCCGCCAGCAATGCCGGCAGGCAGACCTGCAGCCATGCGGCGGCATGGCGCGGATGCCGGAACGTGAACTGGAACAGTCGGTCGTGCGGTGCCTGCATGTTCGCCCCCTCCTTCGGGCACAAGAAGGGGACGTTCGGGCCCGGATTCGGGCCGGAAATCCGGGAAATCTGCGATCCGGCCGCTACCCGGTCGCGGTCACTTCCTGACAGTGAACTCGCTCTCCTGCAGGCGGACGCGGATGCGGTCGCCGACCGCGCGCTGCAGATCAGCTTCGCTCGGGTGGGGTTCGCCGCGGGTGATGCTGACGTTCACGGTGATCTCGCGCAGCGAGGCGCAGCGGGCGAGCGGCGTCAGCACATCGGCCGGGATGCCGTTGCCGATCGTCATCTGCGTCAGCGTCAGCCGTTCGAGCTTCGGCGCCGGCGAAAGCGCTTCGAGGTCG
Organism: Planctomycetota bacterium; assembly: GCA_016794485.1. Classification (GTDB taxonomy): domain Bacteria; phylum Planctomycetota; class UBA1135; order UBA1135; family UBA2386; genus UBA2386. The sequence continues at coordinate 8,740 of JAEUHV010000391.1, forward strand.
GTGATGGTGTCGGCGCGCAGTTCTAAGTCGACCAGTTCGGGTTGTGCGGCGATCGCGGTGAGCACGGCGGCGTCGAGCGGTGCATGCCACAGCAGCTGGCGCAGCCCGAGTCGACGGAACATCGCAGTCGTGTGCGGACCCGCCGGCACCTTGCTCGCGACCGCCAGTTCCCGCAGGTGGCGTTGCGCCCCGATCGCGGCGGCGACGTCGGCGGTCAGCGCGCCCCGGTAGTCCAAGGATTGCAGGCGGAGCGGTGCCAGGGCTGCGGCGAACGCGTCGGCGAGGTCGTCCCGATCGGGCTCGAACCGGCTCGCCAGGACGCTGCTGCTCGACTTCGCGTCGAACTCGAGCGTGCGCAGGGCGAGCAAGCGGCGCAGCGCGCCGATGCCTTCTGCCGTCAGCTTGGATCCCGTGAGCCGCAGCGTCGTGAGTCTGTCCGGCAGCGCGGCCAGTTGTTCGTCGCCGACGTTGCAGCGGCGCAGTTCGAGGCAGTGCAGGTGCGGCAGCCGCTGCAGTTGCTGCAGGTCGTCTGCGGCCGGATGCCACCCAGGCGGCGTCTTGATCTGGCCCGCGACGACGTTCCAGTCCCACTCGCGGAAGGAGATGCGCCGCAGGTGCTGCATGGCCACCAGGCCCTGCCAACCGCCGGCATCGAGCCCCGGGCAGTGTTCGAACGCGATCGACCGCAGCGGAACGGTGGCCAGCAGCCGCATGGCGTCCGGGTTCAGCGGGACGAACGACAAGTGCAGCGACTCGAGCTTCGGGATCCTGGCGAGGGCGGCGACGAAGCCCTCGTCGATCGTGAAGCGGTCGCGCACGAGGCGAAGTTCGCGCAGGCGCGGATGCCCGGCGAGTGGGGCCAGCAACGCCGGCGTGATCGTCAGTTCGTCGGGCAGCCCGAGCACTTCGAGGTTCGGCAACTGGCAGAGCGGCTGCAGCAGTTCGGCAGGTGGGTTGTTCCACATGCTGTCGAGACTGCCCATTCCCACGAAGTTCGGCTTCGGCCACAGCCGCAGCCCGCGCAGCCGTGCAAAGCGAGTGACCACTTGCAGGTCGCGCGGGTCGACGAGTCTGGCGACCAGGTTCTCGGTCGTGGCCGGCAGGGCTGCGATCGCGGCCGGGCTCTTCCCATCGACTTCGGGCGGCAGCGGCAGCGGTTCTGGCTGTTGGGCCACCGCGTCGCCGTAGTTCGCAACCCCAACCCAGACCATGGTCACGACCGCGAGCCCGAGCAGCAGCAATGCCGCCGCGAGCCACGTTGGCATCGACGGGCGATGCTTCGCAATCGTCCCCGCGAAGTGCTGGTGCATGGCGGCGTCGAGCAGCCGTTCGGCCGCGGGGTGCAACGGTGGGTCGGCAGTCATCGGGTCGTCTCCAGGCGGGAACGGATGCAGTCGTGCAGGAACGTGCGCAGGCGCCGCAAGGCACTCTTCACGCCGTCGCGGCTCAGGCCGAATGCGGCGCCGCTGGCCTGCCGGCCATGCCCATCGCCGTAGGTCGCCGCCAACAGGGCCTGGCTGCGCGCCGGCAAACGGTCGAGGCACGCCCGCAACGCATCGACGTAGTCGTCGCCGGCACCGTCGCCGCAGTTCTGCGCCCATACCGCGTCGGCCTCGGCGACGTCGCGTTCACTGTTGGTGCGCCGCCGCGACCGCAGCCACAGGTTGCGGCACGTCGTGCGCAGGAACGTGAACACGGCCCCCGGCGCACTCGCGTCGAAGCCGGCGCGCTGCAGCGCCACCGCGAACGCTTCCTGCACGAGGTCGTCGGCGCTGGCCGCATCGGCGCCGAGCACGCGCGCGTAGCGCCACAGCGCCGGCCGCAGCCGTTCGGCCAACGCGGCGAACCCAGCCAGAACCGGCGAAGGCTGGGCAGGTCGGGCAGGCTCGGCGGGGAACGGCGGGTGCTGCATCGGCGGTGCCTACGATCTCCGGCGCACGGGCGAAGGGTGCAGGCGGTTCGCACTTTCCTGTGCTTGTGCTTTGCCGCGGCAGCGGGCACCGTTCCGGCATGTCCGTGCCCGTGCCCAAGACCTACAAGCTCTATGTCGGCGGCAAGTTCCCCCGCAGCGAGTCGGGGCGCTCGTTCCAGCCGCTCGCCAATCCGGGGATCAACGTCGCCCGAGGCAGCCGCAAGGACCTGCGCGACGCCGTGGTCGCGGCGCGCGCCGGGCTCGCTGCGTGGTCGGGCAGCACCGCCTACCTGCGCGGCCAGATCCTCTACCGGCTCGCCGAGATGCTCGAATCGCGGCGCGCGGCGATGGTGCAGGAACTCGTTCTCGGCGGCGCCAAACGCGCCGCGGCACAGAAGGAACTCGACCTCGCCATCTCACTGACGACGTGGTACGCCGGCCTGTGCGACAAGGTGCAGTGCCTGCTCGGCAGCCAGAACGCAGTGCAGGGGCCGTTCTTCAACTTCACCACCGTCGAACCGACCGGCGTCGTCGGCGTGGTGGCACCCGATGCGCCGGCGCTGGTCGGCACGTTGGCGTTGGTGTTGCCGTTGCTGGCCGGCGGCAACTCGGTGGTGGCGCTGGTCGGCGAGCGGGCGCCGTTCGCCGGCCTGGCGCTCGGCGAAGTCTGTGCGTCGAGCGACGTGCCGGCCGGCGCGGTCAACCTGCTCAGCGGCCAACGCAGCGAACTGCTCGCGCAGTTTGCCGCGCACCGCGACCTCGACGGACTGCTGCTCGCGGGCACACCCGACGCCGCGGTGTCGGCTGCGGCGGCCGACAACTGCAAGCGCGTGCGCTGGTGCGACCTGCCTGCCGCCGCGTGGACCAAGCCCGAGTCGCTGCGCTCGCTGGCGTGGGTCGAGCCGTTCGTCGAAAGCAAGACGCTCTGGCACCCGGTCGCGCCGTGAAGTTCCACCCGGCCCGGTTGATCGCCAGGAAGCGCGACGGTGGTGTGTTGGCATCCGACGAGATCCAGGATCTGGTCGCCGGCGTCGTCGACGGTTCGCTCGGGGACGCGCAGCTCGGGGCGTTCCTGATGGCCGTGTGCTGCAACGGCATGACCGCGGAGGAAACCGCGGCGCTGACGTTGGCGATGCGCGACTCGGGCCAGGTCTTGCGCCACCCGAAGGTCGCGCGGCCGAAGATCGACAAGCATTCGACCGGCGGCGTCGGCGACAAGGTCTCGCTGCTGCTCGCGCCGCTCGTCGCCGCGGCGGGCGTGGCGGTGCCGATGGTCAGTGGCCGTGGCCTCGGCCACACCGGTGGCACGATCGACAAGCTCGCGTCGTTGCCAGGCTACCGCACCGACCTGGGGCCCGCCGAGTTCCAGCACGTGCTCGAGCAGTGTGGCTACGCGATGGCGAGTCCGTCGGCGGCGATCGCGCCGGCCGACAAGCGCATGTATGCGACGCGCGACGTCAGCGGCACCGTCGAGAGCATCCCGCTGATCACCAGTTCGATCCTGGCGAAGAAGCTCGCCGAGGGCATCGATGGTCTCGTCATGGACGTGAAGTTCGGCCGGGCGGCGTTCATGGTGCAGGAACACGACGCCGTCGCGTTGATGGAGAGCCTGTGCTCCGTCGGGCGCGCGGCCGGCATCCGCATGGCGGCCTTGCTCACGGACATGGACCATCCGCTCGGCCGGGCGATCGGCAATTCGCTCGAGGTCGTCGAAGTGCTGCACGCGCTCGACGGCGGTTGTCCCGACGATCTGCGTGAGGTCACGCTGGCGCTCGGCGTCGAGATGCTGCTGTTGGCCGGCGTCGCCAGCGATGCCGAAGCAGCACGCCAGACGCTGGTTCGGCTGTGGCACGACGGGGTGGTGCACCGGGTGTTCCGGCACAACCTGGAACTCCAGGGTGGCGACCTGAGGGTGCTCGACGATCCGACGCGGCTGGGGCGTGCGCCGCACGTGGTCGCGGTCAAAGCGCAGCGGACGGGGTTCGTTGCCGACGTGGATCCCCGGGTGCTCGGCGACGTGGTCGTGGACCTCGGCGGCGGTCGGCGCCAGCCGGCCGATGCGGTCGATCCCCTGGTCGGGCTCGTGTGCGTGCACAGCCTCGGCGACCCGGTGCACGCCGGCGACGCGATCGCGTTCGTGCATGCGCGCACCTCGCTGGCGGCGAAGGACGCGGCGGTGCGTGTGCTCGCGGCGATGCCGATCGGCGACGACAAGCGGCGGCGCGCAGCCTTGGTCAAGCGGCGGATGGCCTGATCACGGCCAGATCCCCTGCGCGCGCAGGTGGGCGGCCAGGGCGCGGGCCACGGCGACTTGTCCGGCGGCGTTCCAGTGCGTGTCGGTCGCGTAGAAGCCGGACGTGCCGGCGCGGGCGAGGCCATCGAGTGTCGCGGTGCACGACCAATGGGGAATGGCGGCGTCGCTGCAGGTCGCCGCGACGGCCTCTTCGAGCTGCAACCGGTTCGCCTTGGCAGCGGCGAGCAGGGCCTCGCCATCCGCGCCCACCGCGGCACAACGTTGGAACGTCGGCCCGTCGATCGTCACGTACGGCAGGTGCACCTGTTCCTTGCTCGGCACGAACACCAGCACGAACTTCGCCCCGGCGGCGACGGCGGCGGCGTGGCCTTCGCGCAGGCGCTGCTGGGCCCGCGCCCAGCCCGGCAACGCCAGGCGCACGTCGCTTGGAACTGCCAGCGCGAGCAGATACTCGGGCAGGAACCAGGTCGGGGCGTCGGCCGCCGCAGGCATGGTCAGGCCGGGCAGGGGGGCGGGTACCTGCAGTTGCGACCGTGCCGGCTGGAACCAGGACGCGACCAGCGCCGGCAGGATCAACCGCGGCGCGCGGCGGTCGCGCATCAGGTCGCCCCAGGTGCGCAACCCCTGTTGTTCGCGGTCGTGGTCGACTTGCGCATCGAGCACGTCGTTGCCGCCGAAGAAGAACCACAGCACGAGCCGAGGTCGCGCCGGCAGGCCCACCGTGCGCAACAGCGACAAGCCGAGGTCGGGACCGGCGCCGCTGACGCCGAGGTTCTTGATGGAGCCGCCGAGTTCACGGGCCAGGGTCGGCGCCAGTCCGGGCGGTTCTGTTTGCGCGCCGTAGACGAGGAACGAATCGCCGACCATGACCACGTCGGCAGTCGTGCTGGGGGCCGCGTTCGGAAGACCGTCCGGGTCGGTGGGCACGTCGATCCGTGGGGTGGCGTCGCGGTCGAGGCGGGCCTGGTCCGCCGGGGCGATGCCGCGGGTGACGAGGTCGTGCGGCGGCGGGCCCGAGTACGGGTCGGTGCCGAACGGCATCGGCAGCGTGCCGAGTGATGTGCGGTCGAGCAGGCCTGGGTGGAAGAACTCGATTCCGTGGGGTGGGAAACGCAGGCGGAACGCGGCGGGCAATAGCCCCGGGGCAAGGTGGAACAGCGCTTCGGCGGCGAGAGCGCACATCCCGAGCGAGATGCCGAGCAGCAAGAGGCGCAGGCGCAGGGGCGCGCGGCGGCGCTTCGACGGGACGGCCATCGATCCGAGCCTACCAGACGGTGGGTGGCCGACGCAGCGTTGCGAACGGCGGACACGGGTTACCGTCGTCGATGCACCCTGCTATGGTTCCGCCATGCACGACCGCATGCGCGTCGTCCGTTGTCTTCGGCGAATGTGCCACGCACTCGGGGTCCTCGGTGTGATGACGTTCGCCGCCGTAACGGCGCAGACGTCGGTGGCGATCGCACCCTTCGCCATCCATGGCGCCCATTGCCCCCGGGTCGCGGATCCCAAACTCGACGATGCCCGCATCGGGCTCGGTCTCGCCTTGCGGCCGCCCGGTGGTTTCGCGACGGTGACGATGACCTTGTTGCAGCAGGGAGTGGTGCTCGGCCGGATCTGGCAGGGCCGCATCGCCTGCAACGCCATCCCGTTCGAGTACGCGTGGGACGGGCGCCTGGCGATCGCGCCGTCGACGCAGCGGAAGTGGGTCGACACGGGCAGCTACGAGGTGCAGTTCGAGGCGGTGCAGGACGGCACCCAGGCGTACTCGATGCAGCGTCGACCGCTGCAGATCGTGCGGCTCGGCATCACCGAGGTGGCGGCGCTGCCGAACGGCGCGAACACGGAATGGCAGATGGTGTACTTCAAGCGCGGCACCATCGCCGGCACCAACTTCTACGCGACACCGGTGCTGCGCGAGTATCTCAACGTCGCCGATGCGGGCCAGGTCGGCGACCTGGACCGCAACGACGGCCTGCCGCGCGCGTCGGTCGCGATCCACACCGGCACCTCGTCGCCGCTGCTCGAGGGCACGGCCTACGAGGACGACGCCTACAACTATCCGCTGTGTTACCTCGGCGGCGTGCAGCCGCGCTTCGAAGTCCGCTTCGGCGGCAACGGCACGACGATGGGCGGTCTGCCGATGGGCGCCAAGTACCCGATCCCCGGCGTGATGCTGCGCGCCCGCCTGACCAGTTCGTTGGGGCCGTGGACGACGAACCACGTCGCGATCGCTCCCGGTGTACCGGTGGTGTTCCAAGGGCCGCCGCTGCCGAACCGGTTCGCACGCACCGATGCCGTCCTGCAATGGTCGTTCGAATGCTCGACGGACGGCGGGGCCAACTGGCAGGCGGTGCCCGGCCACGTGCGCACGCAGCACCGGTTCGTCACGGTGCTGGGGGTGCCGCGGTTCGGCGGGGCGACGAGTACGCAGTATTCCGGGCCATGGGTCGAAGTCGTCGACCACGCCCTGCAGTGGCAGCAGGCGATCGGCACCGATCCGGCGACGGCTGCAGGACTCACGGAAGCCGTCGTCAAGGGCTTTGGTGGGCAGGTGCCCGGGGTGCCGCTGCCGATCGAGGACGTGCGGTACGACACCAACATCCTGGGCGGTGACGGCGGGGCGTCGCACTACTACGACGGTTCGCATTCCGTCGCGTTGTCTCGGTTGCTCGACAACCACCAGAACGGCCTGTTCGTCAACTGCTCGGACTGCGCCTCGTCGACCGCGGCGATGCTCGGCATGCTCGGGGTGCAGGGCGTGCAGATGAACCGTCTCGGCTCGATGTCGCTGCGCGCGATCCGCGGCATCGGAGCGCCGAACTACACGTTGGCCTTGTGGGGCTCGACGTTCTCGCACGGCTTCAGCTACCACCACGTCGTCACGCGCACCGCTGGAACGACGATCTGCGATGCGTGCTTGTGGGTCGACGAGGACGGCAATCCGAACGCATTGCCTGGGACGCCAGGCCACAACGTCGACCGGCCTTGGTCCGGGTCGGCGACCAGCTACCAGTCGTTGCTCGCTTGGGCACCGATTTCAGCGACCCTCGAACCCCTGCCTCTGCTGCAATGAAACCGTTCCTCCGTTGCGTCGGTGCGTCGTTGTTCGGTGCCCTGCTCCTGGCCCAGGAGCCCGCAAGGCAAGCGCCGCAGGCCGTGGGTGCCCCGGCCGTGCAGGCAGCGAGCAAGCGTTACGAAACGAATGCGTGGCCGCGCGGTGCCGTGCGGGCCGGAGTCGATCTCGCGGCGATCGTGCTGCCGGGATTCGCCGGTGGGGCGATCGAACGGCTCGGACCCGGGCCCGTGCAGCGGTTCTTCGCCGATGCAGGCCGGGTCGACCGGGTGCTGGTCGAGGTGCATGTCGGCGACGACGTCGACGCGGCGCAGCGTCACCTGCTCGGCTGGCTCGCGCACGTGAGTTCGCCGGGGCTCGTGCCCACCTCGGCCAGTGCCGGCATCCCGCTCGGCGACGTCGGCTTCATCGGTTGGTCCAAGCCGTCGGCGAACCGCATCGCGTGGTTGGCCTTCGTGCGCGACAACGTCGCGGTGCGCGTCGTCTGCCTGGACCCGTCGGTGGATCCGCATCCCGACCTCGCCGCGTGCGCACAACTGGTCGATGCCGCGGTCGGCCGCGAGGCCTTGGTCGCGGCGAAGGCGCTGCCGCCGCGTCCCGACGTGACGATGTTCCGGGCCGAACGGGCCACGTGCCGCGCCGGCGACAAGGTGCCGTTGGCGGTCGGGGTCGACGTAGCCGCGGGTGCTGCGACGCTGCGGTTCGAGGTCGATGGTCCCGGCCAGGGCTACGTCGAAGGCGACGGCAAGGGCGGCCACGTGTTGTGCACCACCGGCCCGGGTCGGGTGACGGTGCGGCTCGTCGCGACCGGTGCCAGGTGCACGTCGACGACGACCAGCGTGCAGGTCGACGTCGGGCCCCGCTAGTCAGCGGTAGCGCGGGGCCGCGGCGACGGCTGCCGCCGCGCCCGGCGCGAAGTGGCGCCACAACATCGCCGAGACGTCGCGCAGCAGCACGAAGCCTTCGTTGTCGTGGCTCCAGCTCTCGTCGAGCTGGTCCTTGGTGATCACGCAGAACACGTAGTCGCCGTGTGGGCCGTGCACCAGCACGACCTCGCTGCGCGAACGGTTCACGGCGCCCTGCTTGCTGAGCGTGTGCACGTGCGGCGGGATGGCAGCGAGGGCCTCGCCGTCCCAGAAGATCCGGCCGAGGCAACGCGCCATCTCCTCGCTGGCCGCCGGGCTCACCAGCTGCCGGTCGCGGATCCGGACCAGCAGGCTTGCCATCTCGCGCGGCGTCGTGACACCCCAACCCCACCGCTTCTGCTCGGCCTCGCGGCCCGGCGTGCGCGAATTGACGCGGGTCACCGTGCAGCCGTTCGCGGCGAGGAACGCGTTCACCGCCGTGCCGGTGCCGGCCAACTCCTGGCACCACAGCGACGCGGTATTGTCGCTCATGGTCAGCATGAGCATCACCACCTTCGCGAGCGCGATCTTCTGGCCGTCTGCGAACGAGCCGAGCAGGTCCTCACCGGGGTATCGGCGCCTGGTCTCGTAGACCAAGTCGGCGTGGTAGTCGATCTCGCCGGCGTCGATGCGCGCGAACAAGGCGGCCAGCAGCGGCAGTTTGATGAGGCTCGCGGTCGGGAACGGCTCGTCAGCGTGCACTGCGAGCTCGTCGCCGGTGGTGAGGTCGCGCACGTAGACACCGACCACGCCGTGGAAGCCGGCGAGCCGCTCGGCCAGCGGCGTCGCCAGTTCGGCCAGGGGCCGCGGTGCGGTGGTCGCGCAGGCGGCGGCGAGCCCGAATGCGAGCACCGCGAACGGGCGAACGCGCATCGCTCAGCGCCCGCGCTTCTTCGCCTTGGCGGCGGCCTTCTTCGGCGCCTTCGCTGCCAGCTTGCGCGCGGGCTTCTTCGCCACCTTGGCGGGGGCCTTCTTCGCGGCGGCCTTCTTCACCGGCAGCTTCGGCTTCGGCTTGGGCTTGGGCTTGGCGCTCGCCTTGGCCTTCGCGACCACCTTCGGTGCGGTCTTCGCCGGCTTGCCCTTCTTGCCGGCCGGCTGCTTCGCAGCGGCCTTGCGTGCGACGGCCGTCGCGACCTGGGCCTTCTGCGGGCCGAGCAGCTTGCGCAGCACGGTCTGCAGGATGCCGCCATTGCGGTAGTAGTCGACTTCGACCGGCGTGTCGATGCGGCACTGTGCCTCGAACGTCGTGACCTTGCCGGTCTCGGGGTGGATTGCGGTGACCGTCAGCTTCTGCCGCGGTTGCACCGTGTCGTCGACTGCGACGTCGAAGGTCTCGTGGCCGGTGAGGCCGAGCGAGTCGCGCGTCTGGCCCGGCAGATACTCGAGCGGCAGCACGCCCATGCCGACCAGGTTGCTGCGGTGGATGCGTTCGTAGCTCTCGGCGAGCACGAACTTCACGCCGAGCAGGAACGTGCCCTTGGCCGCCCAGTCGCGCGAACTGCCGGTGCCGTACTCCTTGCCGGCGAGCACGCACAACGGCACGCCCTCGGCCGCGTACTTCATCGCCGCGTCGTAGATCGCCATCACCTCGCCACTGCCCAGGTGCTTGGTGAGGCCGCCCTCCTGGTTCACCAGGAAGTTGCGCAGCCGGATGTTGGCGAACGTGCCGCGCGTCATGACGCGGTCGTTGCCACGACGCGCGCCGTACTGGTTGAAGTCGGCGGGCTGCACGCCGTTCTCGACCAGGAAGCGGCCGGCCGGACTGTCCTTCTTGATGTTGCCGGCGGGCGAGATGTGGTCGGTGGTCACCGAGTCGCCGAGCACCGCCAGGGCCTTCGCCCCGAGGATGCGCGTGATCGTGCCGGTGCTGCGGCCCATCGTCGTGAAGAACGGGGGCTCCTGGATGTAGGTCGACGTGGCATCGAAACGGAACAGGTCGCTCTTCTTCGCGGTGATCTTGCGCCACGGAGCCGGTCCCTGGTCGACCTTGCCGTACTGCTGCAGGAACGACTTGGGCGACAGGCTCTTCGCGATCGCCTCGGCGACTTCCTGCTGGCTGGGCCAGATGTCGCGCAGGAACACCGGCTGGCCGTCCTTGCCGGTGCCGATCGGCTGCGTGGCGAAGTCGATGTCGACCGTGCCGGCGAGCGCGTAGGCGACGACCAGCGGCGGCGACGCCAGGTAGTTGGCCTTCACGTCGGGATTGACGCGGCCTTCGAAGTTGCGGTTGCCGCTCAGCACTGCGGCGGCGACGAGGTTCTTCTCCTTGATCGCGGCGGACACCGGGGCCGGGAGCGGGCCGCTGTTGCCGATGCACGTCGTGCAGCCGTAGCCGACGACGTGGAAGCCGACCTGTTCCAGGGCCTGCATCACGCCGGCCTTCTGCAGGTAGTCGGTCACGACGCGCGAACCCGGCGCCAGCGAGGTCTTCACCCAGGGCTTGCGGGCGAGGCCCCTGGCCGCGGCCTTTTGCGCCAAGAGACCGGCACCGAGCATCACCGACGGGTTGCTGGTGTTGGTGCACGACGTGATCGCGGCGATGGTCACGGCTCCGTGGCCGATCGAAGCCCCACTGCCGTCGGCAACGGTCGCAGTGGCGCCGAGCTGGTCCTGCGGCAGGGCGAAGCCGCGGGCGGCTACGTCCTTCACGAGGCTCGCGCGGAACTCCGGCTGCATCGCCGTCAAGGCGACGCGGTCCTGCGGGCGCTTGGGCCCGGCAAGGCTCGGCACCACGGTGGCGAGGTCGAGCGACAGCGTCGAAGTGAACTCGGGGACCGGCGCGGCCGCGGTCCAGAACAGACCCTGTGCCTTGCAGTAGGCCTCGACCAGCGCGACCTGTTCCTTGCTGCGGCCGCTGCGCTCCAGGAAGCGGCAGGTCTCGGCGTCGACCGGGAAGAAGCCCATCGTCGCGCCGTACTCGGGGGCCATGTTGGCGATCGTCGCGCGGTCGGCGAGCGACATCGTCGCGATGCCCGATCCGTAGAACTCGACGAACTTGCCGACCACACCGTGCTTGCGCAGCATCTGCGTCACGGTGAGCACGAGGTCGGTGGCGGTGGCCCCTTCCGGCAACGTGCCCTTCAGTTCCATGCCGACCACTTCGGGCAACAGCATGTAGGTCGGTTGGCCGAGCATCACCGCTTCGGCTTCGATGCCGCCGACACCCCAGCCGAGCACGCCGAGGCCGTTGATCATCGTGGTGTGCGAATCGGTGCCGACGACGGTGTCGGGGAACGCGATCGTGTCCTTGCCGTCCTTCTTGGTCAGCACGGCGCTGGCCAGGTACTCGAGGTTGACCTGGTGCACGATGCCCATGCCCGGTGGCACGACGCGGAAGTTGGTCAGCGACTGCTGGCCCCACTTCAGGAACTCGTAGCGCTCCTGGTTGCGTTCGAACTCGAGCTTCAGGTTGTCCTGTTCGGCGGTCTTGCTGGCGAACGCGTCGACCTGCACCGAGTGGTCGATGACGAGGTCGCACGGCACCAGCGGGTTGATCTTGCCGGCGTCGCCGCCGAGGCGTCGCATCGCCGCGCGCATCGCCGCGAGGTCGACCACGCACGGTACGCCGGTGAAGTCCTGCAGCACGACGCGGCCCGGCAGGAACGGGATCTCGACCTGGCCGGCGGTCGCGGCACTCCAGCCGGCGATGTTCTGCACGTCCTTCGTCGACACGACGTATTCGTCGTGGTTGCGCAGCGCCTGCTCGAGCAGCACGCGGATCGAATACGGCAACCGCGACAGCGTGCCGAGCCCGGCCCGCTCGAGTGCAGGCAGCGCGAAGTAGGTGAAGGTCTGCTTGCCGACCTTCAGTGTGGAGCGGGACGAGAACGGATTCCGGACGGCCATGGTGGGGTGGTCTCGGCACGGCTGACCGGCCGCATCCGAGGGGCGAGCGTTCTATCCGTTCGCGCTGCGCGAGGCCAATGCGCAGCGGCGGCGGCGACCGGAGCGCCTTCCTGCGCAGAGGCTCAGGTTGCCCCGGCCTCGTCTGAGGTTCATCGGTTGGCGTAGCCTCTGGTCCCGGGGCCCGACGCAGCCACAACTCGTCGGCCTCCGCTTCGTCATGCTTCGCCGGTTTCCGCTGCTGGTCTTCTACCGGCTCGCGCGTTCCCGCATCGACGTGGTCCACCTCGTGCATGGCGCGCGTGATATCGAGCGAGTCTTCGCTGATATTGGGCGAGCTTGGTTGCCGATCGCGGGGCGATTCTCGGCAAGCAAGGACACGCTGGTCTGGTGCATTTTGCGCACGCTCGATGCGTGCGACGGCGCCGATCCCTACCCGAGCTCGAACTGGCGCTTCGCGTCGACCACGTCGCGGTTGACCGCGACGATCGCTTCCTCGAGCCGCGCCCCGAGCTGGCTCTTGCCGGCCGTCATCCGCACCTGCCGCATCATCTGGATCGCCATGCGCAGTGTGCGCACCACGTCGCCGGCGTCCGAATGCGCCAGCCGTTCGAGATCTTCGACGGTGCCGCCGCGGCTCCAGCAGTCGACCGCCGGGGCGATGCCCCAGTCGGGTTCCTTGATCGGGTGGGCGATGCCGTGCAGCGTCTCGATCGCGACGAAGCGCCGAACCGCGTCGGTGACCGACTGCATGATGGGGCCCTGCTCGCGCCGCGCCCCGCGCACTTCTGCCCGCCGCCGGTCTTCGTGGATCAGCGCCGTGAAAGTCGCGGCCAGCTGGTGGCTGTCCATCGCTTCGAGAGCGCCGGAAAACAGCAGTTCGGCGACCTGGATCTCGTAACCGTTGATGCGTTGTGCCAGCTTGCCGCGCGGCAAGAGGCCGTCGTCGCCGAGGAACCCCGCGTCGCGC
>JAEUHV010000291.1 GCA_016794485.1 Planctomycetota bacterium
GTCGCGTTCGAGTTCCTCCGCCTCGTCGAACGCGACGGCGGACTGGTCTACATCGCACAACCGAACGGCCGGACGCCGACCGAGTTCGTGCTCACCGAGATCGGCGCCACCCGCGCCGTGTTCGAGAACCCGCGCCACGACTTCCCGCAGCGCATCGTCTATGAGCTCTCGCCCGAAGGCGGACTGAGCGCATCGATCGGCTACGCCAAGGGCGGCAAGCCGCAGCGCTTCGAGTGGAAGCGCGAGGGCAACTAGCCCCGAGCCGACGACGCCGCATGCGCATGGGCCGCCCGCCTCGCTACACTCCCCGCCCCTCATGAGCCGCGAACGCCCGCGCGTAGTCCCCGTCGAGAAAGGCGACCAGGCCACCGTCGACGTGCACGCCCTCGGCGACGGCCCCGACGGGCTCGCCAAGATCGACGACTACGTCGTGTTCGTTCCCGGCGTCCTACCGGGCGAACGCGCGATCGTCGACATCACCTCCGCGACCCGCAAATTCGGCCGCGGCGAGCTGCGCCACCTCGAGCAGGCGAGCCCGGACCGCGTCGAACCACGCTGCGCGCACTTCCTGCAGTGCGGCGGCTGCCACCGCCAGCACCAGAACTACCGGGCCCAGCTGCTGAGCAAGCAGCAGCGCATCCAGAAGACCGTCGACTTCGCGCTGGGAGCCGACACCGTGGCCGTGCAGCCCACCGTCGCCGCAGCGAGCCCTTACGGCGAACGCCACAAGGTCGCGGTGCAACTGCTGCCCGACGCGCGCGGCAGCCTCACCGCCGGCTTCCACCGCGCCCGCAGCCCCGACCTGGTCGCGATCGACGACTGCCCGGCCAGCGACCCGCTGGCCTGGGACCTCGTGCAGCGCACCATCGAACTGTTGCGCGAACTGCCGCACCGCGCGTGGGACCCGTGGTTCGCACCGAAGGAACTGCTGCGTTCCGTGCTGGTGCGCACCACCACCACCGGCAGCGCGCACGTGGTCGTCGTCGCCACAGAACCGCGCATCGCCGGCATCGAACGCATCGTCGACCGCCTGCTGCGCGACGGCGCTTCGTCGCTGTCGGTGAACCACAACGACGGCGATCCCGCGCGCCTGCTCGGCCCGCACACCGAACTGGTCGCGGGCCGCCCGTTCGTGCACGAGGAAGTCGGCGGCGTCACGTTCCGGCTGTCGCCGACGGTGTTCTTCCAGACTTCGCCGCGCATGGCCGGACATCTGGTGCAGCACGTGCTCGACTGGCTGCGGCCCACCGCCGCCGACGACGTCGCCGACCTGTACTGCGGGGTCGGCCTGCTGACGCTGCCGCTCGCCCGCCGCGCCCGTTCGGCGTTCGGCATCGAACTGCACGGCGGCGCGGTCGACGACGCGCGGGCCAGCGCACGCGACAACGGCATCGCCAACGCGACGTTCCGCTGCGGCCAGGTCGCCGGCTGGCTGCGCGAATGCGGCCGAGAACTGCCGCGCCCGCGCCTCGTCGCCCTCGACCCGCCGCGCACGGGCCTCACGCCCGACGTCGTCGAAGCGTTGCGTTCGCTGGCGCCGGATCGGCTCGCCTACGTGTCGTGCGAACCGCAGGCGCTGCAGCGCGACCTGCCGCTGTTGCAGGCGGCCGGCTTCCGCACGGTGTCGGTGGTGCCGTTCGACATGTTCCCCCAGACAGCACACGTGGAGTCGCTGGCCTGCCTCGAACGGGCGACCTGATCGCCGCGGCTACAGCAGCATCACAAGGCCGACGTCGATCGCGAGCGCGCCGAGCAGCAGGATCCCCATGCGCATCGTCGACGCAGGTTCGTATTGGCTGACGCGGGCATTGGGCCATTCGACCCTGCGTCCCTCGCTCGGCAGTCCAGCCTGCTGCGTCGGCATGCACCCCGCGTATTCGACCTTGTGTTTGCCCTGCACATCCACCGTCTGGAAGGAGAGATCGACCGACACCCGCGGCCACTGGTCCGGGTCGCCGACGGCCTCCTGCCAAAGCTCGACGGATTGCGGTGTCGCCGGCAACCACAGCCATACCCAATCGTGGCTGGATCCGATGAGTTGCAAGCACAGCCAGCTGCCCGTCTCGTCGCCGCTGTGCACGACCACCGTGCGGGACGCGGGCTGCGTCGTCATGACCACGTTGAACATGGGCGACGACAGGAGCGAGAACGTGCACGAACCCAGCAACCAGCAGATCGCCACCGCGAGCATCGCGCGCACCCGTGCCATTCCGCGAACGTAGCACACAGCCACGATCGGCGACCGAAGCGCCGTTCGCCGCCCACTCGCCAGGGGACTCGCTGGCCTGCCTCGAACGGGCCCGGTAGCCTCGGCCGCATGAAGCTCGCTCCGTTCCTGGCGCTGGCCCTGGCCGCGTGTTCCGCGATGCACGACTCCTCGACTCCCGCCGTCTCGTCCCGCTGGTTCGGCACCGCCAAGAACGGCCGCCCCGCGAAGCTGTGGACGCTGAAGTGCCGCGACCTCGAGATCGACGTCACCGACTTCGGCGCCACGCTGGTCGCGGTGCGCACCCCGGACGGCACCGGCCGTGTCGACGACGTCGTGCTCGGCTTCGCCGACGTCTCGGGCTACGAGTCCGGCGACAACCAGTATTTCGGCTGCACCACCGGCCGCGTGTGCAACCGCATCGCCAAGGGCACCTTCGTGCTCGACGGCTACACCTACCATCTCGCCGTCAACAACGGCCCGAACCACCTGCACGGCGGCACCACGCGCAGCCTCGACAAGGTGTTCTGGGACGCGCAGGTGGTCGGCGACGCGACCACCCCCGGCGTCCGGTTCACCTACCGCAGCCCGGACGGCGAAGAGGGCTATCCCGGCAATCTCGACGTCAGCGTCACCTATTGGCTCGTGCCGGTGCCCGGACCGGTGTCGCTGCAGATCGCGTATGAGGCGCGCACCGACCGTCGCACGCCGGTGAACCTCACCAACCACGCCTACTGGAACCTCGCCGGAGCCGGTGCTGCGAGCGTGCTCGACCACGAATTGACGATCGACGCCGACGGCTACACGCCGACCGACGACACCCTGATCCCGATCGGCAACGTCGCGTCCGTCGACGGCACCGCACTGGACTTCCGCCAGCCGCGCCCGATCGGCCTGCGCCTCGACGCGGTCGCTTCGACGCCGGCGATGGGCTACGACCACAACTTCGTGCTGCGTCCCGGCAGCGACGGGCGCATCGCCGCGAAACTGCGCGACCCGCACAGCGGCCGCTGGATGACGATCCGGACCAGCGAGCCGGCGCTGCAGTTCTACAGCGGCAACTGGCTGCGCGGCCAGATCGGCAAGGGCGGCCGCAGCTACGCGCAACGCAGTGCCGTGTGCCTCGAGACCCAGCACTACCCGGACAGCGTCAACCGGCCGATGTTCCCGAACACGATCCTCGAGCCGGGCCAGACGTACTCGTCGCGCACGCTGATGACGTTCGGCACCGACTGACGTCGGTCGGCGCGCGGGCTAGATTGCCAGCATGCTCCGCCCGTTGTTCGCCGTCGCGGTCACTGCCGCGTCGCTCGCCGCCCAGCAGTTCGAACCACAACCGCCGGCGTTCGCGTTCCTGCAGCAGCCACCGCGCGGACTGCCGCCGATGCCAGCACCGGTCGGCTACACCCCGACCGCGGCGATGTGCGAACTCGGCAAGGACCTGTTCCACGACGGCGTGCTGAGCAAGGACCGGTCGGTGTCGTGCGCGAGCTGCCATCCGGCCACGACGGGCTTCGCACATCCCGATCCGAAGCCGCCGGGCATCGGCGGCCAGAAGGCGGCACGGCACGCTCCCGCCCTGTGGAACCGGGGCTACGGCCAACTGCAACGCTGGGACGGCAGCACGCCGACGCTGGAACAGTTCGTGCTGGAACCGATCGGCGACCCGAAGGAGATGGGCCACGACGTCGACGGTGCGGTCGCGCGGCTCAACGCGGAGGAGCCGTGGCGCGCGAAGTTCACGGCCGCGTTCGGAGGTCCCGCGTCCCCGAAGGCTCTGCAGCAGGCGCTGGCGACGTTCGTGCGCGGCATCGTCGCCGGCGACGCCCCGTACGATCGCTTCCTCGCCGGCGATCCGTCGGTGATGACACCGCAACAACGGCACGGCCAGTGGATCTTCGAAAGCAAGGGCGGCTGCTGGAAGTGCCACACGCCGCCGCTGTTCACCGACGAGGAGTTCCACGCCACCGGCGTCGGCGCCGTGGACGGCGAACCCGAGGCCGGCCACGCCGCGGTGACCGCGGACGAGGCCGACCGTGGCAAGTGGAAGACGCCGACCCTGCGCGCCGTGCGGCTGTCGGCGCCGTACATGCACGATGGTTCGCAGCGCTCGCTCGACGAGGTGGTCGAGTTCTATGCGCGCGGCGGCAACAAGAGCCGCAATCTCGACAGCCGCCTCAAACCGCTCGACCTCTCGGCCGAGGACAAGGCGGCGCTCGTGGCGTTCCTCAAGTCGCTGTGAGTGCGGCGAGCAGTTCGACGGCCGAACACGGCAGCACCAGCCGGCGGTCGACGAACGGCAACACGCTGGCGTCGCCGGCGCGCGCGAGCCGCAGCACCCGGCCGGTGTAGCCCGCGCCACGCAGGGCATCGACGAGACCACCCAGCGTTTCGTCGCGGCAGGTCGGATCGAACACCACCGCGGCGAAGCCGGCGACGTTGCGCTGCAGGTGGCCCAGCACGTGTTCCTCGCGATCGACGCCGTCGACCGGATGGCCGACCCGCTGCAGCCCTGGCGTGAGCAACATGCGGGTGGTCGCATCGGCCCCGACGAACAGCACACGCCCCGGTCGCACCGGACCGAGCTGCGAACGGGTGGCCGCCAACGGGTCGACCCAGTGCGCGTCTTGCGACGGGTGCGCTTCGAACGAGAGCTGGTACGAACACGCCGACAGGCCCGGGCTCGCGACCCGCAGTTCGCCGCCGAGCAGCGTGCACAG
Organism: Planctomycetota bacterium; assembly: GCA_016794485.1. Lineage (GTDB taxonomy): Bacteria > Planctomycetota > UBA1135 > UBA1135 > UBA2386 > UBA2386. The sequence goes on from JAEUHV010000291.1 coordinate 4,927, forward strand.
GCGTTGGGCGATGCCGAGGCCGAGCAACGGCCGCGAGGCGGCATCGCGCACCGCGAACGCCGTGTAGAGGTAGCCCCGTTCGATCTCGTTGAAGCCGCCACCACGGGTCAGGAACTCGAGCACCAGGCGGCCGGCCCCCGGACGCGCCCGGTCGTGCACGTACGCGACGCGGAGCTGGATCGGCCCGGGCAGCGCGCGCTGCACCGCGACGCGCAGCACCGCGTCGATCGCGCGCGCCGCGAGCGTGCCGTCGAAGTCGACGTGGCTCGGCAGGAAACTGCGATGCTGCAGGCGCACGGGATTGGCCGCCTCGTCGCCGGTCGTGCGCGTGGCGAGCACGGTGTCGAGCCAGTGCAGCAGTTCGAGGCGTTCGGGACGCGCGGGAACGCCGTCGGCCTCGAGGCGATCGATCTCGGCGTAGTCGGCCACGAGGTCGAGCAGGTAGTCGGTCTGGTTCGCGGCGGTGCGCAGCGCCAGCAGCACCGCGGACGGCAACTCGGGCACGTCGGCGAGTTCGAGCATCGTCTGCACCGCACTGAGCGGCAGGCGCAGCTCGCGCAGGAACTGCCGCAGCTGCGAACGGTCCGGGTGCGGGCGCGGAGCGATCCCTGGTTCGGGCACGAGGCGGCCGACGCGCTTGGGCTCTTGGTCGGTACGCACCGAGGCGTCCGGAGGATGTGGCAGATGCATGCGGCGAGGCAACCGGAAGGCGAGGCTCCCGCATCGGCGAGGGTTCTTCCCCTACTGGAGTCTCGCTAGGGGTTTTCCCGCGCCGTCGGGAACCGGCCGTGCCGGCGTCACTTCGCCTGCAGCCGCTCGCGCAGCTCGGCGAGACGGGTCACGTCGTCGGGAGCGAGCTCGATCGCGAACGACTGCACGCCTTCGGCATCCAGCACCTCGACCTTGCCCCAGTCGAACCGGTGCGGCACCTGCCGCCCGTCGACGGTCTCGAACGCGACCATCGACACCGAGTACGTGCCCGGCTTGTCCAACGCGGCTTCGACGACGTTGCCCGGCAACAACCGGGTGCTGGCGAAGCCGCCGCTGGCGAAGATCATCTCCAGCGGATTGTCGGCGACCG